>NZ_AUFW01000007.1:300000-394611 GCF_000426705.1 Spirochaeta cellobiosiphila DSM 17781
TTTAAAAATGTAGAGCTCTCATATCCCTAATGTGTATGTTGATTTTATAAGGTTTTCTTGTTGAACTATAGTGTTGCAGATTTGTTCTTCCATACGTATATGCATTTGGATGATGGGCCCTTGTTTGTCCCCTTCCACTCCATAATGTAACACACCATCATAGCCCTTATCTAAATATTCACCTAACTCTCTTTTGATCTGGCTTTCCAGATATATCTTAGTGAAATAATTTTTCATCTTTTCCACTGCTATTGTTGGTGTTGCGTTTAAAGCAGCCTCATAAACGGCACTTAATTTCTCTAAGCTTTTTTGAGCTTCGGTTTGAGAATCTTTACCGCTATCTTCATCAGAACTAGAAGTACTATGTCCTCCAAAGATATCTTTTACCTTTTGCCATCCTTCTCCACTTCTATCTCCAACTAACTTTTTACCACTACCACTATCATCTGCTTCATCAGTAATGGCACCAGTAGTTCCTAAGTGGTCTGTGGAATAATAGTCATCTTTTTAGTTCAAATAACCGTGATGCGAGCGGAAAGAGAAATCAAGTCCCTTCACAGATAGGATATCTTATATGGGTAGGGGCGCTCCTGGTTTGGTAGAATCAGGATGATTTGCCTGGGAGCAATGCTTTTGGGAAAATAGGTCTGAACAAGTGAAAAGATCTAAAACATTTGTCAGCATTCTGGTCATTGCTGAAATGTCTTTTTCACTTTTTAAGTTTTGTGCCAGCTTGTTGGGCAGTTCGTTGAGTTCTTCTTCATTCAAAATAAAAGCTCCTTATCTTTTATATCAAAGATTTAGAGCTTTACACAGATTTATTTACAACCTCGAATAAAATACAGTCACGCTTTGCACAGAAAATAGTATAAGCTCTATTTTGAAGTTCATATCTACTAATGAGTTCTTCCATCATAACTAATAAAAGCACCGATATAATTAATACAGGTATCATTATAAATGGTTCCAGGATAAACCTCTAATATTGTCATAGTCATACCTTTAAGGCCTATAACATTATTAATATCTATCTTAAATAAATCTGGTGTGTCTGGAATTGTAACATCAATATAATTATCACTTGCATTATCACTGATTCTGATTTTCTTCACTCTATTATTTTTTTTATATAAATCTGGTCGACTATAAGAAACATAACCATTTGAAAAATACAAGTAATAGGTACTGCTCTCTTCCTTTATTAGATCAATATTTATTTCAACACCTATGCCATCTCCTGTTTCTCCCTCAACCCATGGATTAGGTAAAGATGAAATAGATAAATTTTCTGCCCCATATACTTTGATACCGTTTTTTGTTCTTTCTTTTAAACTTGACTGCGTGGAAAAAAAATCAATAAATCCAAATAAGTCAGGCAGCGTATCACCAAATCGCTTATATCCTTTATATATATAATCATTATCAGAGTCATATAAAAGTATAATATACTTATTACCAATGACAATCATCTTTTTATCATATTCTGTTCCATACTCTAGAAAGCGAATACCACTTGTATCATCAATTCTATATTGATATTCATTTACTGTACTAGTATTCATATCAAAATCATTTTCTTCAAATCTTATTTTTCTATCACTAAACGATATTAATGTAGTTATAGGAATATCTCTATCCGAATATGTTTTACCTTGGAAAAAGTTATCACCCCCCCAAGATGAGATTGAAGAGTTATACAAGCAAATAGCACAAAATATGTATTTACCTATTTTTGTCATTTTATTGCCATCCTTTTATATGCTCTGTTGTAATTGAGTAAATAATTTTATCTCTACATGAATTTGCTCTCTAGAATTACCATAACCATAAGAATATCCTAAATTTTTCATTTCATTAGTAAAATTATTAAAATCTCCTATATGCGGTATTATACATCCTTTAGAATATGGTTTACCTATCGTACTATAAGGTTCATCTGAAATCCATTTTTTGGCATCAGGATGCAAATAGAAATCATCTCTCAGTTCTAAATAATCTTTATACCATCCATTTCCTGGTACATTGTGAGCAGATAATTTTGCATCAAAACCTTGGGGGTTTAAAGTACCATAATAACCTCTGGTCACTGTTATATTATTATAGTAGTATTCTCCTTAACCCAATCACTATCGTACTTACTTGTATATCTTTTTAAATTCTCTTTTAGGGCATTCTTCTTAAAAGCTACTTTAATCCTATTAAGAATTCCTTCTTTTTTTTGAAGATCCTTCAAATCTTTCGCTTATTTTTCTAATCGATCTCTAGCACGCTGTTCTGCTTCACTTACATCTTTATCTTTATTTTTATCTTCAGTATCTACACTCTTTTTCTTAGATTCATTGCCACTACGTTTAAAAAACAACCCACTAGGATTAACAAAAACAAGCGGATTATTCGCCGTATACAAATACCAATTAGACCCATCCCTGGCAGGATCTTCCGTAATAAACCGACCAGCCTGAGCATCATACCAACGGGCATTGAAGTAATAGAATCCTAATTCCTGGTCATAATCCTTACCGGTATACTTAAAATCAAAGTCATCACGCCCTGTTGGATTATCAATAACAACCTTGTCCCCAAAGGGTGTGTACTCGGCACTCCAGAGCTTCTCACCAGCCTCATCAGTAATGGCTACAGTAGATCCTAAGTGATCTGTGGAATAATAAAAAGAACACGGCCAGGACAAAAAAAGCCCAGAATGACAGGGAGGTCATACTGGGTTGGATTAACAATAACGATTCATTTTTTAGTTCAAATTGCCTTGGAGCGATGCTTTTGGGAAAATAGGTCTGAACAAGTGAAAAGATCAAAAACATCTTCCACCATTCTACTTAAACTCGTCATTATGAATGATGTTAGAAAGTATCTTAATTTGGCAAACCATTTTCTTTGGTTATCATATTTCTGTCGTTAGAAGAAGGGAATCTTATGATTTAATCTAAGATCGATATAAAATATAATATATGTAAGTGAAAGCTACCTGTTCTATCGTAAATTACTCTTAGAATAAATGAAGATACCGAGAGAATTTAGACAAGTGTCCTTGTATTCAGTTCCCTTCCATACATCCATAATTTTAAGAATTATTCCATCAGTAGTAAATAGATTATCCACATAGATTCTGTAAGGGTCGGGACTATCGGGTATGAAATAATCATTATATCTTTTAGTCCACCTATCCATAACACGTAATACCTTTACTCTACTATTTTTCTTATACAAATCTGGATGATCATATGATACAAAACCATTCGATATTAATAAAGCATATCTTGAGGAAGAATCTCTTTGGATATCTATCTTTATTTCACTACCGATACCATAATCTTTTTCCCCTTCTACCCAGGGAGATGGCAGATCTAATTTTGCAAGATTGTTAATTGGATAAGAAATAGTTTTCCCATTAATTGTCTCAGTTAATTCACTCGTAGCCTCATATCTATCACTATAATAATAAGGTATAGTTGGTTCTGCTTCAATCATACCTATTCCATAGAAAAAGTAGTCTCCTTCAGAATCATAAATTGTAATTTCTTGTATATTTCCTAAAATTAACCATTTCTTACTATAATCTTCTCCGAGTAATAGAAATGTTATGCCACTACTGTCATCTATTTTATAAGGGTATATTTCTTCTTTCTTTTCTTGAGTTTCACCATTTAATATTTGAATAATGATATTATCCTTAGTAAAGCTAATCTTTTTATCAATGAAGACATCATAGTGTTCAAGGTAACTATTACCCACAAAATAAGGATTACTCCAAATAGCTAGATTGCAAAAAAAACTCAATCCTAAAAAAATAAAAATATTCTTTTTCATTTATTTCCATCCTTTTATATGCCTAAGATTATTATTATTGAAACTATTCCTAGTATAATAACTTGGCTGTTGTAATTGAGTAGATAATTTTATCTCTACTCTGATACTATCACGACTACCATCCTTAATATCTCCATATTTAAATCCCAAGTTATTCATTTGTTGTGTGAAATTGTTGAAATCACCAATACGTGGAATTATACAGCCAGCAGAATAAGGTTTTCCAATTGAACTATAAGGTGCATCTGAAATCCAATTCTTAGCATCAGGATGCAGATAATAATCATCTTTCAAAATTAGGAAATCTTTATACCAACCATTTATTCCTTCATCATCATTGTGATCAGTTAATTGAGCATCAAACACCTGTTGCTATAGTATCCTCTAGTCACAGTTATATCAGTATTCTCCAAAACCCAATCACTATCGTACTTAATTGCATATCTTTTTAAATTCTCTCTTAGTGATTGCTACTTAACAGCTTCCTTAATCCTATTTGGAATTCCTTCTTCTCTTTGAATTTCCTCAAACTCTTCGGCGTTACACACCGAACAGATGGGGGTCCCCTGGCAACTCCCCTGGGTCTACGGTTCCATTACAGATCGTCCTGATCTTCCATCGACCAAACATGCAATTATCATCGGCCGGACATCCCTGTCCTCTGTTCGTTACAAGTCATTTCATGACTTTCCACATGATAATTGTATGTTTGGCCGACCTCCGGCCCGGGAGATTCAGATCTGTTAAGGCTTCCTTTTAACTCGTCCCAGAACTCGGCTACTTTCAATCCTCAAGGCTCTAGGGAAAAGGACAAAACCCTCTTGGCAGAAGAAGGTACTAAGCCATAGCATTTTGAAAGGGCTTTTCAAACTTTTTGAATGGGCCTTTCGAGATTTTTTAAAGGGCCTTTCAATTTTCTTTATTAATAGGCAATCGTCAGATTAGTGACTTCCTATCCATAGGCTCTAGGGCCTGCCCCTCAAAAGTTGACCAAATGTATCGTTTGGTCAACAGCACGGCCAGGACAAATAAAGCCCAGAATGACAGGGAGGTCATACTGGGTTTGATTAACAATAATAGTCATCTTTTAGTTCAATTCGCCGTGATGCGAGCGCAGAGGTAAATCAAGTCCCTTCACAGATAAGATATCTTATCTGGGGAGGGGCGCTCCTGGTTCGGTAGAATCAGGATGATTTGTCTTGGAGCGATGCTTTTTGAGGATCTAATACATAGTTCTACTTTATTTTGTAAGTGTTCCTTCCCACAATCTGGTCGCAATCAACCTCACTGGAGAGATGAATATGATTATAAAAATTAGTAAGTACCAGATTCATAGACTATTATTGAAAAATGTTCTTAACCACATCGAATTAAATGTTCGAAAGAACACCCTTACAGTGGATTTTTATTCCAAAGAAATCATAGAAGAAGCCTCAGATTAACCATGGAGCTTTGCACAGGAGATATTACGTCTCAGTCTATTATAACTTTACTTTTTAAATGATTAGGCAAGTGACTTATTAACTCTTGGAGGTCCGGTTCATAAATATTAAACTTTTCAAATATATTCTTATTCTTTAAACCTAATACCCCCAATGGAATATAATTGTCATTCGTAGCGTAATATCCCCATTTCGCACTATTGGAGAATACAAAATATTCTCTTTCCGAAAAATTAATAACAAAAGAAGATATATAATTTCCACTATTAAGTTCTTCCCATGATATATCAGCAGGAAATCTTAAGGTTATTGGTGGGATAGATAAATTATTATAACTTCCGCTCACATTTTCTATAATTACAAACTGATGATCTTTTAATCTCTCCATACCGCTTTGTAATATTAAAAAATCTTCTTTTGTAAAAAGACAACCACCAGCATTGCAATAAATATCATATTCATCTTTATATCCTATTTCAGGGAATTTTCTATTAATATCTGTAAATATATTACATTGTATTTTTTTCCATGTTGCTTCATATTCATCTGCTGTCAACCAATATTTTTTCAAATATTCTTCAGCTTTTTTAACATCTCCCCACTTTTCATCATAATTAAAGTATATTGAGTAATACTCTGATATATACTCCTTTAGTATTTCTTTATACTCTATCAATTGTTTACCCTTATTTTAAAAAGCTTCCCACCATTATTAATATGTATAGTCGCTTCTCCTGTTTTTGCGGATGTATGAAGCCCCATTCTTAAATCATCAGTTTTAAAAAATATTTCATGCCCACTTTCTTGCAAAGTTTGTCCATAGCTTTCAGCTAAATCACTGATTATCTTATTTGCGTCTCCAGTTACATTAGCTTGTTTAGTACCATTTTTCAACTTTTTCCAATCTACTCCCATATCAAGCAAATCATCTAAACTTTTTATTGAGGTACTAACAGCTTCATCGATTTTACTTCCTACTGTCTTCTTTAATAATGCTTTACTTGCCTTTGAACCTAGGTCATATAATGATTTAACAGCATCAATTATAGTAAGTTCGTCCAAATTTGGAGTTAGAGAACCATCTGCTAAATTATCATCTGATAACCAATCTAAATTATCTTTAACATCATCAGGAACTTCATTCTGACCAGGATTTTGGTTATCTGATGGTAATCCAACTTCATCTCCACCTTCTTCCTCATCAATCTGTTGTTCCGAAGAACTTCCCCCTGATGTGTCTCCATTATCTCTACCATTTGGACCACCAGTTGATCCACCACTAGGATTATTATTCTGAATTGCTTTAACTACAGAACTAACAACATCCTTAACTTTTTCCCAAGTGCTTTTTTCCTCAGTAGTTCCTGTTCCACCATCATCTGCTTTTTTTCTAGTTAAACCAGTGGGATCAATATATCTTAGCGGATTATTCGCCGTATACAAATACCAATTAGACCCATCCCTAGCCGGATCTTCCGTAATAAACCGACCAGCCTGAGCATCATACCAACGAGCATTGAAGTAATAGAACCCTAAATCATCATCATAATCCTTACCGGTATACTTAAAGTCAAAGTCATCCCTTCCTGATGGATTATCGATAACAACCTTGTCACCAAAAGGTGTGTACTCGGCACTCCAAAGCTTCTCACCTGCCTCATCAGTAATAGCTACAGAAGATCCTAAGTGGTCTATGGAATAATAAAAATAACACGGGCGGGACAAAAAGCCCAGAATGACAGGGAGGTCATACTGGGTTTGATTAACAAAACAAGTAATCTTTTAGTTCAAATCGCCGTGATGCGAGCGCAGTGATAAATCAAGTCCCTTCACAGATAAGATATCTTCTCTGGGGAGGGGCGCTCCTGGTTTGGTAGAATCAGGATGATTTGCCTTGGAGCGATGCTATTGAGGAGCATTTATCCTTTATATCGATCAATTTCAATTTTTCCAATACCTATAAAATTGATGCAAGTATCATTATATTGAGTCCCAGGATAAACATCTAATATTTCTATTATTACACCATCACTACGTATGATATCATATAATGGGATTATACAAAAATCAGAGGTATCTTTAATATTGATATCTCTGTAATTTCCACTTTCAATGTCCTGAAGTCTAATTTTCTTTATTCTATTGTTCTTTCTAAATAGGTCAGATCTAGAATAGGAGACATAACCATTTGATAGAACGATATATTTCTCAGAATAATCTTCAGTTTTTTTTACATCTATATATATTTTCTCTCCAATACCATTTCCTGGAACTCCCTCGACCCATGGTGACGGCAAAGAATTGATACCCAAATTAGTACTACTGTACTCAATTTTACCTTTTTTTGTTTCTTCACTTAAGTATGATGTTGATCTAAAATATTTTTCCCCAAATGATAAACTATCACTCAAGTAATTCTTTTCAATATTATTACCTAAAAAGAATGGTTTTGAATCACTGTCATACATAATAATGTAGGAGTCTGAAAATAAACAAAGCCATTTTTTAGAGTTCTTTCCAATTAATATATATGTTAAACCACTAGATCTATCAATTCTATATGGCTCTGTCCATTTATCTATTTCACCATCATTGTCGATTTTGTACTCTAACTCTCCATTATTGAATGAAATTGACTTCTGCAAAATAGGTTTAAAAGTATTGTCGACAAATGTTAAACCATCAAAATCTTCAGAATATAAGAAATTTATTATTAAAATAGAGAAAATTAATAATACTCTATTTTTCATTTACTGCCATCCTTCTGTGTGTTTTAACACATTTCGATCTACATTTTGATACTTATTTGGATTCCTTTTATAGTTAACATATGTCTCTGACAAGTTGTTAGATAATTTCAATATTAAACTTATAGTATCTCTATTATTTCCTGATTTATATTCAAAACCCAAATCCTTTAAAACATTGGTAATATCATTAAAATCCCCTAATTTTGGTACTAAGCAACCTTTTGATCTAGGTACTAACCCCTGACGCCACGGTAAACCATTCAAATTGTTAAAAGCATTAGGATGAAGGTAAAAATCTGGACCCTTTACTACTAAGGAATCCTTGTAGGTTCCACTTGGATTAATTGCAGTGAAAGCAGCGTCATAAGTTCCAAGTTTTAATGTCCCATCAATTTTTGTCAAATCTTTATGGTCTGCCCAAGTTTGTATTCTGGTGTCATAAAGTGATGCACCCATAAAGTCAATACTCAGTTTGCCATCCCAATAGACTTTCCCAGGCGTTCCATAGTAACCTCTTTCAATAATTATACTAGTTTTTTCTTTCACCCATTCTGAATCATATTTAGAAGTATATCTCTTTCATTCATCCCTTAAAACATTCGCTTTTAACCCAGCCATTACTTTTTTTAGGATACCTTCTTCTTTTTGTATTTCTTTCAATTCAGCGGATTATTCGCCGTTTACAAATACCAGTTAGCCCCATCCCTTGCAGGATCCTCTGTAATAAAGCGACCAGCCTGAGCATCATACCAACGGGCATTGAAGTAGTAGAATCCTAACTGGGCATCATAATCCTTCCCAGTATACTTAAAGTCAAATTCATCACGTCCTGAAGGATTATCGATAACAACCTTATCACCAAAGGGTGTGTACTCGGCGCTCCAAAGCTTCTGGCCTGCTTCATCAGTGATCGCAACAATAGATCCTAAGTGGTCTGTGGAATTATATAAAACTGCACGGCAAGGACTAAAAAAAACCAGAATGACAGAGTGTCATACTGGGTTTGATTAACTACCCCACTGTACTGTGAGTGTAAAGATGGATGGGACAGAGGCTTATCTAATATTTGGCCCATCAATTCTGTAATAAACCGTATCCGCCCCTGTAGGAATAAAAGGTTTGTCATCACTTTTAGATATCTGCTCTACCCAAAAACTATTTTCGGTTAACATATGCAACCTATATTCAACATCGAACTGACCTCTATCAAAATAAAAACTTAAGTCATAAGAGTTATTTGAAGCCTTAGAAATCTTTCTAATTTCAAAAGGACCTCCCATCATTGGCAAAAAAATTGTTCGAAGTGTTTGGTATCCATCTATTACCAAAGTAAAATTAATCACTTTTTTTGCTGAACCCCGACCATATTTTATATCAACAGTTTTTGCAGGATCTGGGCTCCGATACCAAGTACCAGTCAAAATATTAGCTAAATCTTTTTTCTCATAATTACAATTTCACATATACTGCATGTTACTTAATAGGTAATCTACATTCACTAAATAACAATTAGGATATAGATTTTTTACAAGTCCTTCTACTATCAGAAAAGGCTTAAACCTTTATTTATTTATGTCATCGAAAGCACGGGAATAATCATCAATATACTCAGACATTTCTAAAGAAGATTGTCTTAGCATATCATAGGTTGAAGTATCAATGATCTCAGAAACATTCCGCAATCGAATAAGGTCAATATTCATTTGATTGAGATTATTCACTGCCGATTTAACTCTTAATTCAACTAATTCCCTATGATCACTTAATTGTTCAAGGGACAAGATTTGACGGTCAATCTCAGTAATAGATTTTTCATATTCTTTTTGTAATTGTTTGTTAGTACTATCCTGCAATTTCTTTTCTAGAATAACCTTATCTTTCATTAAGGAACTATTGTCAATTTGGCGTAATATAACATCAATATCACTATAGGCATTAAGTAGTTTTGTGATTTGATCTATATACTTCGTTACGAGGGGTTTAACCTCCCTATCAAGGACCTTATCTTTGTGAGATTTTTTAAGATGTTTTAGTATCTTCTTTTGTAAATCAATAGCTTCAGAACGTAAGTCTTTTATATTTTGGTTGCTAGAAATTCTGGAACCAGTGTGATTTTCCTTTCTTTTTCTCTTATCTATAAAGTCACCCATTCGCCCTAGAAAAGATATACCTAACACGGCAGCAGGGATAATACTCCAGGGAGTACTAGTTGTGATAATATTTATCATCATTAGGAAGGCAGATAAGGAAAGGACATTTATACCATGGCTTAACAGACTCTTTTTTGATTTTGTATATAAGTAATAATGGTAAAAATCCTGGTTTGACATTTGTTTTATAGAGCTTAATTCTTTGAGTTCTTTTTTCCGACTTCTCCCATCAACCCATTTTCGGAGGAGATCAATAGAAAAGACACTAACAGGAATTAAAGACCAAGGAAAGCCACTACTGAATTGAACATTCAAGAAAACTAGCAAAGCACTAATGCCCACATAAGGACCTAGACGATGAGTCAAACCATGTCTTTTTACAAATTTATTTTCCTGACTTTTCTTATACTCAACAAATAATTCATGTCCCTCAGGATAAGAAAACTCAGAACCTTTTTGTTTCTTACGAATCTCTGATCTGACATAACGAATTCCTCCAAAAGATTGGGACACAAAATCCATTAAGGGATTAATCTTTGTTTGAGATAAACTACTGAGAATATCATTTAAACTCTGTCCGTTACTTACATAATGACCAAATTTATCAGTAGCATCTTTGATAGTATCTTTTACGAAAGCAGAGACCTCTTCCTCTGGTGATTTGTCTTTTCTATGCCTACGGAGGGCTTCTTCTTGGGATTCGCGCGTCATTTTTTTACTTGGGGTCAAAGAAAAACGATAGTAACCTTCGGGCAGCTTAATGGCTCTTTTTTTAATAGTTTCATCATCAACTTGTTCAAACAATTCACTATCAATATATATACAATCCACATGGGTTTTATGACTTTCTTCTATATCAGTATCATTATTAGTAGTTAGGAATAAGGGCAATCCTGTGTTTTTCAACATTTTCAAGGAATGGAAGAAGGTTTGTATTTGAAAATAATCTATAGAACATAGATATGTTTTTAAATCCCTACTTTTTTCCTTAACTTCTCCACCAAAATGAATTATCAGTTCTGTTATTCGGGATATAGTCTCATTAACATTGTGACTATCTTCAAAACTTTTGTTGTATAATTTTACATATATCTTATACATTAGGGGTGGCTCTTTTTGTGTCATATTAACAATATGAGACTCACATCCTATTTTGTCAATTAACTAAGGAGTTCTTATCCTATGGCAACTAAGAAAAAAATACATTATCTATGTCAAGAATGTGGACATACAGAACCAAAGTGGCTTGGCAAATGCCCTAACTGTGGATCTTGGAATAGTTTCACCGAATTTAAAGAAGATATTGTTAGTACAAAATATCAGCCACCAAAGGTTACTGAACAAGTTTCCCTATCAGAATTAAAACAAGAGTCTGTAGAACGTATATCCACTGGACTTAGTGAGTTCGACCAAGTCATAGGAGGAGGACTAATGAGAGGCTCCTGTTTGATGATCGGGGGAGAACCAGGAATTGGGAAATCTACATTAATGCTTCAGCTAGCCGGAAAGAAGAACTCAACAACCCTTTACATAAGCGGTGAGGAATCTGCTCTTCAAATCAAGAACAGAGCATCCCGTATAAATATTTCTCAAGAAAGCATTGATCTACTTTGTACAAACCACTTAGAAGATGTTCTCTCTCTTATCAACAAAAAGACCTATGACTTTGTTATGATCGATTCGATTCAAACCTTATATTCATCAGAAGTAGGTCCAAATCCGGGAACAGTACAGCAATTAAAGTATTGTGCCTTTGAATTGATACAACGATGTAAGGCAAAGGGCATTACTTTATTCTTGATTGCCCACATTACAAAAGGGGGAGCCATAGCCGGCCCCAAAACACTGGAACATATGGTAGACACTGTTTTGTATTTTGAGACCTCCGGTTCAGAATTACGAATATTGCGATCCACTAAGAATCGTTTTGGCTCTGTTGATGAACTAGGTATATTTTCTATGGAACAATCAGGACTAAAAGAAATAGGTAATCCGGAATCGCTCTTCCTTCCCCAAAGGGAGGATATAATGCCTACTGGAGTTTCCATATCGGCCGTATATGAAGGAAGTCGGGTGTTCTTAGTGGAAATACAAGCGTTAACAGTGAGTGCCAAAGGTGGTTTAGGGCGAGTTTATTCGGATAAGATTGAGCAGGCCAGAATAAACAGAATTGCTGCTGTATTAGAAAAACAACTCGGGATAAACCTCAACGATCAAGACATCTATGTGAACGTTGCTGGTGGTATCAAATTAGGAGAAACAGGTATCGATTTAGCCTTAGCCATAGCCATTTATTCAGCAAAGACAAATATCACTCCACCTGTTAATTCTGTATTTGCTGGTGAAATCAGTTTATCAGGAGAAGTTCGGCCAGTATCCCACATGGATAGAAGGAAGAAAGCGGCCGAAAATCTTGGATTCAATAACTTTGTGGGACCTGATCAGAATACAAAATCCCTTACACTAGTTGATGTCTTTAAAAAATTATTTACCAAGTAATGTAGGCAGTACAACCAAAGAGGTAAACGTACCAATGGCACTGCCAATACTACTTGCTAAAAAGACGATAAGGATATGTGTTACTCTGTTCTTAAAAAAACCTTTCACAGTCGTTATATCATCTTGAAGAGATTCAAAATCCTCAACTTTTGGTTTCTTAATAAATGCCTCTGTTAATCCAGCAAACATACCTGCCCCAACAAAGACATTCAAACTAGTGAACGGAGCCAATACAAAGCTAACCAGTATACTTAAAGGATGCCCTAAAACGGCCAAAGTAAGAAGAGCACTAAAGCCACCATTGAAGATAACCCATCGTTTAATCATCTCTATTCCGACTTCTTTTCCACTAAAGAAAAATCCAGCCCCAATGACACCTACAACAATAAGGGGAATGAACCAGGGAAGAATTTTGGATAGGACACTTTTCTTAGGTAAATGAGAAATCTCTTCCAAATCAGAGCTACGTTTCTTTTCGTGTAAATCATTGAGCCATGTAATGATTCCCGGAGCATGACCAGCACCAATGACTGCAACAACTTTATTACCCTTTGAATTAAATATCTTTGTCGCTAAGTATTGATCCCTTTCATCGATCAGAACCTTTTTTACAGAGGGTAAATAACCGGATAATTCTTCCATCATGTTTCCAAGAGCTGAAGACTCTTTTAACTTCTCGATCTCTTCTTTATCAATTTCTTCATTAGTAAAAATACTTGAGATCAATGCAGCAAGCATCTTGTTTTTATTCCAAAAATTACTCAAGGCCCAAGCCCTGCGTAAGGTCACCTGAATCTCTCGATCCGATAATTCAAAAGGAATATTAAGCTCTTCACAGATCTCAATAGCCTTCACCATTTCCTCACCAGGTTTCGTTCCCAGATCAGCGCCAATCTTTTTCTGAAAGCTGCTCATAGCTAAGTTAGCGAGTAAGAGAAACCCTTTTTTTTGTTTTAATACCTGACTTATATCAAGTTTAGTCCAGGAGCTTCCTCCTTTGATTCCTTGATAGCGACCAGCATCTAATTCAATACAAACTAAATCAGGCCTTTCTTCTTCTATTGTTCGACGAACTTCATCCACACTTTCCTTTGAAACATGGGCTGTACCAATTAAAGTAATTTCACGATCACCTAATTTAATTTTATGAATATTATCCTTCACTTTTACTCCTAACTTACAAACCGATAATAGAAACAAAACGTTCATACAATTCTTCACGTCCTGGAAAGTTTTCTATAGGGATAACACCACCCCCCATATGAGTGTGACCACCACCAAAACCAATACCTTCCAGAGCCTGTTTAGTGATGTCCCCTGCTGATTTTCTATTATCTTCACTGCGTACTGATATTTTTATCTCTTTTTCTGCTTTAGAAGCAATGACTATAAAATGAATCTCACGATATCTTAAAAAATCATCCGCTATTAAAGCCAATAAATCTGGTGCACATTCCATATTAATATAAGAAAAGCAAAATTCATCTTTTATTTCTGCATTCCACAAAGCCTGTTTTATTGCTGGGACTTCTGCTACAGAAAGGCTGTTCTTGAGGATAAAACTTCCCTTATCCCATTGCCCAAATTTATATAGATAATTAAAACCATCCAAATCAAGCTGGCTCACCCGTCTCGTCAAATAAGCAGTGTCCATCATAATCCCCATCAACAAACTAGTAGCAATATCTCTTTCAGGCTGAATTTGTGTTTGATAGTAGTAATCATATATTAAGCTTGAACAACTGCCGACATCATCTCTAACATCCCAATAGGGAATATTTAATTCTGTAGGGATGGGGTGATGATCGACAACCCCTATGATTTCCCCGGGTAATTTAGCAATATTGGCATTAGAGAAATTACCATCTACTTGGACAATCTGATCCTCAGTACCAAGTTCTAAAGATTCCCAATGATATACGGGGATCTTTAAAACCCTGATGGCAACTTTTAAACTATGACTTAAAAGATCTTCGCCATAACAAACAATATTATTGATACCATAGTGATCAAATAAAAAACTAAGCCCATAAGCAGAGGCAATAGCATCATGATCTGGATAATTGTGAGTCTGGATAATCACCCGTCTCTCTGGATCCAGAGCCGCAATTAAATCACTAAATCTGTTATTTTGATTTATTGACATAATATCGGGCCATTGTTAATTCAGGGAATCCAGACAGACCGCTTTCAGAGATCTCTTCATAATATCTCATGGCAGACTCCTTTAATCCTTGATCTTCATAAGCCATTGCGATGAAGAACTTCATTCGCATTTGAACACTTTCTTTCTTTATCTTCTGAAGGGTAGCTTCCAACATATAATCACTTCCTGGCTGAAGATAAAATCGACCTACTTCATAGAATGGATTATCTTTTGGAACTTTGCGAAGTTCTTTCTCCAGGTACTTAAAAGCTTTTTGCTTATTCCCCTCTTTTTTATAAGTCATAGCAATAAACAAAATCATACTATATTCTGTAGGATAACGTTCATAGACCCAATTAAACTTTTCTCGTGCTTCCCTATACTGCCCCTTACTGAAGAGGAGATAACAATAGGTATCATAAAGATAATGATAATCGGGCTTTAACTCCAAGGCTCTCTTCATATCCACATAGGCATTGTCCCAATCAGCCTCTTCTTCATAGATAGAGCCGCGATATACTCGTGCAAAAAAATTATCATCTTGTAAGTCTATAACCTTATTAAAGCTTTCAAGAGCCTCTTCATTCTTATATAAACTTTTATATTGCAGTTTACCTAATTCCATAAAGAACCAGGGATTGTCTGGATCAAGCTCAGTGGCTTTAACAAGATCTTTTTCTGCATCACCAAATTTACCTAGTTCAACATTAATCAAACCACGATCTTCATATAAATAAGGACTAGTGTTATCAATAGCTAAAGCTCTGTTAACATATTCAAAAGCCGCTTTATAGTCTTCATCCTGTTTTGCCAGATTAGATAATCCAATGAGGGACACATAGTCTGGCCGTATAGCAATGGCCTTAGTGAAGAATTCCTTTGCCATATCATATTCGTTATTATTGTAGTAGTAGACACCTAAGCCGGAGTAGGCTCTATCGTCTTGATCATCTATCTCAAGGATATTCTCCAAATAGGCTTTATAAGAAGGCCAATCCTCAGCTTGTTCTGCCAGTAATGCTAAATTGTATAAGGCATCTGTATTGTTTTTATCTTTTTTATTGGCTTCTTGTGCGGCAGATTTTGCCAAATCATAATCGCCAGCCGCCAATAGCAAGCTAGAGTAGACAGAAGCTTCTTCTCCTGATAAATCCTCTAATTCTTTATTTTGAAAAACAGCTATTGCCTCTTGAGGGTCCTTTTTTTCAGAATAATTATCGAGTGCTTTATTAATAGTAGCGCTATCTGATACTCCTGTTGTTTGACACGATAATAGTGCAAAAACCATTATCACAGGGATGAGCTTTTTGAAAAAGTTCATTTTAACTCCTTATTAAACAGGTACCTAATATAAACTGAGAATCTAAATTGAACAAGGTTGAACTTTTACGGGACCACAAGTAAAATGGCCCATGGTCAACACTAATTATAAGCGACGATTAATACTAACTCCTCTTGTTTTTATGATAGGATTTATCATCATACTTGTTGTTCAATTTTCAAATGAAAGCCAGTTCTCATCAGAGCATCTTGGGTTAATTTTGTCAGGAACCAGTGCTGGAGAGCAAGCTGGTAAAAAACAAATACAAGATATAACTATCCAGAAGAGCAACATTGACTTTATTTTCAGTCGAGATATACCTCTTATTTTAAACACCACTGACGGTGTTACTCATAGAATTCGGCCAGAATCCTACGAACTTAAAGAGGATGGCTTAGATATTTTATTTGAAGACCAGGTTACCTTAAGATTCAGAGTAAGTGAGGAAAATAATCTCAATATTCAGCCAATCCTCCCAGAAGACCCTGCCAGGATTGAATCGATGATTATTAATTTCTCCCTAGTCCAAGGTTCCGAAGCTCATCCGAGAGAGAATCTTCCTATTATGACCATTCAAGGTCAAAAAGAAAATATATATCTGGCCCTCAACTCTGACAGTCGTATAGATATGGACAAAAGGGAGCTTCTCTTAGCTCCTGAAGATAAAGGCTTTGTTCCTGTTGTCGTGGAAACACTCCCTGCCTCAGTAAATATTAAGAATTATTTAGCTCAACGGAACGAAGATAATGAATTGGTCAATTATGACAATACAGTAGACAATTTTATCAATAGGGCTTTCAGACAATGGCAGTCAGCAAGATTTAACTTAGGACAGGGTACCTGGACATCATCAAAAGGCACAAACTTCTATACAAATATTGCAGTCGCTACGATGGCGGAAAGCTTAGTGACCAACCAATCACAAACGGTTCACCCTATTGTGCAAAATGCGGCTAGCTTATGGCCTCAGAAGCAAACATGGGAAGGTAGTACATTTTTTGGTGATATTGTTAACAAAGAGACAGATCAACGTGAGTTTATGCTCAACAAATTAGCACAGGACAGGAGTTTATTGAGGGATCACAATCTTCGTTTTCTCTATGAAGAAGGAGGTTGGGAAGCTGTAGGCCTCTATGGAGATGAAAATGATTTTGCTCAAATCATGTCGAATATTTCCCATATACAATTAACTCCAAATACCGTTGAAATCCTCCAGCTAGCCCGTAATTTTCTATTGATATCTCAATGGAGATCTGGTTCAACAAAGAGAATTAGAAGTGTTGCTATTCTCCTTGAGGAACAGTTACTCAAGAGTTTGTATAATCAGAACGACAATGTATTTCTAACAAACCAGTTTGGAGAGCTTGATCTCTATGCTTCCCTTTTGGGTGGATGGGTATTCCAGCAAATGGGATCTGTATTGCAAGATGACTCCTATACAAACCTGGGAAAACAACTGGTGCTATCTTCCTTAAAATATGAAAGAGGAACAGGAAACCTCCCTCTCTACCTTGATGAAAATAATGGGGAGATTACCTGGAATGGACAGGATATCCTGGAACCAGAAAGGATATATCCGCTGTTAAGGACAACCGCTTATTATCCTCATTATATCAACCTAAAAGAATATCTTGGATACGACAGTTGGATATGGACCTCATCCGATATGAACATCAGTAAGAATAGTCAGAATCAATTAGTCATTATATCAAAATATCCAGTAAGACAGACACATTATTTTGTTATCTACGGATTGCGGCCCTTTACAGGTATAGTTCTTCACAACATACCCTGGCCAGGTGATTATAGATTCCAAAGGTACTCTGAGGGTTACTACTACAATCCCAACAATACGACATTATACTTTAAGTTAAGACAGAGACGTACAGAAGATTCTATTGTTATCTCTCTGGGAGCTTCCTCCTAACCTTAAGATTCTTCTTAGAGGCTTCTGAGATTAAGCGTCGTTTTTGTCTGGCTTCTTTATTAAAATAATCCTGGGCCCGAAAGGGCTCAGATTCTGTATCTGTTATTTTGACATAAGAACCATCAGGTAATTCACGGTGAGCATTCGTATTGTCTTTGAAAAAGATATCCAGCATCTTTCTAATTTTGATTTTTAATTTGGAATCAAGCACAGGAAACATAATCTCCACTCTTTTTTCCAGATTCCTGGGCATCCAATCCGCACTTGATAGATACAGATCCTCATGTCCTCCATATTGAAAATAAAAGATACGGCTGTGCTCAAGATATCTATCAACAATACTTACAACTTCTATATTTTCACTCAAACCGGGAACACCTGGTTTTAACATACAGATACCTCTAATATTTAATTTTATCTGTACCCCCATCTGACTTGCTTTATACAAAGCATCAATAACTTGAGGATGGGCTAAGGAATTCATTTTTACAAGAATTACACCGGGATTCTCATGGGTTGTGTTATCAATCACAACTTTTATTAAATCAAGGATTCGTTCCCTGATACCATCAGGACTCATCCATATGTGTTCAAATTGAGGAATAGAGGAATATCCTGTAATAACATTAAAAAACAAGGCTATTTCATAAGTGAGAGAATCACTACAAGTAATCAAAGAAAGATCTGTATATAGTTTAGCAGTTTTATCGTTATAGTTACCTGTACCCATATGAACATAACGCCGTATCCCTTCATTTTCCCTTCGAATGATCATCATCGCTTTAGAATGAACTTTAAGTTGAGCCACACCATAGATGACAATGACACCAGCTCTTTCCAATTCACGAGCCCATAGAATATTTCTGGCTTCATCAAATCTTGCTTTCAACTCGACAAGAACAATGACTTGAATCCCATTCATGGCCGCTTCTTTTAGTGCTTTAATAATAGGACTATCACCACTAGTTCGATAAAGAGTCATTTTTATACTTAATACCATGGGATCAACAGAAGCTTCTCTCACCATACGAATCACAGGACTAAAAGAATCATATGGATGATGTAAAACGATATCACCAGCCTGGATTTGACTCCAAATATCTTCTTCCTGTGATAACTCATTAACTGATTTCCATTCTGGATACTTTAACGCATCGAAACTGGGAACGAATGCTAAAGCCATAAAGTCTTTAAGATTCAGAGGGCCATCAAAACGGTAAACAGAGTCTTCCGTTAGATCAAATAAGTTCATCAATTGTTTTTCAATATCCATAGAACTATTAGTAATTTCCATTCGAACAGGAGTACTGTGAAGTCTATCAATAAGAATTTCCTCCATTGCCTCAACGAAATCGTCTCCTTTCTCTTCATCAACCTCCAAATCAGCATCACGAGTTAAGCGGAAATATGTTGATTCTATGATTTGGTGCCCTGGGAAGAACACATCTGATTGGCTAGCAATTACTTCTTCTATTAAAGTAAAACAACTTTCTCCATGAATGTCTGGCAACCAAATTATCCTTTGTTGAGCAGAGGGAATTTGCAATATGGCTAATTTTAACTCTTCTTTGCCTTCTTCCTTTAATAGATAAGCAATGTTTAATCCTAAATTCTGAATAACTGGTAGATTCTTTTTGTAATCAAGTCTAATAGGACTTAAAACGGAAAAGAGTTCTTTTCTAAATAATTCCTTTATAAAAGCACTTTGTTTTCCATCCAAACCATCATTAGGAATATAATGTAGTCCATGATTAATTAATGAGTGAATGATGCTATTTAGTTCTTTATACTGAGAACGGTGTATATCCCGAACCATATCTTCAACGAGCTTGAGTTGTGTAGAAGGTTTTGTGCCACTAGGACAGGAAATCCTATCACCACCTTCATTTATCTGACGCTTAAGAGACGCTACTCGTACCATGAAAAACTCATCAAAATTCGAACTCACAATCGATAGGAATTTTAACCGTTCCAGAAGAGGAATGTCTTCTCTACAACCTTCATATAAGACTCTCTTATTGAACTCTACCCAGGATATCTCTCTAGGAATATATTCATTACTCATTTATTACCTCTACCTCAACAAAACTTTAAGACCAAACACATCTTCGAACATAGCAGCTTTAGCTGATAGACTAAAACGTTCAACAGATATATCTCCTTGATGATCACAATGAATGATTAAACGATCATGAGAACGATCAACCTTTATGGAACGAATTCTTTGGGCATGCCCACGATCCAAGGCATCAGCAACCCTTAGGATACTTGCTAATTTTAACACGATTAGACGATGTTCTCTATTGAGAGATGTATAAGCAGTATGGTTGCTTTGGGGAGGATTCTTTCTATGATATCTTACTAAGTTGGCAACAACTTTTAACTCTATTTCATTCAAACCAAATATTTCTGAATTAAGAACCAGGTACATTCCATGTTTATGATGACCTGAGCTTTTTACAAATGTACCAATATCATGTAGTATAGAACCGACTTCCAGTAATAGTCTGGATCTTTCTTTTAGACCATGTTCTTCTGTTAATTGATCAAATAAGGACAATCCCAGTTTTGTGACATGCCTGGCATGGGCCATGTCATAATTATATTTCTTCCCCAAACTAATAGCACTTGCCACTATTTGACGTGAATATCTTTCTCGTAAAGTATTATCAGCTAATCCCTTTACATCAACAAAAACACCCTCATCCACACTGACATCAGGTATAATGATTTCGTTAGCCGTCGTTGCTAATACGAATAACTTGAGGATACCGATAGCAGCTTTATAGCCTTCCTCTCTTAAAGAAGATCCCTCAAATATATGATTTGATGTTTTATGAAATTTATCATTAGAACAGATCTGATATCGTTCATCCTCATTCTTAGGAAGATTTTCTGATATCATTTTTGCATAGGAACCAATCGCAACAATGGTCCTAATTGAGGATAAACGCATCTCTGAATCCAGACGTTCCAACTGGGGCCTCATATTTTGTGTCAGAAAATTTTCCAGATTCTCTCCCAAGTGGCCTGAATCATTCAATATTTGTTGTTCCACTCGAACAGCCCCGAGGGACAGGGAATGGACAGCAGCCATCTTACCCCTGCGAAGTAATATCACCTCCGTGGAACCACCTCCAACTCCGATGATAATCGCATTTGTACGACTGAGTTTGGTTTGTACACCCTCAAGTGCATATTGTACAGCCATATAACTGAGGCGAATTTCTTCTATACCATCAACGACTTTAATTCTAAATCCAGTTCTCACTTCCACACGATCAAGAAAAGCATCTCGATTCTTTGCTTCCCTTAAAGCACTGGTAGCGATTACCTTCACATCTTCAGGCCTAACATTCCAACCTTTCAACTGCTCTTTAAAGTGTTTTAATATCTCAATGGCCATATTCATCGTTCTTAGTTGAACAAAACCTCCAGTAAAAACATCTTTTCCCAGGGGAATCATCTTCTCAGAACTATCAATGACCCGATAACCTCTATCTGTAAAAAACTCAGCTATTACTAAGCGAAACTGACTTGAACCGATATGAATAACAGCGTCTAACTTCATATAAAAACCCTTGTACTATTTGTGACTCTACTACTCTATTATATCAATGTTTGTTTAAATAAAAATACTGTTAAATTTAGACTAGAGATAAGAAGGTCTTTTCAACCATTTATTCGAGGATAAAGGAATGTAAAACAGCCTGTTCCTGATAAGACAATTTATGTATCAAGGTTAATTGATCGACTAGATAAGAACTATTGGACCATGAATTGTGATTCGCAGTTATGGCGTATTGTTCTGCTTGATATAGATTTCCAGAATAGAACCGGCCTAACATATTGATATCAAAAAGAAAAGCTTCAAAATATCTTCCAGAAATAAGGGATGATGCGAAAAGAGCAGCAAAGGAACTATTGAGTAATAACGCAAGACTTCCCTGCCCCCAATAACCAGAATAATAGTGGCCTAATCCTGGTACATAAGCAAGTTTCCTAGCTAGTTTTGGACTTTTATAATGATCAATAAAAGAGTCCTCATTTGATTGATCACTGGTTTCATCAAGCAGATTGATAAGCTGCTCTGTTTGACCATTTATATAATAGGATTTGATTAATAAAAGATTTGACCATTGTATTACTGCTGGGTTATCAGAGAAAAATCTTAGCTGTCCTAGTATTAATTGGGCTTCTTGTTCTCTTCCGTTCTTACTCATAAACACTGACAATAGCAAGTTTAATCTATCACTCTCGTCAACACTCTTTATACCGGGAAGAATATAATTGATGTAATTAATTCCATGTTCATAATCCTTCAAATTCCAGTATTTAAGAATAATACCTAAGGATAGTGTAAAGGAACTATCTTCCCTAAAAAAATCAATGCGAAGCTGTTCTCGTAATTGCTCCTTTTCAAGGGAACTGTTAAAAGAATCGGAATAGATTTGTATTGTGAGTAATAACAGGATACTAAGGAAGAATGCTTTCATTAACCCTTTTCCAATAATCATCACTCAAGGAATCATAATATTGGTCATTGTATCTAATGGCTTCCGTATAACCACCATAGATTCCACCAAGATAAAATAAACTTGTTGTGCTGAATGATAATACAAAAGCAGGATTATCCAAGCCATAATTCTTGTACAATTCCCAACTCACGAGACTGAAAGTACCTGTAACTGCAACTTCCAAAAACATACTTGTCCAATTATGACTATATCCATAACCTAAACCAGGAAAGAGGGTACTTAGAAATCCCCCCAATAAAGGACTCTTCTTTTTAAAACCTCTTCCTTCTGCGGCAAGATCTACGATAAAACTGAAGGAAGTATTGTCTAATACACTGGACTGATCAATGACAGCATCAAAATTATAAGACAGAAAATCGATAGAACCTGACATCTCAGGAGAGATCTGATCCTGTGAAACTAATAATTCATTATTTCCTCTTAAAGAAGACAAAATGGATCTATCCAAGTCACCAGCTAATAAATAATTCTTAGCAGCTAGATCAAACCGTTGTAGTTTATAGGCTAATATAGCCATTTTGTCATAATAGAGTTTTCGATCTTCCTCAGATTCAGCTATATAAACTAACTTTTCATATTCTCCATAAGCCAGTACTTTTTCATCTATGATTTCAAGATATTGGGCAAAGTCTTCCAACTTATCAATAGAATAGAAATCCTGTGAATATAGAACACTGGAGGAGAGCAGACAAAAAGCTATAAAAAAAAGCCTCACTTTGTTCTCCCTGGTAGAGGTAAAGGATCTAAATAATGTCCTTCTGAATCAACTTTATAGGGAGATACTTGATACTTATGACATCTCAATAACCGCTCGGCCCCCATCAAGCTTCCTTTGACAGGGCCATAAAGCTGTATGGCCTGTCGAGTATACTCCGAACAAGTTGGGGAAAAAACACAGGAAGGTCTATCCTGAGAAGATATATAGCTTTGATACAAATGCATCACTCCTTTGAAAGGAAGGATGGCCACATCCTTTGGACTGAAGGAACTCCCAGAAATCCCAAGAGAAAGGAAACTACTTAGTAGTAAAATCTTTAATATTTGCATCTTTAGGAATCTCAAACTCTAGAATATCATCAGGTAAGGGTTCATTAAAAATAGGAGATAAATACTCGATTTCAAATTCAGAAGTACCTTTGGAGGAAACAAATTTAGATAGAATTACCTTGGGAAAATCTGCAACCTGCTCATCAAAGTCAGAGTATTTTGTTTCATTTGTCACTCTACCATTTTTAGCGATCTCTCTGTAGGCAACGATTTGCCTATTTGCGTACTCTAATTCGACATGATCCAACACTTTTTTTAAATTATCAGGAGGCAACCAAAAAGTTATCAGATGATCATCCTTCTTTTCTTGATTGTCCAAGACAAAACCAATGCTACTTAGACCCATATCCTTAACTTGACGTTGTGTAAATTGATCGATAACGGGACTAGTTTTAATTCCTCCCGGAAAGATATAAACAATATTCTCAGTAGGATAATAAAATTTAATATTATCCGAATTATATTGAATCACCTGACTGACAGGACTATTTATTTTTATAAGCAAAAAACCAGGATGAGAATAGAAAATCTCCCCCTTAACTATCTGATCCTCTTTTCCTTCTTCCTTCTGTGTTTGAATAAACTTTACCTGGGCTTGTTGCACATCCTGAGCAAAGAGATTCATACCAACAATAATATACAAGGATAAAAATAATATCTTAAGATAATTACTTATCATAATGGTCTAACTCTGAAAAACATCATTTATCATGTTTATTTATCTCCATTTGTTGGTATTATTAAACAAATGTTATATCAATGTAAATATAATTAAAGGATACAAGCTTGAATAAAATCAGATATATCATTCTTTTGTTGGTTACAATAAGTATAATTCCTTCTTTTGCACAAACTCAACTATTCCCTCCTCATAAGAATTGGCAGGAGATAGAAACTGGTCAAATTAGAGTTATTTATCCCCAAGAAATGGAAGAAGAGGCTTTATTACTAGCTGAGAAATTTCTTTATTTGCAAGAATATTTAGGTGTTTCCCTTAATTCAGAGATTCCCAAATGGCCTGTCATTCTCAATAACGACAGTTTAATCAGCAATGCTTTTGTTACTGTAGCACCCCATAGATCAGAATGGTATTCTGTCCCCTTTTTAGAATCAGATCTGACTATCCCCTGGTATGATTTATTAGCCATTCATGAAGGAAGACATATCTATCAGTTTGCCAAAGTTGATAATGGATTAATCAAGCTGGCCCACCTTCTCTTTGGTCAATACGGCCAAGGGGCTATGTCAGGATTGAATTTCCCAGCTTGGTTCTATGAAGGGGATGCCGTCTTAACAGAGACACTACTAAGCCAGTCAGGTAGAGGAAGAAGTCCCTCTTTTGAAATGGCACAACGAGCTATCCTGTTAGAAGGTAAAGACTATAATTATGATCAAGCTTATCTTGGCTCATTCAATGAATACATTCCTAATCATTATGTTCTTGGATATATTCTAAGTAATCAAATAAGGAGAGATTATGGACTACTCTCCTATGAAGAAACAATAAAAGCCACTACATGGATGCCCTTACTAAGTTATAGTATGGATATGGGAAGCTTATTTTCAATAAGTACAACTCCCTCCTCAATCTACTATAGAAGTATGTTACATTTATTTGACATATACACTGGTAATACTGCTCTTACGATCCATCCAATGAAGGAACAGGTATCGCCCCAATCTAATATATGGACTAAATATACCGGACTTAGTGTTAATGATAATAAAATATACTCTCTTCAATCAGAGTTAGGTAGGACTTCCTCTCTCGCAGCTATTAACACAGAAGAAGAGCCCCCCCTATTAGAACATTTATCCAGTGATGTTAGTTTTGATATGACTAATGGACAACTGGTAAGAACAGAAATTTCTTATAATCCTAAATGGAGTCGAGAAAGCTATTCCAATATCATCTTGTCAAATATTAAAAAAGGCCAATCAACGACAATAACAACAGAAGGAAGATATTTCTTACCTCACTTTATAGGTCCAGACAACAATATTATCAGCCTCTACTTCACAAGGAATAATACGTATGAATATCGAATCTTGGATCAAGAAGGCCACTTAGAGGAAAAGCTTCGCCTTGATCCTTCTTGGACTATGTACTCACCAACACCAAGTAATACAGGTCGTAAATTAGTTTTTGTGAGACAAAAAGAGGGAATACGCCAACTCGTTTTATTCGACAGAGATACAGATGAACTCCAAGTACTATTAGAATCAGAAACAGAAGGTTTTCGCCACTTATATTGGGACGAAGAAAACTCAAATATTTATTATTCGTCCCCCTATTCTGGAATTGATAATATTTATGTTCTCAACACAGAAACTCATGAGGAATTTAGAGTCACAGATTTGAAATATGGTGGATTCAATCCTCTTATACATAAAGGTAAGCTCTATTTTATAGAGTATAAGAACAGTGATGAAGGATATGTAATAAGTGCAATACCTACAAAGGATTTAGAACTTCAGCCCAAATATCAAATTACTGTAAAAAGAACTGATTTATTTTCTGATTTACAAAACCAGGAGCCAAAAGTTGATGTTACAAGCATTAACACTGTTAAACATGATTTTAAGCCCACAAAATACAACTCCTTCAAGGATACGATCATACCCCATTCCTGGACTTTAACTAGTAGTGTTGTCCATAGTTCTGATATAGGATTCTTCCTTTATGGTGATGATTTATTTCAAAACTATAGTTGGTCTACTGGTCCTTTATATGACCAAGAGGAAGAAGAATGGGGTTACTATTTCAACTTAAAAGTAAATCGTTTATATCCCCACCTTTATTTTCAAACCTTTTGGGGAGAAAGAAATTATCAGGATCTAGCCTGGAATCAGTTAATTCTGTGGGGAGGTCTGGACTTTCCTTTAGAACTATCAAAGGGTGAAAATACTACTTATCTGGATTGGAACAATTCTTTAGCCTATGTTAATGAGGAAGAAGATATTGATGAAGCTTATTTTTTGTTATCTACAGCCTTCCAATTCCAACATTACTATGGGTATGGAAATAGAAGATTAACACCTCAAAAAGGGTTCATACTTAATACAGCATACAAAACAACATCAGAAGGAAGTCTTGGTGCTGATAGATATTTAGCTAGTATCTGGGGATCTATCTTTCTACCTGGAATATTTACTGATGCGTCCACTGAAATAACTGGAGGAATAGAAAAAACAGTATATGACCAAATACCATTGGATGAGGTCATTCCTTTGCCCTATGGATACACTGATATGAAGATTCCAGATGTCCGAATTCAATCAACATTACGATGGAATGTTCCACTTTTTTATCCCAATTGGAATTTCTTGGGAATCAGCTACCTTAAGCGAATAAGTACCACTTTTTACGCCCAACTACATTCTACTGATAACTATGATGAAGTTTATCCAACCCTAGGCAACGAGATGCATATGTGGATTATTCCGGGTAGAGTCAAAACGGCTTTGTTAGATTTAGTTATTCGTACAGGATATGCACCACAAAAAGAAAGTCCAATCTTCCTAGGTTTTTTCTTAAATGGGAGCTTCTAAGGTTGACTTAAAATTTAAGCACAAATAAAGTACCTTAACCAAGAATAAAAAGGGAGCCAGTGATGCTAAAAAAAATTGCTGTTTTACCTGGTGATGGAATAGGACCAGAAGTAATGGCTGAAGCCATTAAAGTACTAGATGCTATTGAAAAAAAATACGACATAACAACAGAAAGAACTTGGGCAGACGTAGGTGGTGTTGCTATTGATAACAAAGGCAAAGCTCTCCCCCAAGAAACAATAGATATATGTAAATCCTCAGATGCCATCTTATTTGGATCAGTAGGAGGTCCAAAGTGGGAAAATCTTCCTCCGGAAGAACAACCAGAAAGAGGAGCACTTCTTCCTTTAAGAAAGATTTTTGGTCTTTATGCCAACTTGAGACCTGCTATTATCTTTCCCCAATTAAAAGATGCGTCCAGCCTCAAACCAGAAGCAATTGGTGATAATTTTGATGTTCTAGTTGTTCGCGAATTGACAGGAGGTATCTATTTTGGTCAACCTAAAGGTCGTGAAGGAGAAAAAGCCTTTGACACCTTAGTATATACAAAAGCTGAGATAGAACGAATTACCCATGTAGCCTTTCAAACAGCTCAAAAAAGAGGTAAGAAACTTGTTTCTATCGATAAAGCAAACGTATTAACATCCATGGTGTTATGGCGTGAAGTTGTCACAGAAATAGCAAAGCAATATCCTGATGTGCAAACAACTCACATGTATGTGGATAATGCAGCAATGCAACTAGTTAAGGACCCAAAACAGTTTGATGTCATCCTTTGTGGTAATATGTTTGGTGATATTTTGTCAGATCAGGCTTCTATGATAACAGGTAGTTTAGGTATGCTTCCAAGTGCTAGCTTGGCAGAGGGTAGTTTTGGATTATTTGAACCATCTGGAGGATCCGCTCCTGATATTGCAGGACAAGGAATAGCCAATCCCATTGCTCAAATCTTATCTTTGGCTATGATGTTAAAATACTCCTTTGGTTTAGATGAAGCTTATGATGACATTTATAATGCTATCAGTACAACTTTAGATGAAGGCTATCGGACAGGAGACATCTATACTTCAGGAATGACTAAAGTTAACACTTCTGAGATAGGAACTATAATCGCCAGTAAAATATAGACTATGGTCTAATATCTTCTACGAGTTGATTGAGAAGGGGAAGTGATTCCCCTTCATTAGTTATAAGATCTCTTAATTCAATCACAAGACTGAAAACTTCCTCTCGTCCAACATGAATATGACTTGTTAAACCGATTTCCGTAAAGGGTCCTTCCAAACGTTTGCGAATTCGATTTATAACCAACCGTCTAGGAAGGAAGCTGATACCATTTAATGGTCGAGGTAGTATTTGAAAATGATGCTTGCGCATCTGAGCAAATATCTCCCTCATAGTATTCACTGCTATTAAAATATCGTCATCAGAAATGGCTTTAAAATCACCACCGTGTCGATACAAGGCAGCAGCCAGTTGGCTAACAATAACAACATGGGTTAAATGCCAATCCAAAATGTTATTATAGGTGGTCATTTTCAACCCTCTATTTTTCCAAACAGACCTTAACACAGCTATATGTTTATGGGAATCTTCAAAGGGTGTTCCAATAATGAAACTATCAAAGGGTTTGATATTAGCAGACTTTCGATCAACAATTATAAGTTCATCATTTTCCCATCGTCCACCTATAGAAGTAAAACCAGTTAGAATACGATCTTCACCTAAGACTTCTGCTTCTTCATCATATTCCTTTAGTGTATTGCCAATAAAGCAGTAAACCTCGATTCCTTTTAGTGACACTAATGTAGATAAAACCGATTCTCGTTGAGTTGATCTTACACAGACTATGACAATATCGAAATATTCCTTAACAGGAGACTCAATGATGGGTACTTTATAGGTAGAAACTTCACCTGTGATTCCATTCTTAATGGTTATCCCTTTATCAGCTAACCTTTTAGCCTTTTCTCCTCTTGCCAGAAGCTTAATGTCATGCCCCACTTCTAACATTCTTGCCGCAGTATAACATCCAATGACACCAGCACCGACAACGAGAAATTTCATTACTATCTCCTTTAGAAAATAAGTAAATTTTCAATATATTCAGTATAGATAATTAATATAGGTTATACTAGGATAATTATTATTGAAGGAGTAACAAATGAAGTCAACTAGTCGTTTTGGATCTCTTATGATTTTACAAATCGCCCTGGGTGTATTTATCTTCATTCTGGGATTAAATGGAATTATTCATTATAACTCAACTTTCAGTGAAGCATCCCGTGCTGTAAGCCAATTGTTTGGAGGCGGTAACAATCAGACCTTAAACTTGATTGTAGCTGTTGTTGAGTTAATAGCTGGGGTTATACTTGTTGGAGGAGTATTTCTTCCTATCGACTCCAAGGCTCTCTTTTTTGCGGGATTTATCGTCTTTATTCTATGGGCCCTTCGAATTGTCATGTTTTCATTCCTTGACGGGTTCCTGAAACCGGATCTTTTACCATGGCTACAAAGTCTAGCCCTTGATGTGGTTGTTCTTGTTGGTCTCTGGAGTGTAAGTACAAGCTACAAATAGACTAATAAGCTCTCTTCTATATGAAGAGAGCCCATTTCTTCATTTAGAAACCTTTAATACATCTAATGCTGTTTTTATACGGCCAAAGGGGGGACTGATTTGAACACCATTTATGAAGGGTTTCATTTCCTTGATGATTTCACGGGATATCTTGATACCATCTTCCCTTGCCTGTTCCTTATCATCATGAGTCTTCATTCTATCTAGGATATATTGAGGGATTGTAACTCCCGGTACTTCATTATGTAAGAATAAAGCATTGCGATAGGAAGCTAATGGCCATACTCCCAATATAACAGGTACCTTTGTTTCTTTGATTTTATCGAGAAAAGAAATCATTTTCTCAACATCATAAATGGGTTGGGTAATAAAGTAATCACAACCGGCTTCTGCCTTTTTGTATACCCTTTCTATCTCAGTATCGAGTGTCGCTGAAGTGGGATTGATCCCTGCTCCTTTAACAAAGTTGGTATTCTGAGGCAACCCCTGTCCCCCTAGATCAACCCCCTGATTCAGACGCTCCACAAGACTGGTTAAGCCAATAGAGTCAATATCAAAGACACCAGTGACATCAGGATAACGTCCAACTTTGGGAGGATCACCTGTGATGAGCAACATGTTTCTCAGACCTAGGGCTTCACATCCTAAAAGCTCTGATTGAAGTCCAATAAGATTCTTATCTCTTGTACACATATGAAAAATAGGTTCTATATGTGTATTCTGCTGTAGATGTAAACTTGCCACTAAGGCTGATATTCTACTAGAAGCTCTGGGCCCATCTGGTACATTAATAAAGTCAACACCTGCCGTATATAACTCATTAGCTTTATTTATATAAGTGCTTAAATCTGTTCCCATGGGAGGAGTCAATTCTACAGTTTCAATCCATTTCCCTTCATTAAGATAATGTCCCAATCGACTTCTCTCATTAAGTGGTTGAGGTGTTTTGGTTTGAACATCTTCAGCTGTAATCTTGAGCTCAATGTGCCGTCGTCCAACGTCCATGGATAAGGCGGCTACTCCCATTTTTTGAATGTGTTCCGGCCCTGTGCCACAACATCCACCAATAATGGTAGCACCAGCATCAACAAAACGATTAGCATACTCAGCAAAATAATCAGGAGTTGCCATATAAATATAGCGGTCTTCTATTTTCTTGGGATAACCAGCATTAGGCATAACTGATATAGGCTTCGTCACATAACTTCTTATGGATAGAAGAACTTCTAAACTATCTCCTGGACCTACAGAGCAATTAAATCCAATTACATCAACATATTTTGATAATTCTAGTTGTTTAGCAAAATCAATAGCTTGCTTTCTATATTCATCATAGTGATCTAAATTGGGAGTACCCACACTAAATTGGGCTTGTACGGGAATATGAGGGGCTACGTTCTTACTAATCTTAGCCGCTAGCAATAATTCATCAATATTTTTAAAAGTTTCCAGAAGTATTAAATCTACCCCACCATCAACCAAGGCTTCCATTTGTTCACGAAAACAAAAGCTTGCTTCTTCAATAGACAAGGGACCAAGAGGAGCAAGAATTTCACCTGTTGGTCCAACAGCTCCAGCAACATAGACTTCTGAACCTGCAACTTCCCTGGCAACTTTTGCTGCCCCTAAATTGATATCTTTAACTTTATCATTTAGATTGAAACCTTTTAATTTGATTCTGTTAGCACCAAAGGTGTTCGTTTCTATGGCTTGAGCCCCTGATTGAACATACTCAGAATGTATTTCCTTAATGAGGGAGGGATTGCTTAAACTCACTTCATCAAAGGAGCGGTTAACAAAGACACCCTTATCATAAAGTCTTGTTCCCATGGCCCCATCAAAAAGTAAAACACCTTCTTGTAATCTTTCTAAATATGGTTTCACTTAATTAATCCTACTTCGCTCGATTGGCTAATTCTAGATATACAGATTCCAAGCTTACATTGGTTGCAGTCAAAAGGACAAAAAGATGATATATCAGATCAGCGGATTCATAGGTAATTTCTTTTGCATTGTTGGCCAAAATGACCTCTACAGCTTCTTCACCAAGCTTCTTTTTAATCTTCTCAACACCCTTTTCAAATAAATGGGTTGTATAGGAACCTTCTGGTCTAGCTTCATTTCTATGCTGAATAACCTGCCATAATCGATCTAATACATCAGGAGTATCAAAAGTTACTTCATCCTGATGGGAAACATTAGTGTTGTTTTCAATCAATATAGCTGTGTAAAATTCATCCTTCTCAACAAGATCCTTAAAAGGTGGTTCTCCTTCTAATGGTAAAAGTCGTCCTGTAGTATCATGAAGAACCCACAGAACATCGTTTTCTAATGACTTTCGAAAACCTTTTTCGTTCATTGTTAATACCTTAACAACCTCTTTATTTACATTCATCAAAACAAGAGGTTTTGTATCCTGTGCATTCATTATAGTACTCCTTATGCCACCAATTATTGGGCTCTATTCCAACTGATACTTTCTCCTGCTCTCATAGGTACAACACCATGTATTTCCTGGGGGCAGGTCCATGTCTTTTTTTCAAATGTTATTTTTTCTTGATTAAGTTCTAGGTTATAAAAGTTAGCACCATAAGTACTCAAGAAGTTCTCAAGACAATCTAATTTATTAGCAGATTCAAATTCTTCAATTACAGTTGGTATTGCTGTGAGAGCAGAATATATTCCTGCAGCTCCTTTTAACTCTTTGTCTCTTTTCTGGTGAGGAGCTGAGTCGGAACCATAAAAGAATTTGGGATTACCACTAAAGGCAGCAGCTCTAATAGCCTGTCTGTCTTCTGCACTTTTTATGATTGGTTTACAAAATAGATGGGAGTTTAAACTACCACCAATTACATCATCCAAAGTATAATGAAGATGATGAGCCGTGATCGTACCTGCAAAATTACTTGGTAAACTTAAAACTTTATCAATCCCTGCTTTAGTGGAAACATGTTCCAATATTACTTTAAGTTTGGGGAAATTCATCAGAAGCTCATCCAATCTTGACAGATACCGTTCTTCCCGAAGAAGGACAGGATCATCAGGTTCTTCCCCATGCATAGAAAGAATAAGTCCTTCAGATTCCATGGCCTCAAATACAGAGAAACATGATTTCCAATCAGTGTTCCCCCCTTTTGAGTTAGTAGTTGCTCCTTGTGGATAGTACTTACCCATAAAAGCTCCAGATTTTTTCAATGCTTTTATATCATCAAATGTTAAGGATGCATCTATCTTAAAAACAGGAACAACAACTAATCCTGGAGAAGCCTCTTCTATTACCTTCTTATAATCAAGCATTTGGTTTGCTGTTATTACAGGAGGAACTGTATTAGGCATAGGAACAACCCTTTTACACCATTTGCCTACATCCTGTGCATAATCCTGTAACAATTCTCCCTGCCTAAGGTGAATATGCAAATCATCAGGTTTACGAATAGTAATACGATCTATGGCCATATGATATCCCCTTTTTTATTAATTAATAAGCTTTTGTTATCCTTGGTGACAAGAGCAGCTCCCTTATTGAAAGGTAGAGCCTCATCATACTGAAAAGGAATGACCGTTCGTCCTAATACATTAATATATCCGGTGTGGCCATTTGTATTTCTTACTAATGCCAAACCTTCAGAAAAAGGAGCACCATAAGTATACAATAAGGGAATCACCAGCTGACCAGTCCTATCAATATATCCATACTTACCTTCTTTTATGACAATGGCCCGAGAATCTTTCAAGCTTCCAATAAAGTCATACTCATCACTTATAACACCTACTCCCAGTTGCCATAAAAGCCAGACATTTTTCTGATAAACTCTAAATACTTTGCCATCGAATGGCTGAATATCATCAAATTCTCTGGCATCTACTTCACGTCCGCGGGAATCTATAATGCGAGCTGTATCATCTACTTTAACGGGGTAGTACTGGACAGTACAACTGAGTAAAGTAAGTGTCAGTAAGAATAGTATTATGTTTTTCATTTCTTTCTTACTTTAACGGAAGCTTTTACTTGAGAAAAGGGTAAACCTTTCAAATCTAAGACAATATGAAAGCCACCTTTATATGGAACTTCAAACTCAACAATTTTTTTATTTGAAAATCCCCCTTGTCCTTTATAGGCACGACCAACTTTATACTTGCTAAAATTCATGGGATCCAATAAATGAACATTACAGTCTGCGTTCTTTTCTACAACTACAATATCTCCAGGAACAACATTGACTTTATAATTCAAGAAATCCATATTCATCCTCCACCAAATATTATACCTAGTCCGTTATGTCTTTTAAAACAAACTTGGTTCATAGTATTCTAACCTATAATATTGAACATTAGGTGCTTTCATGCTTAGAGATTTACGAAACATAGTCGGTGGCTGGATATTATGAGGCATCATATCAAAATGCGCAGGAATAGCAATCTTTGGATTAATGAGAGCAGTAATCTCTGCGGCCTCCCAGTGGGTTAAATTGTGATATCCCCCATTAATACAGATACTCATCCAATCAATATCAAAACTATTTACATGCTCCAATAGTTCTGTTTTTGCAGTATCACCTGAATTGTAGTACTTCTTACCGCAAGCAAAATGAAGAACAAATCCCATGTGATTTAAATCGGTGAAATCTGTAGGTTCTGCAAATGTTCCAGTTATCTTTATTCCTTTCCATTCCCATTGCTCTAAAGGATGAACAAGTTTAACATCCTTTATTCCTGCTTTTTTCAAGATAGGGACTGCTTGAAAAGGTGCTGCAAAATAAGCACTATCCTTTATGGTCAATCTTTCAAGAGTGTAAGGATCGGCATGATCTGGGTGACTATGAGTTATAAGGACGATATCAACTTTCAAGTCTTCTGGTTCGATGAAAATGGGCAGGATACGACTTTTTACAGTTGGAACTCCAGTTCTCTTGCTACCACAATAGTCAGTAAGATAAGGGTCTATTGCAATAATAGTGCCCTCTTCATTCTTGAGTATCCAAGAATTTTGACCAAGGGTCCACATGGCTACTTTATTTATAGGAACAGAAAAACGTTCAATGTGTTCCATAAATTCTTTACTTGTATACTTTATATTAACTTCTTTTGGAAAAATGACTTCCTCTGGGATCATAAATACTCCTTTTCTATCCTTAACGGATCTATTACTATTCTGATCATGTCAGAGTCTAAAAAGCAAGAACAAAAGCTGGATAAGAAGATCAGTAAGGCTATCTTCAAATATAATATGATTGAAGATGGTGATAAAATACTATTAGCCTTGTCTGGAGGAAAGGATTCCTTAACCCTTCTTCATTTTCTCTATAAAAAACAAAAGAACTTTAAATTTCCATTTACAGTAGAAGCACTTCATGTTCGATCAGAATTTATCAATCAATCAAAATTAAATATGATGTTAGATTTACTTGCTGACTGGGACATTCCTGTCAAGATTCTAGATATAAACGTTAAAAACAGATTGAAAAAAAATCAAAAAATGAATTGTTACTGGTGCTCCCTTCAAAGACGGACAGAGTTACTTAATTACGCTCAAAAAAATGGCTTTACAAAGATAGCCCTTGGACATCATATGGATGACATCGTAGAAACTTTTTTTATGAATATGATTCAAAAAGGACAACTATCAACAATGCTACCTCTATTAAAACTGGACGATTATAAACTAAGTTTTATTCGCCCTCTCTGCTTAATAAAAGAACAGGAAATAATAGATTATGTGGAATCACAAAACATTCAAAAAGTAACATGTACCTGTCAAATGGATACAACATCAAAAAGGCATGAAGCCTCAGAGTTAATCAAATCCCTAAAAAACATCTATGGTACAAAAGCTCTAGACCAAGTCTATAAGTCCCTTCATAATCCACAAGTCAATTATCTAATCAAAGAGAGTCATCATGAATGAACTATCAGCTAATGATTTACAATATATCTTATCATGGAGAAAAAGACCTTTTGAGGAAGATCCAATAGAGCCCATTGTACTAAGTGGACCGATACAAACTTATTGGGGCTTATACGGTTCGCCTTTATCAAAATACAGGAAAATCAGGATTGGAAAAACAAATGTAACAATTGAAAAAGAATGGTTAAGTCATATTAAAAATGGCTCGGTGCATACCTTAAAAATATATACAGATGTAAGAGGTGGAGGAGAATCAAGAAAGCCCTCCAAAACTCATCTATTGGTTTTGGAGGTTATTTGTTAGAAAGTCTACAGAATGTGCTTCAGAAATTTTCTCGTCCGTTCTTCTTTAGGATTATCAAATAATTCATTTGGACTAGCAACCTCTATCACTTCACCATTATCCATAAAAACGACCCTATCTGCAGCGGCTCTGGCAAAACCCATTTCATGGGAAACGACCATCATGGTCATCCCTTCTTTGGCTAAAGCAAGCATAACATCCAAAACTTCTTTTACCATCTCTGGATCAAGAGCACTGGTAGGTTCATCAAATAACATAACTTTAGGTTCCATAGCCAAAGCTCTTGCAATAGCGACACGTTGTTTTTGCCCTCCAGATAATTGCTCTGGCCAGGCGTTAGCTTTATCTGCTAATCCAACACGTGTTAACAATTCCATCGATTTTTGAAAGGCAGTCTTCTTATTCAAACCTTTTACCTCTATAGGCCCTATACTTACATTATCTACTACTTTCAAATGGGGAAAGAGATTGAAGTTTTGAAAAACCATTCCCACTTCTTCCCGTATCTTACGAATATCGGCTTTCGGTTTACTAATTTCTTCACCATCGATCCAAATTTTACCAGAATCAATTATTTCAAGTTGATTAACACTTCTTAGGAGAGTACTTTTACCCGAACCAGAAGGTCCGATAACAAGAACAACTTCTCCTTTTGCTATATCTAAGGAAGCTTGGCGTAAAGCCTGAACCATTCCAAAGGTTTTAGTGGCCTCTAAAATCTTAATCATTTCACCCATTTGTTTTCATCCTTTCCTCAATTATAGCAACTAGTCTTGATAATATGAGGGTGATAATTAAGTATATCAAAGCAACCACTGCCATAGTTTCCAAGGAAAGAAATGTTCTGGCAATATACTCCCGGCCTCGTCTTAAAACGTCTCGTAAAGCAATGACAGAAACTAATGAGGAGTCTTTCAACATTGCAATGAACTCGTTGCCAATCGCCGGAAGAACAATTTTAATGGTTTGGGGGAAAATGATTTTCCTCATCGCTTTTGAATGACTCATACCCAGAGCTAAAGCAGCTTCCATCTGTCCCGTATCAACAGCTTGAATACCAGCACGGAAGATTTCCCCCATATAAGCACCATAACAGATAGATAGAGCAATAATAGCAGCTAAGACCCCTTCAATGCGAAGGAATCTTCCCAAAGCAAAATAAATAAATATTAATTGTACTAAGAGAGGAATTCCTCGAATCAATTCTACATAAACACCTGCTATTAAATTAAAGATCTTTATTCTCGTAACTTGTCCTAAGCCAGCGAAAACACCAATAAAAACAGATCCTATGATAGCAAAAATAGTAACTTCGAAAGTAACAGGTAATCCTTTAATCACAACCTGTATTATCTCCAAGTATAGATGCCCTACCTCACCATTAGGCTTTTTTACTTGAGCTATAAGTGCTATTGCCAACAAAAGAAGGGCCAACCCAAAGGTGACCCTCCATGAATCCAATATGCGTCTGTTGCTTTTATTAGGTATCAAAGCTCCATCATGAACTTCAATTACCGTTTTAACATCAGTTTTTTGTGGATCTATCTCAGCCATTTATTGATTAACTCATCTCTTTTTCCAGAAGCGATTACTTCCTCTAAAGCAGCATTTAATTTCTCAATTAACTCAGCATTACCTTTCTTTACAGCAATTCCGAAATATTCATCAGTAAAAGGTTCACCAACAACTTTAAGTTTACCATTATAATTCTCATTTCCAGAAACGTAATCGGCAGCCACAACGGAGTCAACAACAACACCATCAACGTTACCATTAATCAAATCTTCGAAAGCGAAGGGAATTTGGTCATAAGACTTTTTCTCAATATTTTCATAGTCAGATACGGTAAAATCGGCTGTTGTTCCAATCTGAACACCTATTTTCTTACCATTAAAATCATCCAGGGAAGTTAATCCTTCACTTTCAGTCTTGACAACAAGAACCTGTCCTGCATTGATATAAGGAGCGGTAAAGTCCATTTGAAGTTTTCTTTCATCAGTAATAGTTACAGAAGAGATAACAGCATCATAAGCACCATTGGCTAATCCGGCAAAAATACCATCCCAAGCTGTATTTTGAACTTTGTATTCAAAGCCACCGACTTTTGCAAGTTCAGCAAGCATATCAATATCAAAACCAACCATATCACCATTTTCATCGACATATTCCATTGGTGCATATGCCACATCAGAAGCAAATACAATAACATTATCTTCTTGACTACCTCCAGCATATGTTTGCCCTACAAACAAAGCCAGTAGTACAGTAAAAAAAACGATTCCTTTTTTCACAATTGATCTCCTACTTAAAATCTATCTTTTCATGATATCCTATATGTGCATAATTATGTCAAGCGTCGCATATATATTCTTTAAAGGAAGATCATGAACTACATATTTTCTATTGGTATTCTTATTTGTCTCATTTCTGTAGGATTTATACTAGGAAACATGGTAAAAGGCAGGTTTAAAAACCAAATTCAAAACTTCATAAATATTATTTTATACATGCTGTTATTGTCTATGGGTATTAGACTTGGAACCAACCCCGATGTCTTGAAAAAGTTGGGTAGCATAGGTATCGTTAGTTTAGCCTTTGCCTGTATGACAATTATAGGCACTATAATCGTTAATATTGTATTTTCCATAAAAAAGAATAAATGTATTAATTGTTATGAGGAGACAAGTAGTTCTCATCAAACTATACAAATCAACTTCAAAGAGCCTCTAACACTTATTACCATTGTTCTTGTAGGAATATTCACCGGTTATTATTTTCAAGTTTTTTTAGAAGAACTTCCCATAGATACGATCTCAACCTATATTCTGAATTTTCTTTTATTTGGTGTTGGATTCCAAATGGGATCAGAAGGTAGTGATATTAAAAGTGCCCTAAAAAATAAAGAAGCAATCTTTCTACCTATCAAGACAGTAATAGGATCTTTAGTCGGAGGGCTTTTACTAACCCCTTTTTTTGGACTTTCCCTGGGAGATTCATTGGCTATTAGTGCAGGTTTTGGGTGGTATAGTTTAAGTGGTGTCATGCTTTCAGATTTGGGCACACCTTATCTAGGCTCGATTGCCCTGCTTAGTAATATCATGCGTGAGACAATTGCCATTATTTTAATACCATTCCTGAGTCGAACATTATATCCTAATCTGTCCATTGCCATTGCAGGAGCTACAAGCATGGATGTTACTCTCCCGTTGATAAGTCATTATGGAGGGAGGGATAAAGCTCCCTTAGCGATTATGCATGGCTCCTTACTTTCTTTAGCAGTCCCCATATTGGTACCAAGCTTTTATATTATCTTTAACTAGTTATGAGGTAATAAAATAAAGTTTTATTTGACTACTCTTGAGAATTTGCTTATGGTGATAATAGAGGTTCTAGTAGTAATATTTATCATCTTGGAAATGACTTTATATACAATCTCCCTCCTTTTTCCGGCTGTATGTCAGCCGGTTTTTTATATACCTATTGTTTCAATGTCTATATAAGAAGCAAAGAGATTATTTATTACCCCCCTCGCATCATCACTAACGCGTACAAGGTTTAGATTCTCTTCATTCTTCTCTTTTACAAGGAATATTTCATTAGGACGAATACCAAATTCATGGCAAGCATGTAACAATCCCGGGATTTCTTCACCTTCTTCAGTAATACGTTGAACACGTACAACTTGACCTAACTCAGCATGATGTAAGCGTGTAGATTTAACTATAGTTTTTTCAGCTTCTGAACCGGGCATGGGGTTACCATGTGGACAACGATCGGGCCTTCCTAATTTTTCGTATAAATGATTTGTAAATTCAGTAGATATTTTGTCTTGTAGGTTCTTAGCTTCAACATCACTTTTTTCCCAAGGATATGCCAGCATGTCAACCAGCAAATGTTCTATGAGATAGTGCCTTCTCAAAACACTTGAGGCATAGTTTTCACCTTTTTCTGTCAACTTAATCAAACCATATAAGTCCTGATCTACCAAATCCAAGCTTTTTAATCTCTTTACAGCCTGTGATACAGCAGGACGACTAACTTCCATCCTTTCTGCTAATTTAGCATTAGTTACTTTTTCATAATCCCTTCGAATTAAATATATCGTTGACAAATATTCACTCGCTGCTGGAAATTTAGCTGCTAATTCTAATAATTTTTCCACTTTAGTATCCTTTGACGATCTTTCCTACATAATAACCTTAATAGAGAACAAATACAGATCAAATTGTTTAAAATGACCAATAACTTAACATATGAGAGCTATTTCGTTAACACTTTCCTTCCTTTATTAAGCTTTTGTTTTTACTTAATAAAGGATTACTGTTAATATAGCCCCTATAATATAAAAAGGAGTCCTTAATGGCAGATGTGCAGACATTAAATGACAAAGAAAAGCAATTTTTGGCTGGTAGTATAAAGAGTATGGTTCTAGCCGATGGTCAAATAGACGATGAAGAAATCCAGGAGATTACTAAAATAACAAATGAGCTGAATTTCTCAGATTTTGATCAAAGTCTAGAACAGTTTGAGATTATAGTTAAAGATCAAGAAACCTTCTGGGATTTGTCTAAAACTATTACTGATACAAGTAAACAAGATATTATATTGGATATATTATATGATTTAAGCTTACAGGAAGGATATAGCCATTTATCCCAAAACAAATTGATTAATAAAATTAAACAAATATGGGGACGAGACTGATAGCTTTTGTTTTAGCTCTTATCCCAGGTATTCTCATAATCATCCACTTTTATAAGAAGGATTCTACTCAACCTGAACCAAAAAGACTTGTACTTAAGGTCTTTTTGGGAGGTGTGTTATGCACTCTACCTGCATTGATACTAGAACTATTTTTTGGTTTTGTGGCCAATTCTATGAGCCTAAAACCACTGATCCAAGTTCTTTTTAATTCTTATATCATAGCAGGATTCAGTGAAGAAATTATGAAATTTTTGGTGGTTTGGATATTTATTTATAAAAGCGATGATTTTGATCAAGTCATTGATGGAATCGTTTATACAGTGGCTGCCAGTATGGGATTTGCCTGTTTAGAAAATATCCTATATGTCAATACGGGGGGAATAGGTGTAGCACTTATTCGAGGATTAACTTCTGTGCCTCTTCATGCCTCTGCTTCAGGAATAATGGGGTTTTATCTTGGAAGAGCAAAACTTACAGGTAACTTGTATGAAAGAAATCGACTGATACAATTCGGATTACTTTGTGCCATCCTTATTCATGGGACTTATGATTTCGTACTTTTCGTACAACCAATCACTCCTTTGCCTACTAGTTATCTATCTATTTTCATTGTTATTGTATCTATGATGATATTAAATGGATTAATAAAAAAAACAAAGCAATACGATATTGCAAGCTATTAGACACAACCAACCTTATTTGGTATCCTTCTCTTACCCATGAGAGTCGAAATAATCTATAAAAAACCAGGCCAAGACGGTAGGGCTAAGCGGACCCTAAATAGTCTTAAAAAGACGGTTTCATCAACAATTGAAGATCTGATAATTGCTGATGGATTTCTTATTGATAATGTTCCCAGTTTAGATGAGAACACTGCTGAATTAATTTTTTCAGATCCTGTCGCGCAAGACGTTTTTATTAATAATGATGTGGGAGATAAGCTACCTCCATGGAATTATGTAATCGAAGTTACCTATAAAGCAGGAGTAGCAGATCCTACTGTAATCACTTGTAAAGAAGCAATGGAAACGGCTCTAAGTAAAAAACTTGAAAATAATGCCATAATTAAAACAACAAGAGCTTTTTACTTTAAGGGAAAAATTGAAAAAGCTGATTTGAAAAAACTAATTTCAAAACTTCACAATCCACTTATTCAACAAGCATTCACCTTAACAAATAAGGAATGGAAAGAAGGAAAACGGCTACCCTTAAGTTATCAAACAGCTGTACCTGAAAGCTCTGTTGAAGTGAGATCAATTTCTATTACTGATATTGCCGAAGACTCAAAATTAGCTGAATTATCAAAAACACGTTTGTTGGCACTCGAAAAAGATGAAATGAGAGCTATTCAAAGACATTACCAATTAGATTCAACTAAGGAATTAAGGAAATCAAAAGGTTTAACCATTGAACCTACTGATGTAGAATTAGAAATGATTGCACAAACATGGTCTGAACATTGCAAACATAAAATATTCGCAGCAGATATCGAATATAAAGATCAAGATTCAATAACAAACATTAGTTCCTTATATTCCACTTACATCAAAGATACAACCAAAACAATATCAAAAGAGAGAACATATCTAAGATCTGTTTTCCATGACAATGCAGGAGTAGTTCAATTTGATGAAGACACACTACTCTGTTTTAAGGCGGAAACACATAATAGTCCAAGTGCCTTAGATCCTTATGGTGGAGCTATAACTGGAATTGTCGGGGTTAATCGAGACATATTAGGAACAGGAAAGGGCGCTAAACCCATCTTTAATACTAATGTACTATGTTTTGGTGACCCAAATATAGAGGAAAAGGAGATACCTACTGGTCTACTTCATCCAAAACAAGTCATGGAAGGAGTCCATCACGGAATAATTGATGGGGGGAACCAATCTGGCATTCCTACTGTAGGAGGAGCCTTTGCTTTTGATGATTCTTATATAGGGAAACCACTAGTATTTGCCGGTACAGGAGGAATATTACCTGCAAAAATTAATGGAGAAGAGTCCTGGATCAAACATATTGATAAAGGAGACCTCGTTGTAATGTTAGGAGGTCGAATTGGAAAAGATGGTATTCATGGCGCTACTTTTAGTTCTCAAGCTCTAGATGAAGAGTCTCCAACTTCTGCTGTACAAATTGGAGATCCAATCACCCAAAAAAAGATGACCGATTTTTTACTGGAAGCTAGAGACCTTAATCTGTATAAAGGCATTACTGATAATGGAGCTGGTGGCCTCTCATCAAGCCTTGGAGAAATGGCAGAATCTTCTGGTGGTGTATTAATAGAACTTGATAAAGCACCATTAAAGTATAATGGATTAGCTCCCTGGGAAATCTTGGTTTCAGAATCACAGGAAAGAATGAGCCTGAGTGTAGATCCAGAACAGCTTAGTTCTTTCCTTCAATTAGCTCAAAGACGAGATGTTGAAGCTACAGTGATTGGTGAATTTACAGACTCTGGTTATGTTGAATTAAAATATAATAATTCTCTCGTTGGCCTACTAGATATGGACTTCCTTCATAATGGTTTACCAACTATGAAACTAAAAGCCAAATGGATAGAACCAAAACGAGAGAATCAAAAGCTAGATGATAATCATGGTAAAAAGTGGTTACTAAGACTTTTAGAAGATCCTACAATTGCCAGTAAAGAAAACCTTGTCAGACAGTATGACCATGAAGTCCAAGGGAACTCAGTCATTAAACCTTTTACCGGCATTAAAGCAGATGGACCTAGTGATGGTGCAGTAATACGCCCAAAAGCAACAAGTCTCAAAGGGGTCACAGTAACTCATGGGATATGTCAAAGAATATCTGATGGGGATACTTATCATATGGCAATGAATGCTGTTGATGAAGCCTATAGAGCCCATATAGCATTAGGAGGCAATCCTGATGAAGTATCAGCTCTAGATAATTTTTGCTGGCCTGACCCAATAGAATCTGAGAAGACCCCAGACGGTCAATATAAACTAGCTCAACTTGTTAGAGCTTGTCAGGGACTACAAAAAGTCTGTCTTGATTACAAGATTCCCTTAATTTCAGGCAAAGATAGTATGAAAAACGATGCCATACTGGATAATAAGAAAGTATCAATCAGGCCTACATTATTAATTTCACTAATGGGAACTATAAATGATGTAAGAAAATCAGTATCGACAGATTTTCAAAAAGCTGGGGACCTAATATACATACTGGGAGCAACTTCTTCTGATACAGGAGGTAGTAGCCTTGAAAAGATTTTAGACTGTGAACTGGGAAAGGTTCCCGAAGTACACACACAAAAAGCTTTATCCCTATATACTACTCTCCATAAAATTATGGAAGATAACCTTATACACTCCTGCCATGATCTATCAGATGGAGGATTAGGAGTAGCTCTTGTTGAATCATGTATTGGTGGTAAAATAGGGGCTCAAATAGATATATCCAAAATCCCTGTGGTTTCAACAAATATGGAAAAAACTCGAATTCTATTCACAGAAACTCCAAGTAGATTTCTTGTCTCTATCGCGCCTTCGGACAAAGAAAAGTTCGAAGAGCTTTTAAAAGACAATACACATGCCTTAATTGGAGAAGTATTAAACACAACAGATATCGTTTTTAATACAAATGAAGATGAAAAATGGTTTTCAGCTTCTATGGAGGAATCAGAAAAAGCTTGGAAAAGTTTGCATTAAGGAGATAGAGATGACCGTTCATGCATGTATAATAACAGGATATGGAATAAATTCAGATCTTGAGTTAGCGGAAGCTTTTGAAATGTCTGGAGCTAAGGCTGATCGTATTCACATAAATGATTTGATAAAAGATTCAAGTAAAATTCATGAATATCATATTATTGGTTTTCCTGGTGGTTTTTCTTTTGGTGATCATATTGGATCTGGAAAAGTTTTTGCCCATCTCTTTAAAAAGAACCTAAAAGAAGATTTAGACAAGTTTATCAAAGCAGGAAAATTGATTATTGGTATTTGCAATGGATTTCAAGTCCTTGTAAAAATGGGTGTATTACCAAATACGGAAAGTGATTGGATACCACAAACAAGTTTGATCCATAATGACTCGGGAGAGTTTATTGATAAATGGGTGAGAGTTAAGTTTAACCAGAATAGTCCCTGTATTTGGACACGAGGATTAACAGAAATGGATTTACCCATCAGACATGGGGAAGGTAAATTTATTTATTCTGATATGTACATTAGAAAATTGATAAATGAATCAAATCTTGTAGCTTTGCAGTATATTAATGAGAATCCTAATGGATCAGAGGATGATATTGCCGGAATTACTGATATTACAGGGCAGATCTTGGGTTTAATGCCCCATCCTGAAGCCTATAGATTTGAAACTAATCATCCACTGTGGAGACGAGGTATGGTTAATTCAGACCTGGGCATAAAGATCATTAAAAAGGGTGTGGATTTTATCGCCAAAGCTAATATAATTTAATGTTGTATTCAATGTAGGAAGCCTATGGCTTCCTGCTTTTAAAAATAAAGGACAATATGGATAGGGTCAAATATGAAGACCTTGAAAAACAAGTTTATGATCTCAAGCAGTTATTAGAAATCAGTAAAAGCCTTAATTCAACATTGGATTACAGTCTTCTTATAGATTCAATTCTGTATACTTGTATGGGACAACTTAAAGTAATCAAGGCAGGAATTTTAACTCGAAAATCAATTGATAATGCAGATCTCGTGCTCTATAGAAATCATATTGGATTTGATATTGAGTTAAGTAAAGATTATATAATTCCTGATAATCATCCCATTTTAGATATTCTGAATAAGGATGATCAATGTTTTCCACCATCTATATTAAAGCCCTTTATTCAAGAAAATTCTCCTATTAATAATATTTATGATCTCAATCCATCTATTATGGTTCCTTTAAAGGCAAAGGGCATCATACATGGTCTGCTTATCTTAGGAGAACGTATTGGAAATACTCCATTTAATTCTTATGAAAAGGATTTCCTTCTTAATCTATCTATTTTTGCGGCTATAGCAGTTCATAATGCATTTCTCTTTGAAATGACTACTACCGATATGATGACAAAATTAAAGTTGAAGCATTTTTTCTTATCTTCTCTTAAAGAAAAGATAGATTTAGCTATAGATACCGGAGGTCATCTGTCATTAATGATGATAGATATTGATCACTTTAAAAACTTCAATGACACCTATGGCCATACTTATGGTGATTGCATTTTAGTAGAGATAGCCCAAATTATTCTCAATAATGTTCGCCAAGGAGATATAGCGGCACGATACGGTGGTGAAGAATTTGCTGTCATATTACCTGAAGCATCCCTATCAACAGCACAAGCTGTAGCAGAAAGAATCAGAACTGATGTGGAAGATTGTGTTGTGCGTTCACACAATGAATCATTAAAAGTAACATTATCCATTGGTGTTGCCGAGTTTGATACTAAAAAAGACAAACAAGAAGTGAATTTCATTGATCGTGCTGATAAAGCACTATATACATCTAAGACTGAAGGAAGAAACAGGACTACAATAGCAGTATAATGGCGTCGATTACACTATTGAATACTAATACAACCATTAAAACCTCACCAGCAATATCCATACTAAATTCACTACTAAGAGAAGGTATATTCATTAACCATCTTTGCGGGGGCAAAGCAGGGTGTGGGACGTGTCAGATTAAAATCATCAGCGGGCATAAATATTTAAGTAAAAAAACAGAAAGAGAGAAACTTAGGCTAGTTAAAGTGAAAGCCCAAAAAGATATTCGCCTAGCTTGTCAATGTCATACTTTTGGAGATATCACAATAGCCATAAGATTCAAAAAAGCTTCCATCAAACATTGAAAGTTGAAATTAAATACATAGAATTTAGATGGGAGACGAATATGCTTGTTGCTGCTGAGATATGGACGGTAGCAAGAACAAACCAAGGAAATGCAGTTGTTGTTAAAGCAATAAATACTGAGAAGGCTATACCAATACTGATAGGTAATTTAGAAACACAGTCTATTCTCATTGGCTTAGGTAAACTAAAAATACCCCGTCCATTAACACATGACCTATTTATATCTCTTTTGGATCAATTACATGTTGATATACAACAAGTAGAAATTTATAAGTACTCAAATGAAACATACTATGCGAATATTGTATATATGTGTTCCGATGAAGTTCATAAATTGGATTGCCGTCCATCAGATGCTCTCAGTCTAATGGTTCGACTTAAAATTCCATTACTCATCGAAAGTGAAATTTTTGAAGCACAAGGTGTAGAAATATTTACATTTGAAGAGGACATGCAAATAGAATCACACCCTAATAAGAAGATTATGTTGGAAGAGAAACTAAAGGACTGTGTCGAACAGGAAAAATATGAAGAAGCTGCAGTAATCAGAGATTTATTAAAGGAGATTGATGATTTAACAAAATGAATACATCTGTGAAAAATATCTATAAAACGTCTGTCAGCATCCCTCTGTTTTCTCTTTCATCAGAATCTTCTGTGGGATGCGGTGAATTTCTTGATTTGATTCCATTTGGAAATTGGTGTAAGCAAGTAGGCATAGATAACATACATCTACTCCCCGTTAATGATACTGGATGTAATAAATCTCCTTATTCAACAATTAGTACTTTTGCTCTTAACCCAATATATATTCAATTGCAAGTGTTAGCTCATTATGAAAATATTAAGGATGATGTAGAAAAGAGTTTTAAAAAAATAACTTTTAAAGAACATATAGACTATAGCGCTGTTAGAAATAAAAAAATAAAAATACTGAGACAATTGTACCATTTATTACCAAAGACATGGTCAGAAGGACCTGAAATCAATAATTGGATAAATGACAATACATGGGTGAAAAGCTATAGTTTGTTCTGTCATTTATTACAAAAACAACATAATGACCCATGGAAAGGGTGGAAGGAATACCGAACTTTAGAAGAGGAAGAGTGTTTTTCACTATGGAATAAAAAACAAAATAAACAGGAACTATACTTTTATATTTGGGTTCAATATGAATTAGATAAACAGTTTAAAAGTGCAGTGAAGCATCTTGAAAACCTAGGAATAACATTGCAATGCGATCTATCTTTATTAGTACCCGAGGACAGTTGCGATGTTTGGTATCATAGAGAAATTTTCAAACCACGCTTACATGCAGGAGCTCCCCCAGAAAAAAACCTTCCCTCAGGACAAAATTGGGGGTATTCCATATATAACTGGAAAAATTACCGTCACGAGGTTTATAACTATTGGGATAAAAGATTAAATTGTTTATCTCAATATTTTCACTCCATTAGAGTAAGTCATGCTCAAGGATTGTTTAGAATCTGGTGTACACCAGAATATAATTACTCTGGAATACTAGGATATTACACACCAGCAGTGTACATAGATCATAAGAAATTAATGGAATTTGGTTTCGATGATACACGAATCAAATGGCTCAGTTTACCCCATATTGAGGGATCAAAACTTTTTGGAATCTTAGGCCAAGAAGCATCAAAGGTCATAGAATTAGCCCTCAATCAATTGCCTAATGAAGATCTTTACCTTTTCAAACCATTTATTAAGGGAGAAAAAGTAATTAGGGAATTGCCCCTGAGTAAGGAAGCAAAGAAATTCCTCACTAGTGAATTTAACAGTCGTTGCTTAATAGAAGTATCTAAAGACAAGTATGCTCTGGCATGGAATTATAAATACTCTCCCTCCTATCTTTCCTTAAGTTCATTAGAAAAAAATACACTTTTAGCCTTAAGCGAGGAATGCCAAAGAGATTCACAAGTATTATGGAAAAAACAAGGAACAAATACACTTCAATATCTTATTTCAAAAGACTTGGATATATCTGTAGAGACTTTAGGCGTAAGCCCTGAAGGGATATATGATGTTCTTAAAGATATGAATATCGAAAATACAGTAGTGTTAAAGTGGCATAGGGAATGGAACAAATACGGTTCTCCCTTTCTTAAAAGTAACCAATATACATACTTATCCAGTTGTACATTAAGCACTCATAATACGAACACAGCTAAACAATGGCTCAGGAATGAAGTATTGAGTGATTTACAAAAAGAAAGCTTAAACTTACCCTTAGGAGAGAATCAAACGAGCTTCAATAGTTATAAGAGTCTCATCAAGCATCTACTTTCTATAAAATGTAGGAATGTACTCCTTAATATCCAAGATATCATCAACCTGGATGAAAAGAATTTCCATAACATCAATGACATTATCATAAATGATGCAAATACAAATAATGAATTGAATTGGTCCTATAAAATTCCAATAACTATTGAAGAATTGAGTAACAATAATGACCTAAATACTTATCTAAAAAGAAACATACAGATACGAAGAGGTATGGAAGATGCATCATTTTAATAGGCAAATAATAGTAACGAGAAGTCAATCTCAACAAGGTCGATCTATGGAGTTTCACATTTCAAAAGAAACACGTGATAAATATCAATTTGATAATGAATTATTTACTACTAATGGTAACGTCATTATCACGAACCTTAATGGAGCTAGACAATTAGCTTTCAAATTAAATGAAAATAAAGATCTATTAACAAATCCTGAAGAGGAAATTAAAGCAGCACAAATTTTCACAATGGGATTAATTGATGAAATATTACATTACGTGTGTCATTTATATCGAACAGAAAAAGGCGCTGATACATTTGATAATGTCATTCCCCATTTAGTACAAGCACTGGGACAAGAAGAACTTAATAAAGTCCTTTATGAATTTACGAATCTTTTCCCTCCTAAAGCAGTGTATCAAAATACCCAAACTAGTGAAGAATACTTATCAACATCTACTGATACCATAGACAACAATATCATTTCCATTGAAGAAATCATGCTATTATGGTTAGCAAACCAAAACCAAGCTTTTAAACCTTATAAAGAATTGTTTGATGATTCTAAATTAATAGAGAATACAAAATACACTCTGCTTATGGGACAATTAGATATTTATTTTAAGGGCCAAGATTTCTTTGGTCCAGAAAATTTAGACTTATTAGGATTATTGCAAAGTCCATCAAAACATCATCCTACGTCACTAAGAAAACAGTTAGAGTATATAAAAAATAATTGGGGGCATTGGCTAAGTGAGTATTTATTGCGATTGTTGAATGCATTGGACTACATGAATGAGGAGGACAAGTTTTTCCTGAGACCTACATCATTTAACCCGCAGCCCTCCATTCCCTCCTATAGTGGACTATCAGAACGTGAGGGATTTACGGAAGACAAATCTTGGATGCCTAATGCCATTGTATTAGCAAAAAATACTTTAGTTTGGTTAGAACAGTTAAGCAAAAAATATCAAAAAGACATTCATACTTTAGACAAAATCCCGGACGAAGAGTTGATTAATTTATCGAATTTTGGTTTTACAGCTATTTGGTTTATTGGATTATGGGAACGCAGTAAGGCCAGCCAGACTATAAAACAAATTAATGGAAACTTAGAAGCAACGGGATCAGCTTATTCTGTTGCTCATTACGATATTGCACAAAATCTAGGAGGCTGGGAAGCATTATATAATCTTAAAAAGAGAGCCTCTCATTATGGTTTGAAGATTGCTAGTGATATGGTTCCAAACCATACCGGAATTGATGCTAATTTATTATATGACCATCCTGATTGGTTTATACATTGTGAATATTCCCCTTTTCCCAATTATAGCTTTAATGGAATTAACCTATCCCAATCATCAAATGTAGGTATTTTTCTAGAAGACCATTATTATGACCATACAGATGCTTCTGTAGTATTCAAACATATCGAATATTCAAACAATAAAATTCGATATATCTATCATGGAAATGATGGAACTTTTATGCCCTGGAATGATACGGCACAGCTTAACTATTTATTACCAGAAGTTCGTGAGTACGTTATAGACCAAATAATAAAAATAGCCAATATTTTTCCTATTATCAGATTCGATGCTGCTATGACCCTAACAAAAAAACACATTCAACGGCTGTGGTTTCCAGAACCAGGTACAGGTGGTGCTATTCCCAGTAGAGCAGAACATAGCTTAAATAAACATGATTTTGATCAATTAATACCTGAAGAATTTTGGAGAGAAGTGGTCGACCGAGTTCAAAAAGAAGTACCTGACACTTTATTAATAGCAGAAGCCTTTTGGATGATGGAAGGATATTTTGTTAGGTCATTAGGTCTACATAGAGTATATAACTCAGCTTTTATGCATATGTTACGAGATGAGAAAAATGGAGAATTTAGGACCCTCATCAAAAATACATTATTATTTGATGCTGATATACTGAAGAGATTTGTAAACTTTATGAACAACCCAGATGAAGAGACGGCAATTGAACAGTTTGGTGATGGTGATAAGTATTTTGGAGTTTGTACTCTATTAGTAACACTACCAGGAACACCAATGTTTGGACATGGTCAGATAGAAGGTTTCAAAGAAAAATATGGAATGGAATACGTAAGACCTTTATGGGATGAAAATCCTAATCTTAGTCTTTTAAATAGACACCAAAATGAAATATCGCCATTGATGAAGAAACGATATTTATTCTCTGGTGTTAAAAATTTTTATTTATATGATCTCTGGTCAACAGAGGGATTTGTCAACGAGAATGTCATTATATTTTCCAATAAACTAAACAATGAAAATGTCTTAGTTCTCTATAATAACTGTCATCAAAATGCTCAAGGCTGGATTAATCAAACAGTTGGATACAAAGATAAATATCAATCAGATGATCACATAAAGCAAAGAAAATTGGGAGAGGTGTTAAATCTATCTCTTGCACAAGATAGATATGTGATCTTCAGAGAGTATTTTTCTAATTTATGGTATATCAGAAGCTGTTATGATTTTTCCTCAGAAGGTCTTTTTATTAGTTTAAATGGCTATGGTAAACATATTTTTACAGATTTTTATGAAATCCAAGATGATCATAATAGACATTATAATAGTCTTTGTTACTACTTAAATGGACATGGTGTTTCTAATATCCAGAAAGCTTTAGGAGCCATGGTAATAGCGCCGATCGGATCAGCAATTCTTAACTTTATGACCGAAGGATATAATGTCATTAATAGAGAAAACAATTTTGAAGAAAGGTTAAATGAAATCACAGGACTTTATTCTACTTTTGTAAATGATCTCAACAAACACTTTCATCAAAATTTAAATTATAAATGTGATATTACAGGACTTGTTAAAATTCTCGAATTCGAAAAAATATTCAAAGCAAGTAAGTCACGAAAAGTAAATACAATTATCGACTTTATAAACAAAGAGACTGTTATAAGTATCTGGATAGTTTTTGCTGCCAAAACTCTTTTAGATAATATTATGACCAATGTGATAGAAAAACCTGAGTATCTTTATATAAAGGATTTAATACTAGAAGCTATCATTGAAGAATATTTCCTTCCCTACTGTAACACACATAATATCAAAATTGATAATTTGAGTTATTTATTGAGAGTACTAACACAGGAGAGGATCTGCTTTATTCATAAGAATGAATCTACCAATAGTTATAAAGTCTTAACAAGACTTTTTAGAGATACTGATTGCCGTCAATTATTTGGAGTCAATCAGTTTGATGGAATATTATGGTATAATAAGGAAAAATTTATAAATACATCAATGTGGTTAACCATTAATAGTCTTATTACAAATATCAACAATATGCCCATTGATAAGAACGTCTATAAAAAGATTATTGATCATAGTATTAAAATAATTGAACCTTGGATAAATAATTCTGATTTAAGTGAGTTCAGGGTAAAGAAATTACTAAGACTTGTTATGGAGTGTTCAGATCAAAAATCAGCTCAAGTAAACTGAAGTCATCTTCAAAGAACTCAAGTTCCGAAGTCTTTTTTATATTTAAATACAAAGGTTGAACACTGGTATCACCTTTAGAAATTGATTGAACCAATATCCTTTTAAAATCTGAGAACTCCAACATTTTGCCATTACTCTGGCGTATTTCAAACACACCATCAGAAAATAAGTAGATCCTATCTCCAGGTTGTACTGTTGTAGTGCATGTCTTATATTTATACTCAGTATCTAGTCCAATTATCATATCACCTGATGCCAATTCCTCTAGTTGAACTTCATCACCTTCATTAAAACTTACCAACATAGCAGGAGGAGCACCAGCACTACCATATTCCATCACATTTGTTTTGATATTTAAGACACCGTACCAAACAGTAAAATACATGTTATTTTGTTTTTCCATCTGGAAATTATTGCTTAAGGCTCGTAAAACATCAGAAGGTTCATGAAAATTTGTCTGTGGTAAACTTTGCGTTCTTAATACATTCATGACGGATACTGAGAGTAACGCAGCCCCAATACCATGACCACTAACATCTAATAAATAGAATGCAAAATGATCCTTATCCAGCTTGTGATATCCAAAAGAATCTCCACCTAATTGTGTTGAAGGAATAAAAACCCAGTTTGTTTTAATACCACCTTCTGTTATAGGAGGAGGGAGTAAACTTGTAACATAGGAAGCTGCTTCTGCTAATTCACTTTCAAGGTTTTCCTGACTTTCAATCAATGCAGATATATACATAGCTTCTTGATCACGAAGTTGTTTCTTTTCTAGACAGGCTCCTATACGAGCTTTTAATAAAATAGGATCAAATGTTTTAGGTAAGTAGTCTTCAGCACCCATTTGAATACATCGAATAACACTTTCCATTTCATCAAGTGCAGATATCATTATCACTGGTATAAATCTAGTTTTGGGAGAATTTTTTACCTCTTCTAAAACCTGATATCCGTTTATATCTGGCATCATAATATCCAGTAGAATTAGATCAACTGAAGATTTATGTAGCAGATCAAGAGCTTCACGTCCACCTTCAACGGAAACGACCTTATGCCCTTGTCTTTCCAAATGACGAGACAGAATATCTCTGTTTAATGCATTATCATCTACAATAAGAATTTTACCAGTTATCGTAGGAAAATCTGTAGCCAATGTTGCTGATTCAAAATTGGGAATTACTTTCTGCGGAACATCTATAGGTACAAATTCCTTTGCAGTATTTGTGGGAGCAATAAAGAGTTGAAGTAAACTATTAGCTGATTGTACGATCTTATTTAAATCTGTTACAAAAAAATCCGTATTTGTTTCATGAGCTATGTCAATAAGCCCCTCTGTTAAGCCTATTATTGTGTATATAGGAGAATGAATACTTTTTGCAAACCTATTTAATTGCGGATCAACTCCATCATCACCATAAAAAAAATCCTGAAGTAACTGTTCGAGATTCACGCCTTCCTTATGAACTCGTTGTATATCAGGAATCATTGATGGTATTTGAACATCCTTTATGTCATCTTCAAGAAGTTCACTATAAGCAGTAATGTGATTCACAAAAGTGCGAACTTCATGTCTAAGCTCTGCAATTGAATCTTGTGTCATGGATGTCTCCCTTCAAACTTTACCACTAGGCTATTATAACCCTAAGAAGTGAGAAGCCAATTGTCAAGTTCAGTAAAACACTTTACTCGAAGGGTATTATTTGATGGCATTATGATTTCATAAAAAAGTGTTTATATATACCCTTTCTGATAAAATCTATTTTTTGTTTTACTTCTTTTTTTTCTACAACAGATAATTCAAATAGAATTCCACATATATAGGTCTCAAGTTGAAAACTTCGTAATTCTGGATCATCAGATATTACAAAAATGCCTTCAGCCTGACCTGCCAAAAACAATGGTTGAATAGCATTGATTGTCTGTTTTAAGTGAAATGTAAGCATTGCTCGTCTTTCTGCAGTAGAAAGCATACTGCCCAATAGATAGTGAGCCTTATAAAGTAGCTCTAAACCAAAATCTATTGATTCCATAAATTTTGTTTCAAAATCCCAGTCTTCATTAGAAATGTTTATAGTTCTTTCAATATATCTATTCCACACATCGTCTATAGTCGCTACAAAAAGTGTGGTTTTATCATTAAAGTAAGTGTAGATTGAACCTGGAGCAATTTCTGCCTTTGTGGCAATATGTTTGATAGTGGTTTTCTTATAACCAAGCTCACCAAAAGCCTCTAGAGACGCTTCCAAAATCTTTCTCTTCTTATTCTGATCTGGATGTCGTGACATGAATTCCCCTTATTTATTTATGAATTTAGAGAATAATGATAAGTTCTTCAACTACTACCTTATTAATAACTGAATATTATGCCATGTTTTTTCAATTAATTGTTATGTTGACCGTGATGATGTTTAAAGCTAATATGATTTTCATGGCTAGGAACGTACTTTTAACAGGTTATGATACACATCTTGGATATGAAATCGGTTCATTCTTAAATAAGGAAGGATATAACGTATTAGCTACAGTTGAAACATCTCTAGAAGACAAACAAAATGAAGAAGACGTTAATACTATTTCCTGGAAACCTTCCTCTTCTATTTCAGCAAAAAACCTACTTTTACAAACTAGAACATTTTTTGAAACTGTGGATGAAATTATAACTATATATAGACCTATTAAAGAGGGTATTCGATTTCAAGATTACACCAATCAAGAAATAAGTAATATCCTCACAAATTACTTATTCAGTTCACTGTACCTGTGTAAAGAATCATTGCAGTTATTAAGAAAACAGAAACAGGGGAACCTTACAATCATTATATATGAAGAAACAGGTGATTCTCACAATAAAGCCATTGATGCCTGTGTGTATGAAGGCTTTAGAGGTTTTGCAACATCTCTGATTGGTGAATATACCGATAAAAGGGTAACTGTTTTTGATTCAAAAGCTTCAGAAACTGATAGCTTTTTAGAATATTATTATGACTTAATACGATCAATGCCTAAGAAATATCCTTATGGTAAATATGTTAAACACAAAGATCGAAGAAATTTTTTCTGGAATAATAAATAGCAGGAGTACAAATGAAAATTTGGATCAAATATCTTATTGGAATACTGGCAGGTGTTATATTAGGAGTTTTTATTCCCAATACATCATTTTCACTAATATCTGAAATTAGCGATTTAGTTATCCGAATTGGGAAGTACGCTGTTTATCCCTTAGTGTTTTTCTCTTTCTCAATTGCTGTCTATAAAATGATGGAAGAAAAAGATAGTATAAAAACTTTTTTATATTCCCTCTTCTTTATTGTATTTAACACATTTGTTGTTTTATTAATTGGGGCAACTGTAGCGTTTATAATAAATCCTAGACGTATCCCAATAATCACAGAAGAAGTAGCTCAAGTACAGGCTAGTAATTGGATTGATGTATTTAAATTGCTTATACCAGATAATGTATTTAATGTCTTTTTAGGAGCAAATGCTCTCCTGCCTATTTTATTTTTTAGTTTTATGATTGGTATTCATTTAAATTATGATAAAAGAGAAACCTTAATTATAAAAGATGTGTTAGATACTCTAGGTAAATTATTCTACCAAATGAATAGTTTAATTGTTGAACTTTTAAGCTTAGGAATGATTGCTTTAGGAACATTTTATACAATTCAATGGAAAATGGTTGAAGACATAACCCCCTATTTACAAGTTGTATTAATTATTGGAATATTCACAGTCTTTCTTCTATTCGTTATTTATCCCCTACTAACTATGTTAATTACTAAAACAAAAAATCCATATCAATTATTAAGAGGGTATATTGGTTCAATAATGGCTGCTTTGATATCTGGTAATTCTATATTTGCATATGGAACTATTGTTAAAGAAAGTAGAGAAAACCTGGGTATTCCCAGAAAAATAGGAGCTATACACCTTCCTTTGAATATTTTATTTGGACGGCCTGGTACAGCGGTTATCACAGCAGTAAGTTTTTTTGTAATTCTAAGATCTTATTCAAGTCTAGAAATTACTATTTTTCAATATTTATGGACTTTTGGATTCTCATTTCTCATTTCATTCACACTACCCTTTCATTCCTATGGAGCATCATATGTTGCCCTTTCTATGCTTTGTGGCTTATACGGCAAGGGGATGGAAGACGGTTTCTTAAATTTACAACCAATTCTATTTGTGTTATCTAGTTTTGGAGCCTCTATTGATGCCGGATCAGCTTTAGTTAATGGATATTTTACCTCTGATAAACTTGGAAGAACTCACAAAATTAATCCTAAATATTATATTTAAAGGAAATACCGCACTTAATGGTTAAGTTATCAAATGGATCAACCTTAGAAATTAATAGAGGGTAATAAATGGCAAACTGACTTTCAATATCCCATTTATTACTAATTTCACTTTCAAAGCCAAAACCAACTCCTGGGTAAAGAAAATGTCCACTTCCATTAAAATTAGTAAAAAGACTAGATCTGTATTTTTCACCTTCGCCATAACTTATTAATGGGATTCTAAAAACAAAAGCTGGTGAAAGAAATAGATATGGTTTAATAACTGTTTTTAAATCTATGTGGTACAGAAACTGTGGATCCAACATCACCGTCAAGACACTAATAGCATCTTTATATTCTATTTCTACAGGAACTGTCCTATTATCAATATTAGAATAGTCATTTATCCAAAAAATCATATGCGGTTCAAAAACAACATACTCATTAATTGGTCTATTTCCATACACATCAAATGCTGTTAATAGAGGACTAGGTGCACTATCTTCATGACTATTATGTATATACACACTATTTAAACCTGCACCAATTTGCCATTGACTAAAGCTAAGTGTTGAGACCAGCATTAATATAAATATACCAAATAAACGCATACTAATATTATATATCAAAATAGTAATAAGGAAGGTAGATTATTCCACTATTGCCAACTTTATAAAAGTCCTGTTCTTCCCACAAGAGATAATATCCCTGTTCATTCCAGATAATATTGGTAATTCCAATATTACTTGGCATATTTGGTATACTATAAAAGTCACTAACAGAACCATTTTCATACAAGAAGATAACCCTTCCTTCAGGTAAATAAATAAAAAGACTGTTACCTAGAGCATAAGCCAGGATTTCTTTTAATTCTGAGTTACCAGACAGCAACTCTCTTGTTGAACCTATTTGGTATCTTTCAGGAGCCTTTTGATCTTTACTTCTAATTGTCAAATGTTCCACACTTGATTTACCATAAAAATCGTTCAATTTGGCTATTAATTCTGTATATATTCTTGGAGCCTCTGGCGGTAAAATAAAATCATAACTAGCTCTATATTCACTTATAGATATAGATTTAAATTGCTCTAACCCTGGATGATATAAGAAATAATCAAAGTAAATTCTGTCTCGTTGATTTCTTTTTACTTCTATAGCCCAATCACCTGATTGCCTTTGGACAAGCCCAGTCATTTCTTCTGCATTATTAACTATAAACGGTAGAGGTCTCACACTATATTGACCATTACTGAACTGAAGCCAATTAACTCTATCGAGATGTGGTTTGCTATGTCCAAATACAGTGTTGTAGTAGATATGAATATTAATTTTACCCCCATACCTAAACATGTTCACAGCACTTCTTTCTGTAAAAAGTATATCTGGAAAATAGGAAAATTCAAGATCTTGGTTGATTTGCTTGATATTTATCAATCCATAATGGTTAGCAAGCCCCCAGATATCATTATCTGACTCAATGATATCTACTAATCTATCTTTTTCAGACCACGCTAACCACGAAGCAGGCTTCCTATTACTCCAGCTTGTCAACCTTTGTAATTTTTTATCCTGCCATATATAAATAAAATGATCTTTTTGGGGTTTATCATCAATATCTTTTTTCTCGACAGATTGATAGCAACTTAAAAGAGACAATAGAGATAATATAAGTATTAAAAAACGAATCATTAAATGGCTATTTCAAACTTACAGTCTCAACCATATATCTAACTCCGCCGCCCTGGGCTTCAGATAAATTCTTTTCGATAACAAAAACAAGCGAATTACCATCAGGACTTTTAATAATTCTATTGATCCTATAGCTACTTATTCCAGGTCGATAATAATTAGGCAAACCAACAGTTTTTCTTATTTTGCCACTATTATTAAGAGTGATATCTAGCTGTATAAAAAAAGATGACCTTTCTTGTTTTCCAGTGCCTTCTTTTTTCTGATCAATATTCACCTGATAATTATCTTTAGTTACAAAATCAGTAAAATTAATACCAGAAAGGTCTTTAGAAACATCATTAGGTTCCATAACTCTTACAAAAATTAATCGACCTTGATTAAGATATTGAATGCCATATTTCTTTCTTTGAGGAACCATTTCCTCCAATAGAGAATACAAAGCCCCCTGCGCTGTTCCACCCAAGCTGATTGTCGAATTGAATTCTTTCTTTCTCACACCATCATTTAAGAATTGATTACTTGAGACATCGACTAAATACACTTCACCATAAGGGTTATGATTTTCATCGGTTACACCATACTGACCGAAATAAAAATACCTTCCATCTGCAGAAAAACCTAAATTGACAAAATCTGCCACATCTCCAGCAAACACCCCAACCTGTACAAATCCATATAATAAAAGTAGCAATATAGTTTTTTTCATTAGTCTGCACCTCACTATTACTATCGACAAATAACAAACAAGATTAAAGTATTTTTCCTTTGACCTAGTTACTCGTATAGTGTTTAATTCTAGTATATGACATTGGCCCTTAGAAGTACTTTTACATTATTATCAGTTATTCTATCATTACTTTTATCAATTTTAGGTATTTATATATTTGCTCAACTCCTTTATCTTCATGGTCTGTCATTTTTTGAACAACTTAACTTGTCCAGTTCCTGGATTTGGTGGTTTCTAACAGATGAATCACCTGTTATGCCAAAACAAGCTTTCCAAACTTCTATCTCTGCCATTATCCTTAGCTTGATTGCCTTCATTGCGCTTGTATTATTTAGAATGTATTTCCGAAAAACATCATCACCAGAAGTCTTTTTCTTTTCCTTATTTCTTTTAACTTTATCTTTTAATGTTTTAAGAATTTTAAATCTGTATATCTATAGTGAAAATTATATAATTAACTTTATAGAACTGAACACAAGAATTATCCTTATGTCTCGTATATCAGGTTGCCTGTTCTTATTGTCAGCCTCTTTATATGCAGCGGACTTTAAATATCAAGATTATGGAATACTCATATTATTAAATATAGTATTGTCTTTTCTAATAAGTGCGAATATCCCAATTAATGATATGAAAATATCCTCTAACCTGCTTAACACACCAGGAGATCTTCCCTATTTTGTCATATTTCTTCTTATAATAGAACTATTAGGAATACTTAATCTTATTGTTGCGTTTCTCATTAAGAATAATCAGGATTACTTATATTTAGCTGTGAATTTATTATTTGTTTATCTAGGTATTGAATTAGTATTCCAACCCTTGCCTATCCTGATAAACGTCTTGGGATATGTACTTTTAATTATTGGAACAATCAGATTCGGAATCCGATTCCATAGAATATATCTTTGGATCTAATTAGGCCATTATTATCAAAGAAAATAGCCCTGTTAGTACAGGAATAGCTATATTATCAAAATCTCTTAATGGAAAAATTTCTACAAATCCGCAAAACAACGCTATAGCGATACTCAAAGAAACATCATTAGTAATAAAAAAAACTGCTATTAAAACTGCTATTATACCAGCCAAAGTTCCTTCAAAAGTTTTTCCACCAGTAAATGGGATTTTTATAATACCAAAATATTTACCAACCAGACTGGAAATACCATCTCCAAAGGCCAAAGCATATATTCCAATAGAAGCTGATGGTTCAGGATATAATAACAAACATAACATAGTCCCCAATCCTAGGGTAATGGGTCCTAAGACCATCTTACCAGAATCACGCTTTCTGGCTGCCATCACTGTCACCTTACTTAATACAGGTATATTTATTCCGTTAGTTCTTAACATCTCACTAACAGAATAAAAAATGGTTCCTAATGCCAACAAAACCATAGTTAAATTTAAATTAATTTTAGCGAATAACGGAACTAATGCAATAGTCATATGAATAGACTTGCGAACTAGTTCAGTACGTAATTCTGAACGATCGCTTTTCTTAACTAAACTCACTGTTCCAATCACTTGTTCCATATTCAAATCCTCATCACTCATCCCTTACATATTATGCAATTATTTTGCCAACAATAAAAATATTACTTATTTATATAATATATATAGAATTAAACACCACTAATATAGTTTATCTAATGAACCAACCTTATTTGTGTATACTATTTAATACAAACTAATTCATTTTTTACTATGAATTTCTTTTTTAAGATCTTCTAGGTCAGTTCTTAAATCATTTATTTGTAGCTTTAGCTTTCTTTGGGCATGGGCAGTGTAAATCATTCGCAATAGAGTTACAGGGATATAGGATAGAATCGCTATCAAAACTTTGTTGATAAGAAAATCAGATTGAAAACTCGAATTCTCAGGACTTATATAAGGCCATATAGATTTTAGAAGGTCTATATTCTTCGCCTCTTCCATTAAATATATCACAGGAATCAAAAAAGGAGGATAAAGCCTAACACTAAACAAAACTATTAGACTCACTATTGAAATCAGTAAATAGGATATTGTGATAAGAACGAAGGAGCGCCTATAACTTTTGGGTCCTCTAAGACTGGATATCTTCAATAATATTGATAATGTTAATATCAATATTATCTGTAATACCATACCAATTATGTCTAATGGAATAACAATATTGTTAGAAAAACCAGAAAACATAGTCAGCAAGAAAATAGAACTCGGTGTAACCATTAATAAAAAACGCCAAGGGCTGTCTTCTGCATAGTTTAAAGGATGTTCCCATTGTTTATACAAATATATTGACCATGACACAATTATCAAAAAGGTAAGAATATAAATTAACCAAATCATCTTGAGCGGCTCCAAAAGGATACGCCTAACCATTTACTAGGATCAGCTACATTACTCCCAATCAAACCAATGGATACAGATTCTGTAGTTTCTGCTACTACATATTTTCTAGAATTAAAATTAAATTGGGCTCCAGTATAATCCATACTTATACCGACCATAGCATGAGAATACTCTTCAGATACCATCAATATTGATTCCACCCCCCAATGCTCTAAAATACTTATAATGAGTAAGGATCGCGAATCACAATCACCACTAAACTCATAAGCTGTAGCTACAGGTGACAATAGATCTGAGAAAAGTTCAGATCTTGTATACTTAAAATTTTGAACCCATGACACTAGTTTCTGAATTCTTTCAGTCTCTGAGTACTCGGACCAGTATATATCAAGAAAAGAAGACAAAACATCAAGTCGTTCATAGTTATCTTCATATATAAGCTGATAATATCTAATCCATGCTTCAGTAAAATCATTTTTACCATAAGAGGCCAGTATCCTTGCTTCCCGTTCAATTATAATCTGACTAACCTTAATAGAATTTTGATCGTAAAAAATATATCTGTTATCTAAAACCAAACCTTTTTCATTATCTTGTTTAAAATGAGAAGCAACACTAATAATTCCTGCACAATTTTGAATAGGGAGGATACGGACACTATCAATGGTGGATAGTATAATGTCAGAGGCATTATCAAAATCGTTCTGAAGGGTAAAGCAAGAAATACCAAGAAATCCATCTTTGGTTTCAACAAAGGCAAAAACACCAGTCATATCTATAGCATTAACTACAAAATCATAAAAACCCAATACACCTTTATATGAACGATACTTAAAATCTGTTGAGTCTCCAACTAATACAAATTGATCTGAATACAAATCAACCAACTGATTTAAACCTTGTATTTCTTTTGAAGTATAATACCCAATTTGACAGGCAATCTTTCCATCTGAAGAGCTAAAAGACCACAAAAAATCATTAGTGTTATCCACAATTTTCCAGCCCACTGGTAAGTAAATAGAATATTGACCTAACTGATTTATTATAGGATCTGCTCCTAATCTCTGAACAATTATAAATAAGAACAGGAGCAGTAGCTTTTTCATTTTTTTGTCTTTCTATCCACTTGAACAAAAGCAATATAAGAAATAATTCCACCTAAAATCATTAGAAAACATAAAATCTGACCAGTAGTAAAATTAAATAAGCTTTGAAAAAGATAGTTAGGATTATTTTGCACACCAAACATAATGGGGAAATCCATACCTACATCTGGTTCTCTAAAATATTCAATAACAAAGCGGAAGAATCCATAGCCTATCAAATAAAAACTAATCAGGCCTCCTCTAACTTTTACAAAACGGGGAATGACAAACCAAAGCAACAGCCAAAGAATCACACCTTCAAACAAAGCTTCATACAACTGAGAAGGATGTCTTGGTAGATTGATTTTATCCATGTTGTTCGCAATAGTAATATTCAATCTATTCATAGTATCTTTAACCCAGGGCTGATTAACATCAAACTTTTCAGCATTTGGAAATATAACACCCCATGGAGCAGTGGTTACTCTCCCATATAGTTCTCCATTCAAAAAATTACCTATCCTTCCAAATGTATACCCTAATGGAATAGAGGTTACTAACATATCGCCCCAAACCAGAACATCCATTTTCTTGATCTTTGAGAAGATAACAGCAGCAATGGTTCCTCCAATTACACCACCATGATAACTCATACCAGCCAAGCCAGTAAAATGACCATTTTGAAAAGGCCAAAATATTAACCAGGGGGCAGTCCAATAACGGCCAGAAGTATCATATACCAAAGTAGCAAAGATTCTTGCCCCAACAATAACTCCAACAATGACCCAAGTAACATAATCACTTACAATATCTTTTTGCGTATTCAATTTTTTCTGTTTTATTTGATAATTCAATAAATAATACGCTATAGCAAAAGCAACCAAATACATAAGTCCATACCAACGTATTGGTAGCCCAGGAATTATTTCAGGTTTAATCCATGAGGGATAATTTAAATATGCCAGCATCTTAACTCCTTATATTGATTCATATTTAATATGACCTGTTTCTTTTTCAAAATAAAATTTTACATTTTTTAACTTTGTTTCAACTACATATTCACGACCGTGGCTTTCTAGAACAACTCCTGGAAAAATACTACCCCAAATAACAACATCAGATTCGAAATGTTCTTCGTATTTTTCTCTAAGATTAAAAACAGCTAAAGTCTTCTTTTCCATTTTTTTCATAATATCTACTTTTTGCTTTCGAATTTTATCCAAACCTTCCTTTTTTTGATTCTTTTCATAGGCTACCATTATTTGATCTATCTTTAATATAGTTTGTTTCAACTTCTCAATATCCCGCTCTTCTGCTGCAATTTTATTTTCAACTAAGTAATCTTGACCAAAAGAGACCCTGGTTGTAACAGCAGATTCAGAACCTAAGTTTAAGACTTCTAAACCTCTTCTACTCTTGATCACTCCACCAACAAGTGAAGACTGAGTTTTATTTAAAAAAATACGGCCATTGCAATTAATATTAACTCTCAAACATGACTTTGTTATATTAACATTACCTACAGACATAAGAGTCGAGTTTTCCACAAAAGATAAATTAATATGCTTCTTGGCCCTCAAAACCCCCTTACCAAGACCTCTCACTCCCATTTTGACGATAATTGATCCATCTGCTGAAAGAAGAGCACTTTGAACTCCTTGATAGACATGAATATCACCTCCTGCAATAGCAACAGAACCAGGTGTTATATCACCCTTAATAATAATCGATCCAGGAAAACGTAACTTTCCTTTTGATCGGGTAAGGTTTCCATCTATATACTCTGAATCCCGTATATAAATACGTTGATCCTCATAAATCAACTCTCCAGCATTTTCTGCAAATAAGGAATAAACACTATCAGAGTCCTCTCTAGTAATATTTCTCCCTATTTCTATAGAGAAATCTTCATCACTTATACCAGGTATTGGGCGATTATAGACATCTTTGCCTTCAACAATACTATCAGAAAGCCTAACATCAATAAGATGCTGGCCTTTTTTTACAGGGATGTTGAATTTGTTATCTTTTCGTAACAGGCCTTTAATATCTGGAAATTGGTAGATTATTCTACCTTCAAAACTATTAGAAGGAGGAGTTCCCTGTGCGATTAAAAAATTACGAACTTCTCCTCCTGCTATAAAAATATCTAAAGCTTCTTCTAATCTTGATTTGTCTACACCATTATTTACTTTAGCCTTAGTTAACGTATTTGTTAACATTTCCATATCTATACCCAGGCCACTACCTTCTGGTCTATCAATATTAAGAAAAGCTCTAAGCCTATCTTCACTTACTATGATTTCTATATTTGCATTCTTATAACTTGTTACCAATAAAAAGATACTTTCTTCTTTTTCTGCTATCACTAACAGTCCATCAGTTGAAGCAATAAGATGATTACCATTCATTCGAAGACCATCGACGATCACAATATCAGGATCATTTCCTGGCATACCTGGAATCTCTTTACCAAAAATATCACGGCCAGTTGTTCCCACAACTTTTGCTCCACTAGGAACAGAAAATTGTGCTAATTGTTTACCTTTTGTAACATATGATGCTTTAGTTAAATAATTTATAGGAAAATTTTTATTTTCAATTCTTATTTTGCTAAACTCTTTCTGGCTCATAAAATCAAGCTTAAATTCTAAAAACCTCGATTCTCCTTGGGTTGGAGCTATTCCTTCTACAATAACATAGTTTTTTAACACCATTTCTTTGGATGATATAAAATTTTTTAGATCCCTATTGATCTTGTCAAAATCAACATCTTTAAATTGATACGATTGTATTAGGGTTTTTAGCTTTTTTACATCAAGAGGACTTCCTTTGCCCACACCTTTATGTAGATTTAGATATGCAATTACTTTATCAGTAGAAATATCTACAGAAACTTCACAATCTTTATCTTGAGAAATGCATACCTTTTTATAACTTTTCCTATTCTGTATGGACTTGATTATTAAAGCATAAATCTTATCTTCATTTTTTAAGAACTCTTTGGGATATTTAAGAGAATGAAGTGAAGTCAGAACTTTTTCTTTGGATGGAAGACTACTTTCGGGAGAACCAGTTGTGATAGATAAATAACAGGTACTATTATCTTCTGATAAATAAAAATTAAATGCGTGAGGAGAAAAGGGAACAACATCCACCCAGTTACTACCTATTCTAGCAAAACCTCTTGTCTTAGCTATTATTGAGTGCTTACTAACTTCAACGCCATTACCAGGAAGAATGCTATCATCATTTAAAGAGGGAGCGGGAATTGGCCTACCAAATACATTCTTACCAGGAGAACCAGGAGAACCAGGAGAACCAGATACAATATTTGCAATAATATCGTTAGTATCAACATAAAAAGCATTTACAACTGCATCATTCACAGTTACAGCTTCTTTGATCTCTTTTTTCTCTATAAAGGAAACTTTTTCCTGTTTAGCTTTTAAGAAAGGCAAAGATTTCTTATCAACTAGTTTTTCTTTTTTTACTTTTTCTATAATGATTTTGTAAACCGCAGGAGCTTTTGCAGCACCTAAGAGAATATCTTGTTCAACTTGCAATTCCGGTGGAGTTTGCTGCTCTGTCCAATTGACTACTGTTTTAACAGGTTCTGTGGGTGCGGTCCCAGAAGCAGCCAATACCCTTTTGTCCTTTCTTAAAACCTTTAGGTAATCATCATAAACGCTAGTGTCTGATTCTAAGATGACACCTTTTTTTTTAAGATGCTCCATAAGGGTCTGGGAGGTAATGTCATCACCATCAGGATCCTCAACAAAAATTAGGTAGGCTTCTAATTCTTTATCATCAACTTCTAAAGTAAGAAACCCCTTCAATTTATCAGCCATACTACTCTATTCCCGCTGTAACTAAACTTTAAAGCCCTGTTTAGCAGCCCTCAGGATTTTAGACTTCAGCAATAAATTCTCTTTTTTAATCTGATTCAATTCTAATTGTTGAACTCTTATTGTTTCAACAAGATCTCCCATGGTAAGAGCACCTGTATTTAATAAGGCTTCCACATCTTGTAATTTTGCATTGAAATCAACCTCCGCTTCATAAGCCGCTTCAAGATAGGTATCATCAATTGAATCAATTTCGAAATTTCCATCATCCTCTTCTGCTAACTGGAGAACTTTATCGGCGATTCTGTACATAGCTTGTGCAACAATTGATTGGGGTTTATATACTATTATCGGTAAACGACTACCTAAGGCCGTTTTTTGAATCTCATCTCGATAGATAATACCAAGGTGTTCTAGATCAACGCCTAAATATTCTTTAGTACTTCTTCGAATTTTGTCTGCTTTATCCACATCCTTTGGATCATCAAGCATATTGAAGACTAATCTTGGTCGAAAATGCTTTATTTTTTCATAAAATTTATTATAACTTTCAGGATCTTCCTTTCTAATGGTCTCTAGGAATTTAGGCAAATATATCTTCTGTAAACCAGAAATCGATTGAAATGCCTTATCTAATTGATCAGCTGCAATAGACCCTTTTTTAAAGGAAGCCGATAATATCCTGAATACTGTATTCTTTAGAAACAAGTAAGCATTAAGAGTGGCTGTTAAGGTTGGTGTTGATACTATGATACCATGACTGGACATTAAGAAAAAATCCAGCGTATTAAAACTACTACCAGCCCCCAAATCAAGTATCAAAAAGTCACAATCCAAGCCCTTAAGAGCTTTTATTAAACGACTCTTTTGACTAGCCTTAAGATTGGCTACACCCGGAATTTCAGAGTCTCCTGGTAAAAAGAATAAACCAGCATACTCCGTTTCCATAACCAAAGAATTAAGAGCTAACTTAGAATTACTTAAAAAATTGCCAATACCCTGAGGAATGGCTCTTATTCCTAAAATATGATGTAAATTAGAAGCTCCTAAATCCAAGTCAGTCAAAATAACTTTTTTACCTGTTTCTGCTAAAGCAATAGCTAGATTGGCAGACAAAGTTGACTTACCAACACCCCCCTTACCACTCGCTATGGGTATAATATGCATCAGTCATCCTCCAAAGGTGTTTCTGTCCAATCAGGTAATTGATTCGTATCCATTTTATCTATTTTGGGATCAGATACTTTAAATAATAGTGCTGTCATTAACAATAGGTCAAAGGCCACAATACCTAACAAAGGTAAGATGTTAATAAATAATATACCATTATTTGTAATTCTTAGCATAAAGGCTCTATATAAGCCAAGTATTAATGAAAATTCAGTTATTACAGATAGGGCTTTAGAAAAGACTAATATTCTATTATATTTGAACAACTGACTTCTAACGAAACAAGTAAAGAATAAAAGAGCAGGTGTGACCAGTTGAGGAACCCCGACAGTTAGTACGATTGTAGATAGGATAGTATTTCCTTTTGGGTTGATATAGCCCATGGCCCATTGAAATAACATAATGGTCCTTAACAAATCTACAATAGCAATGATGAATCTTTGTGTTGATTTTGTGCTCATGTGTACTAAAGTTTATGCAGGAACCCCTCTACGGTCAAGGCTGTAAAATCAGGAGTATTTGATGAAGCTAAAAAATGAAAAATTCTTATGGATGGGCATCACTGCATTTTCAGTTTTATTTATAGCCCTTTTAATGTTAACACCAAAAGCATTCGCCCAGAGCCAGAATGATAAACAAGAGAACATATATAATTATGGAACCATGTTTCAAAGTGTTTTTAACTTTGTTTTGAACAATTACGTTGATGAAATGGATCCAGAAGTTCTATTTGAAGGAGCTATGAAAGGATTGTTCGAATCTATGGATGATCCCTATACGTTATTTCTGACAGAAGACGATATGTCAGATTTTGCCGATACCACAGAAGGAACTTTTGGAGGAGTAGGTCTGTATATATCAAAGCCAGATCCCAGAGCTGTAAAATTAAGAGAAGCTGCTCTTGAAAAAGAATTAATAGAAAAAGGAAAAGACTTTGATATTAAAAAACTTGATCCACAATATCGGGAATATCCAGACTATGTAGAAATAGTATCACCTATTGAAGATACGCCCGCTTTCAGAGCAGGATTAATGACTGGCGACTACATCACACAAATTGAAGGGAAGCCCATTAATGACCTAACTGTTGATGACGTGATTAGTAAATTAAGAGGAGAAGCTGGCACCTCTGTCAAAATAACCATACTTAGACACGGTACAATATCCTTTGATGTTGAGTTAAAACGAGCATTGATTGAAGTTCCAACAGTAAAACATGCCATGATCAATGACATCGGATATATAAGAATAATACAGTTCACACCATACACCGCAGACAGGGTCAAAGAAGCACTAAAAGAATTCAAAGATAAAAACTACAAAGGGCTTATTATCGATTTAAGAAATAATCCTGGAGGATTACTGGATGCAGTTGTAAAAACTGCTGACTATTTTTTTAGTGACGGTATCATCGTGAGCACTAAAAGCAGGATAAAAAGTGAAAACCATATATATAAGGCATCAAAGACCAAAATTGTTAATGACAATATTCCCATAGAAGTACTTATAGATGGAGGAAGTGCTTCAGCAGCAGAAATATTATCAGGAGCTTTAGGCGATAGAGATAGAGCAGAATTAGTTGGAAAAACAACCTATGGGAAAGGTTCTGTTCAGCAGATTATCCCTTTTGGAGAAGAAGGCTTTAAGATGACTGTGGCAAGATATTACACACCTAATGATGTTAATATTGATAAGATTGGTATCAATCCTGATATTGTTGTAGAGGAACCAGAGATGAGTGAAGAGGAATTAAAAAACTATCAGACATTATTACAAGATAATCGAATCGCTCAATTCATAGAAGCAAATCATAACCCGACTACACAGCAGATACATAATTTCTATGAAAACCTTGTAGAAGAAGGGATTAATCTAGAAGAGCGTCTTATAAAAAGAATGATACTTGTTGAAAATAGTCGAGTGACAAATGAACCACTCCCTGTTTATGATATGGAATATGATATCACTCTCCAAAAAGCAATGGATAGAGTATTAAGTAGATGAAAATGATAGTAAAGACTCTAACAACTGATCACCATGATCAGTTGTTAGATATTACAAAAACTGTTGAAACATATGTACAAAATTCAGGTATAAGAGAAGGTTTATGTGTTGTGTATAGTCCTCACACCACTGCTGGAATTACAATAAATGAAGCCTATGATGGGGATGTCAAAAAAGACATTATCTATCTATTTAATAATGTAGCACCCTGGAATGACAATAATTACAAACATAGTGAAGGAAATTCAGCAGCCCATTTTAAGACTTTATTGACAGGAACAAGTGCTACAATCCCTTTTGTTGATGGAGGCCTTACTTTAGGAACTTGGCAGGGTATTTATTTCTGTGAATTTGATGGGCCTCGTCACAGACAGTATCATATTAGTCTCCTTGGAAATTATTAATGAAACAACTTTTGATTCCCTCAGATAAAATAATCAAAAATACAATCACCTTAAATAAAGAAATATATCACTATTTGATAAATGTCAGAAGATATTCTATAGGACAAGAACTTAAAGGCATTGATGATAAGGATCAAGAATACAGTCTCATCATTCAAGATATCAGAGAGGGAGAAGTCCAACTTTCAATACACAAACTGGATAAGAATAAAACAAATACAACAAATATCATATTAGTACCCTTCCTTCTTAAAGGAAAAAAACTAGAGGATGTCATTCGTCATGCCACTGAAATGGGAATAAATATAATCCAGCCAGTAGAAGGACGATATTGCATTGCCAAAATTAGCGATAAAGAAGAATCGAAGCTAAAGCGTTGGCAAAAAATAAGTATAGAAGCTGTACAACAATCAGGCTCTTCAAAAGTCCCTACTATAAGACAGACAATAAAATTTAGTCAATTAAATGAGCATATACCAGATAACTATTTAAAACTATTTTTCCATCAAGAACCACTTGAACAAGAAAGCCTACATAGCTATCTTTCCCAAAGCTACCCAGGTATTGCTCTCATCATAGGTCCCGAAGGAGGCCTTGCTGCTGAGGAAGTTAATGAAATGCGTTCATGGAATTACAAACCAGTATTTTTAGGATCAAATATCCTAAGAGCAGAAACGGCTAGTTTATACGCCACTGCAGCAGTTAAAACAATAATACAGGAGAAAAGTAGTTGGAAAACATTATAGAGGCAAAGCGAGTTTATTTCTTAAGAATACCCATTGATATTGTTCCACCTGATGCTTTGGAACCTATTATTCTTAATTTGTTAGACAAAAAAGAACACCAACAAATAATATTTCTGTCTTTTTCTGATTTCATGAAGGCTAGAAGAGATAAAGAATACTTTAGAATGTTAGAAAATGCAGGATTAGTCATACCTCTTTCCAAGAGTTTGCAAAATGGTATGAAGTTTTTAAAACTCGATATACCCCAACAATATGAACCTTTTCATTTTGTCATCAGAACATTAGGTATCTTAGAAAATTATAGACGCTCCTTGTATATTTTGGGTGGAAAAAAACAAGTAACCCAAATATCAGACAACAATCTAAGGAGCAGTTTTCCCGGTATAAGTATGGTAGGAAGATACTCTGGATACTATCCTAAAAATATGGAAAAGGATATAAAAACAGCTATACAAAAGAGTAATCCAAGTTTTCTTTTAATTGGGGATGGTATTAAGAAAGCTAATTCCTGGGTCTACCAAAACCGCAAGCACCTAAATGAAGGATTATCATTATATGTAAAGTCTATCTTTCAAATCATTGCAGGTAGAAAAAGACGTCCTGATCGTGAAAAATTTCTCAAGGGCCAAAGCAATATAGGAAAAACTATTCTTAATCCTTTAAAATACTATAGATTATTTCAATACATTTATTACTATATATTATTGTTTATTAGCAAAATAAGATCCCCAAAAAACTAAGGGATGCGTTTTATCAACGAACCTGATAATAAGGGAATATTCTCATCATCATAACCTACAAATCGACAAAGAACTAAGACTTCATCATTAGTGGATATTTCATTAATGGTAGGAGTCCTAGATCTTCGTGGAGGAAAATTCAAAAGAAATTCCTTCCCTTTAAATTGAACATAACACTTATACAACTCTACAGTTTCACCACTCCATTCTCCATCATATAACTCAACAAGAACTGTATAACTATCTTCATTACGATCAATCAAATTTACCGAATATACTCCTGCAATAAGAACTAACCACTTATCTTCCTGGAAATCCGTATTATGTAAAGATTTAATATCATAATCAAAACTTATCCTATCCAAAATATCACTACTACTTTGTGCAAACACTATAATAGGAACAAAAAACATGATCAGAGTTAATAACTTTTTTTCCATTAACCTTCTCCTACAATTACTTAATATTATTTAGTCAAAGTATGCCATGGTCAAGGGTTGCATTTATTCAAAAAAAAACCTAATACATTTGACAAAGGTCTAAGCACCAAATAATATTAAGTACTGACTATTTATACTATTTTTTTGAAGGGGAACCATGAATAACAACGATATTGTACCTGGATTCGACGATGAGAAGGACGATTCCCTAAAAATCCGTCTACAGAAAATTGATCAGGTGGAAGGTTGCCTCGTCTTGTATCTTACGGGATACATCGATACTTACAATTCTAATTTTTTCCAGAAAAGAGTAACAAAGGCAGTAGAAGCTGGATATATAAACATGATATTTCATTGTGGTGGTCTAAATTATGTATCTAGTACAGGGATTGGTTCTTTTACAGCATTTTTAAAAGCTGTAAAGCCACGTGGTGGAGATTTAGTACTTTTAGAGATTCAACCCAAAGTCTACGAAGTCTTCCAGTTGTTAGGATTTAGTCAATTTTTCAACATAAAAGAAAATTTAGACGAAGCTGTTGAGTACTTTTCCCATGATGACAAGGCAGGAGCGACAGGGACTTTTCCAAAGATCTTTAAATGTCCCATATGCTCAAAAAAGTTAAAAGCAACAAAACCTGGACGATTTAGATGTTCTGAATGCAAAACAATTCTGGCGATCGATAACTCAGGTCAAGTTTTTCTTGGTTAGTTAGTTAAAATTAATAAAAGATCGTCCCGTATGGGAGGTAATATGGATTATAAAAACAAAGTAGAGTCATATCTTATAAATCTAGATTGTACGTTTGAAAATCTTGATGACAGCATGTGGCTTATAACAGATGAGGAAAAAGGCCTAAACAACATAATATTAATGCTTGAAGAACCAATATTGATTGTTAGAATTAATGTTATGAGCCTACCTACAAAGAAACGTGAAGATTTATATAAACAAGTACTAACATTGAATGGTTCAGATCTGATGCATGGTGCTTATGCTATTGAAAATGAGAATCTTATCTTGATCGATACCCTGGAAATAGCTACTTTGGATTTAGAAGAGTTACAAGCTTCATTAGATGCATTTGGACTTGCTCTAGCACAACATTTTAAAGCATTAAGCAAGTATCGGGATTAGGAGGACAAGATGGGATTGTTTGACCGTATAAAGAGAGTATTCAAATCGAATATCAATGACATAATAAGCAAAGCTGAAGATCCACAAAAAGTTTTAAACCAGATCATTATTGATATGAATGAACAACTCATTGAGAGCAAAAAAAGTGTTGCATCAGCGATTGCTGATGAGAAAAAATTAGAACGACAGATGAACGAACATCTTTCTCAATCTCAAGAGTGGGAGAGAAAAGCTATGCTTGCAGTAAAGGCTGAGAAAGATGATTTAGCAAAAGAAGCTTTAATTCGTAAGCAAGATATAGACAAAATTGCAGTATCTTACAAGGGGCAATGGGAAGCCCAACACAAAACTGTTGAACAGTTAAAATCCAGCTTACGCCAACTGCAACAGAAGATAGAAGAGGCTCAAAGAAAGAAAAATTTACTTATAGCCCGTGCTAAGAGAGCTGAAGCTCAACAGAAAATCAACTCTACCCTATCAAAGATGAGTAATAATTCCGCGTTTGATGCTTTTGATAGAATGTCCGCTAAGGTAGATCAGATAGAAGCAGAAATTGATGCTACCCAAGAACTTGAAGATTTAACATCAGGAGACACTCTTGATAAGCAATTTGAAGCTCTAGAGGATCCTAGTTCTGGAGCAGAATTATTACTGGAACAGTTAAAAGGCAAAATGGAAAAAGAAAGCTGACGAAATTCTATTTTGAATAATAAAAACCCACTTCTAGAAGTGGGTTTCTTTTTTTATAACCTAATTTATTTTTTAAATCACATACATCTTTAGGTATTAAGTTTCTATTGTCTGAAAGAGTAGGAATTATGATATTGTACTTGTTCACATTTTTTTGTGGATAAATCTATGAATTCTCATATATAGTTGTGGATAACTTGTGGAATGTTTGTTGGAATACTGCATTATCTATCAATTACATAATTGTAAGATTGATATACCTAGGAAAAATAATTTACTCCAACATAGAATATGAATTATTAATTCCTTTACACACAAAGATATAACAGTTTTTTTAGGGGAATTCTATTTTTTTTTACGAAATTCACTTGAATTTCTTGAATTCACAAATTTCCACAAATTCCCAATTTAGCTTGTGGATAAGTAGTGGACAAAGCAAGAAATGAGATCAGACTACTGATTTTGAAGATAATCTTTCGTTCAACTAATAAAACGCATTTCTTTATAAGTTTCTTGCAATATGAAAAGTCGATATGTTAGTCTTCTATTGTGGTTAGGCGAATTTACTCATTATTATATTTTGTATTAATTTATCTACTATCTACAATCTCAATACTGGGATTAACATTGATTTATCTATCAATTAATCCTTACGATTTTTCGCTAACTTTTAATTGGTTTATTAAGTTAGTTATTTTCATAACACCCGCAAGTCTAACATTGGCTTTATTTTTTAATTTCATTAGAAGTAGTCGCTATAATAGCCTATCCGCTTTATTTTTTTTAATTTGTATTGGGGTGTTCTTTTTTTTCATACCTATGCCTCAATTTAAGTTTATCCTTACAGACCCGCAATTTGAAAATGGTGTCATATATCCCTTTGATCAGATAGTGTATAAAAGAAATGATAGATATCTACAATTAGAACCTGACCAGACCATAACAGAAACATCCACAAGGCCCAAAAGTCATGGGAGAGAGAGATTTAGTTTAATTCACTTGCAAACTGTTCCTAATCTAATTCAACAATGGATAAATGAATATTCTAAAATAATAAATATATTATCCAAATGGAGATCTCAGTCTCTCTTAAAGATTATATTGTATATCAGTTTACCTTTGTTTCTAATATCCACAATAACTATCAGTCACCTCTTTCACTATAGAGTACTTAGCTTTGGCATATACTTCTATCTATTTATATATTTACATCAAGTGAATTTATTTTATAGCCAGACAAGCGAACTACTAAGGCAGTATGTACCAACGTCATATTATGAAAAAATTCATTTAGGAATTATCTATCTACTTATAGTAGTATTATGTGTGATATATACAACAGCCAGGAAGTCTCATGCTAAAAAAAGTAGTTAACACTTTTTTACTATATCTCCTTTTATTAACTTTCATCATAGTGATTATTGGCAGTACTGTTTCCATATCCAGAGTATTAAGTGGTAAATATATAACGGGAATTATTATTTTTTATCAATCTTTGAAGTATTTATTAGATAATTTTTTTGCCACTAATGTGGTAATAATATTGCTCCTTTATTCCTTTATTGTTCCTCGTTTAAATCAAAAGTTAACAACAGAAACTCTCATTTACCCTTTTTTCGCAATCATGGTATTTGCAACAGGAATGGCTACATTAAATAATAACTATTTACAATATGTACTGGATAGTAGGTATTCCAGCTATAACTATACAAGACTTATGTCTGAACGTTTACTGGATCAAGCTCAATCGGCGATAGCAGATAAGAATGACAAAATGGCCGTCAATCTCTTAGAGCAATATATCCAAATGCATCCCGATGATGAAGAAATACAACAGCTTCTCTTTTTAAGAGAGCGTTCCCTAGAAATGTCTGATCAAAATGTTGATGCTAAAATATCCCAGAATTTACAAAATGACCTAACCTATTATTCTTATGAAAAACTCATTGAATTATCACAGAAAGAAAAAAAACCTGTTGTCGCTCTCAATTACTTATTAATAGCCAAACAAATGAAAAAATCAGACATAGTTGTGGATAACTTAATAGAAATTCAAAGAGACAAAATATCCAAGTTACAGCTTACAGAATATGAATTATCAAATGAAAAATACTACGATAAAAAAAAGGAGTACTTAAATCTTCTCTTATCAGGTGACCCAATAAGAGCCTACTATGGATTTAAGAATCTCATACTTACTTATCCTAATGATCTTGATTTAGAGAAATACTATTACATGAGCTTAGGAACTGTTAAAAAAAAGGCTTTCTTTATATCTGAAGCAAAGAAGAATCTTCAATTAGAAGGTAAGACCAATTTATTTTTCATCAATAGTACAGAACCACTAGAAATTATAACAGCCTCTAAAATGGTTAACACGAATCATGGAACCTATTGGCAAGATCTAAATATCTATAGATACAATAAGGATAAAATCACTATCCATATTATATCCCCCTATGCAAAACTCATCGAAGATTCTATTTACCTCCGGGCATTGGATGAAGATTCTTTTGAAGATAGAAGATACCCGATATTAAGACAAGGATTAGAAGTACCTATTGATATGGTTAGTTTTAAGCTCAATATTGATGTGGAGAAACTTATGAGATTACCATCTCATTCTGATGACTTAAAAAAGCTCTCTTTGTCTGTATTAATTAATTTTTACCGAGATCATTCTTATTATCCTTACGACAATGTATTAATTGAGAGAGAGATACTAAATAGAATTGTCTATCCATTTAGTTTTTTCATCTTCTTTATCGGATGGTCATATTTTTCCTATCGTTTTAGATTAAATAAATGGTCACATTTATTCACCTTTGGACTGGTGACCAGTATAGTATTCTTTCTATTAGCGCAACCTATCGAGATCATATACAACTACTCTTTTTATCTTATCACAGGAATACTACTCCAATATTTTCAATTGGGATTAGCTATAATAGGAACAATTCTCATGTTCTTTATAATACTTCTCATTCTTGTAACCTTGTGGGTTAAAACAATACAAAAAAGAGCAGCTTTTTAGCTGCTCTTTTATTATTCTGGTAATCGCTTGATTCGTGCTCCAAGCAACTGAAGCCTTTCACAGATATTTTCATAACCCCTTTCAATTTGATAGACATTATGAATTTCACTGGTTCCTTCCGCACATAAAGCAGCAATAACCATGGCCATACCAGCGCGTACATCAGGAGAAACAAGGTCACTTCCCCGTAGACGAGAAGGGCCTGTTACAACAGCTCTATGGGGATCACAAAGAATAATCCCAGCACCCATAGCAATTAATTTATCAACAAAAAACATTCTAGATTCAAACATTTTCTCATGAATAAGTATTGTACCATTGATCTGTGTAGCCACTACTGTCATTATACTAGTTAAGTCAGGTGGGAATCCTGGCCAGGGGGCATCATCTATTTTAGGAATGGCACCACCAAAGTCAGGATTAACTCTCATCTTCTGACCAGAGGGAACTAATATAGAAGATCCAGAGGTTTCCCAATGAATTCCCATTTTATTATAGGCGATCCTAACCATTCTTAAGTGTTGTGGATCAGCATCAGTAATTTCTAATTCACTTCTTGTGACAGCAGCTAGACCAATCAAAGAACCAACTTCCATGAAATCAGCACCAATTTTATAAGTGGTACCTTTTAATTTCTTAACCCCATCAATAGTTAATATATTACTACCCACACCAGTAATCTTAGCGCCCATCTGATTAAGCATATTACACAAATCCTGAACATGTGGTTCAGAAGCTACGTTTTCCATAACAGTTTGACCCTCAGCTAAAACAGCTGCCATAATAGCATTCTCTGTGGCCGTTACAGATGCTTCATCTAAAAATACATTTTTACCAACAAGTTTATTGGTTGATATATTAAAAGCACCATCATGGTCTATACTTGCTCCCAAACTTAGTAGAGCAAGAAAGTGAGTATCTAATCGACGGCGTCCTATAACATCTCCCCCAGGAGGAGGTAGTTGAACTTTTCCCAATCGAGCTAACATAGGACCTGCAAACAATATAGAAGCTCTAACAGCTTTCGCTAGTTCTACGGGAATTTCGTGTGTCTTAATATCTGAAGCTTTGATTTGAAAGGTATGTTTTTTTAAGTGTTTAACTTCACAACCTATTTTTTCTAGAATATTTAGCATTACAAGAACATCCTCTATCTCTGGAATGTTCTCTAGTATAACTGCTTCATCAGTTAGCAAAGCTGCAGCAATACAAGGAAGCGCTGCATTTTTGTTTCCATTAGCTTTAATCTTTCCTTTAAGAGGAAAGCCACCATCTACAATATATTTATGCATAATGGGACTTTAACGTGTGAAAAACTAATTGTCAATCAAAGATCAACTTAAACTTACGATCGCCAAAAGGGTTGCTTGTTAGGCTAATAGAGGCCTTGAAAAAGTATTCACCATTGTCATCTGTTAGAACTCTAAAGGAAAGAGTATAAATCTGATGAGAGTTTATTGAAAATGGATTCTCAAGCGGCTCAGGTAAATTTACCGTTCTGGGATTAAAATTCCAATACAAACTATCATTATCAGCTTTGAAGAGCTTTTGAATGATTTCATCTTCCGTAAACCCCTTAGCTTTTAATTTATTGAGTTGATTTACGTCAACCATATTTGATAATAAGTATTTCCAGTCTTTACGATAAATAACTATTTCCAACTGTTTAAGATATTCCCGTAAACTTCGAAGAAGGGGGATAGAAGCCTTTTCAACAAATTCTGATCCATCCCATTCTTCCCACGATAGAAAAGTTTCGTATCCTAAACCTTCCTCAAATCCTTTTCTTATTTGTACAATATCCAGTAGTTCATTATTGTTCACTTGTGATATGAAGAAATCTCGTTGTTTGTCTTTGAACAAAGACAAGGATTGCCGTCGTTCTTTCTTCCAGACAGTAGCCTTGACCTCATCTTTTTCAATATTTGGGAATGTGGCAACCAATAAAAAAGGGACATCTGATTGGGCTAAGGAATAAGCAACAAATTGACCAAAAACTTGATACTCTCCCATAGGAATAACGTCACCTAATATGACACGACCTGAATGCTGATAGAAAGTATAGATATAAGCTTTTCTTTTGTTAGCTTGTTGGTAAAGCCGGTCTATATTTCCTAAATTAGCTCTATTAGATTCACTCCAAGACTTAGCTTGAATAGCCATTATAATTAGATCCGAGTACCCATCATCATCTAAGTCTTTATAGATAGCATAAATTTTCCCATTATTATGATAGGGGTATAGTTCTGATGGGAGCATACGACTAGCTTGATTTAACATAAAAAATCGGTCTAAAGATTTATCTACAGAAGAAGGTAAACTATGAGAGGCAGAACCTTCAATATTATTATCTACATTGGGAATACTTATGTTAACAGATGTGTTGTCTGCCTCTTGTTTTTTATTTGACTGACAAGAAATGAATAGACTTAATATAATAAACATTATTACTCGGATATATTTCATGACTTATCATATCTTTGGAATGGTGAATCATCAATGGTGTAGAAAATTTATTTTAAACAGGATATAAAAATATTTAATAAAACTATAGGATAAAATCATGATTGTAAGGAAATTTGGAGGATCTTCCCTAGCTGATAGTGAAAGAATAAAAAATGTGGCTCATATTATTCAAGACAGACAGGATCAAGTTGTTGTTCTATCAGCAATGAAAGGTATAACAAATCTGCTAATTGAAGTATCAGGTTTGGCAGAACTCGGTGATCAAAGCTATCACGAAAAGCTAGAGAATATTAAAAATATCACCATAAAAACGGCCCATGACTTATCAGTATCACAAGAAAAAATCCAGGAAATAAATCAGCTTTTAGTGGAGCTTAAAGATATTCTCCATGGAATTGAATTAGTTAAAGAATGCAGTCCGCGAAGCTTAGATTTGGTATCAAGTTTTGGAGAAAGGTTTAGTTGTAGGCTTATGACGGGATATCTTTTATCTCTAGGTATTGATGCTACCTATATAGATGCCCGAAAATTAATCGTTACAAATACATCATTTAATCATGCAGCAGTGGATAGCAAAGCTACAAAAACAAAAATTCTCTCCCAGCTCAGAAACATTGATAAAATCTCAATTATGACCGGATTTATCGGTGCCACCAATGAAGGAATTACAACAACTTTGGGAAGAAATGGCTCAGATTATTCTGCTAGTATTGTAGGCGGAGCTTTAGATGCTGAGAAGGTGGAGATATGGACTGATGTTGATGGTGTGTTGAGTGCTGATCCCAGATTTGTACAAAATGCATTTGTGATTAACGAACTTAGTACACAGGAAGCAATGGAATTATCTTATTTTGGTGCAGAAGTAATCCATCCTTCAACAATGCTTCCAGTTGTTGAGAAAAATATTCCTATAGTTATTAAAAACACTCTTAACCCTTCAGCCGCAGGCACAAAAATAATAGCTAATCCAAAACGTCACTCCAATCCTATTACAGGTATAGCTTCTATTGAAAAAGTTTGTATGATCAATGTAGAAGGTGGAGGAATGATCGGCATGCCTGGAGCTGCATCCAAAGTTTTTACCGCATTAGCAGAGGCTGATATCAATATAGTAATGATCAGTCAGGCCTCTAGTGAGCATAGCATATGTCTTGTATGTAAAGCTAATGAAGCAAATCTAGCAATGGAGACTCTCCAAACAAAACTACAACCAGAACTGCAAAGTAAATTGATTCAATCATTTGATCTACAAAAGGAACTTGAAATCATAGCCATCATAGGTGAGAATATGCGGGGAACACCCGGAATAAGTGGAAAGCTTTTCAAAGCACTTGGTGATGCTGGTATCAATGTTCTGGCTATAGCACAAGGTTCAAGCGAAAGAAATATATCTTTTGTAATACATAAATCCAGCAGAAATTTAGCATTAAATGTTGTACACGATGCCTTTTTAGGCCCAAAAGGAAGTTAATATGAAATTTTACTCTACAAGGAACCATCAGGCAAAAAAATCCTTCTCAGAAGCTATTTTCCAAGGTCTAGCGCCAGACGGAGGTCTTTATGTTCCAGAAGATTGGATTAATTTAAAATCCGATTTTCTCGAACTTAATCACCAAACAACAATCAATGAGATTGCTGAATTAGTGACCTACTCACTAATGCCAGAAGAATTAAGTCGTAAGGAAGCTTCAGACATTGCTCAGAAAGCTTTTCCTTTTGCTCCCAAAATAGACAAGGTTAAAGATCAACTATCCATTCTCGAGTTGTATCATGGTCCCTCATCAGCCTTTAAAGATTTTGGAGCAAACTACTTAGCTACAGTAATGGAACACTTTCTTAAAGGCGATAATCGTAAGGCAATCATATTAACAGCAACAAGTGGAGATACAGGATCAGCAGTAGCTCAAGCCTTTTATGAAAAAGATAATATTGAAGTTGTTATACTTTATCCTTCAGGACGTGTTAGCCCTCTTCAGGAGAAACAATTAACGACATTGGGTAAGAATATTACAGCCATCGAAATTGAAGGATCCTTCGATGATTGTCAAAAGATGGTCAAAGAGGCTTTTGTGGATGAAGAATTAATGAAGTTACTTCCTTTAACATCTGCAAATTCAATCAATTTGGGACGTCTAATACCTCAATCCTTTTATTATATTTGGGCCTTTTCACAACTTAAAGAACAATTAGATGAAGAAATCTATTACTGTGTTCCCAGTGGCAACTTTGGAAATTTGACAGCCGGAATATACGCCTGGAAATGGGGATTGCCCGTATCAGGTTTTCTAGCTGCTACAAATGCTAATGATGTTGTACCGGAATATCTTCAAAAAGGAGATTACCAACCACGACCATCGATACCAACATACTCTAATGCTATGGACGTTGGTAATCCTAGTAACTTTGAAAGATTAAGGCATGTGTTTGATGACAATTGGAATTTGATGCGATCCATGATTCAAGGGGAAACTATTTCAGATAAAGAAACCTTATCCACAATGAAACGCTACTATGAAGAGAAGAACCGTTTCATCTGTCCCCACACTGCAGTTGGAGTTCTTGCCAGTGAAAACTTCCTTGCAGAATATCTTAAGGGATCTGGTTATGTGGTTTCTCTTGCCACTGCTCATGCTGGTAAATTCCTTGAAGTATCTCAGAAAGCTATAGGACGAGAACCAGAACTTCCAGAAACTCTGAAGAGCCTGCTAAAGAAGGAAAAACAGGCTTACTCCTTAGGAAATACATTAGCAGATCTTAAAACTTTTCTTAAAGATCACTTTGCTTAATATAAAAACGTCAGACTTTTTACCTAAAAAGGTCTGACGTTTTTGGGTATTTGCTCAGACGTTTTCTAGGTAATGGTCTGAGCTTTTTTATCTAAATAAAGGCTAATCTTGTTCTCTTCATTAGCAAGACGAGATCTAAAACTAATAACAAAGGGATCTTCTTCTGCAGGAGCATGAGTATCATGATAATCATCGATGATTTTCTCTCCCCTTCGATCATCCTTTTGACGGCTTTTAAGGATATGTTCACCAATTAATGTTAAAATAGTGATATATCTTTTTAAATTACTTTCTTTCCCTCTAGCCATCCAATTAAACCTATCCATTAAGTCCTTCTGGTAAGGCCAATCAATACCAGGTTGTTCTAGAACAGCCTGGGTATATCCCATTAAACAGTAATATTCTATATAAAATTCGTAGGTTTCAATGGCTCTAATACGATCAGACTCTAAAAGGTAGTTCTTACCTAAATGAGTGTCATCATAGTATGTATACACATCTTTTCCAGATAATTTAAGTAGTTTTTCACGTCCTATCCACATTTTATCCACAATCTCTTTACGAAAGATTCGATGATCCCATAGGAGCCTTTTTGATTTATCTCTCTTTTTATACTTTCCTTCATTACGCATTACACCATAAATATTGTCAGAGAGAACCCACGCCGGAATAATTCTATTAAAGTCAGCTCGAACATCATGAGGATGTTCTTCTTGATGTTTAAATAAACTGAAAGGCAGACTAACCCTTTGCGGTTGCATAGTCACACCAAAGGCTATGATACTATAAGGAGATTCAACAAAGTTACAGGGATACTTTACTGCGGAATCCAACCCAAAAAAGATACCTTCCCCTGGCAATATCTCCTGATCAGGCATTCGGGATGTGTGATTTGATCCTATATTGGCTCCATAGGCGACATTACCTCTACCTTCTGGCCACCATGCGGCTATCAGTAAGGACTGATGATGGAAACCAACAAAAGGTCCTACCAAAGAGGATGTTACTTCACCTTCTGCAATACCAGTATTTGGACCAATAACACTGGAAAATACCTTCCCATGCCTTTCAACATGACTATGTTCTAACAAAGCTGAATCTTCAACGATCGCCATATCTGTTACACAAGCTCCCCATTGAACTAAGGAATTGCGAAGAATAGAACCATTACTTATGATAACTGGCTCTTGTTTAGAACTGAGAATGAAAGAATTATCCACAACTTGTGCACAATCTACTGTGGAAAAATCTCCTATATAGGAATCAACTATTTTCTTTGTATTATTGATAGAACTGTGACTACCAATATAACAATACCCTTTAGGCAACTCTTCGTCAGACATTTTTAGATTGGCTAAATTCATTTCAGGAAAGAAACTTATGCTCCGACCTCCTGTTTCAATACCAACATCGATATAGCGTCCTAAACCATAAGAACTTTCTCTGTAGGACATTATTTGTGATTGTATAATAGTAGAATGGCTACCTACAAAGATCATTGAAAGCCTGGAACAATATTCAATGATAACAGAGTTGCTTATAATAACATTGTGCAATGAACTATAAGATATTTGAGAGCCATGAGCTAAAATTATTACTCCTGAAAACTGAGAAAACCAAACATCTGAAGGCTCCCAGTCATCTTCAACAACAAAGATAGTACCCGATTTTATTCTATTACCCTGGCTTATTAATTGGTTCTTTTCAATAATAGTAAGTAATCTACATTTTACTTGATTTGGTAGAACATTATTTTCAAAACTTTTTTTCCAATGGCTTAGTTTATTATTTATTTGCTTCGTCATAATTATACTATAGCATTACACTCCCCTTTTTGCATACGATGTGTTATATTTGCCTTCATCACTATGTTATTTTGCGAGGAATCATGAAGATTGCTATTTTTACAGATACTTTTTATCCCATGGTTAATGGGGTAGTTACCGCAATCCTTAATACGGCTAGGCCATTAGCAGATCGTGGACACAGAATATATATTGTTACTCCAAAAATAAATAAAGAGGATGATTTTCATTATCCTGGTATCACTATCATTCGATTGTCTTCTTTGCCAGCTACTTTTTATGAAGATTTTAGATGGACGACAGTTAGGAGTACTTCTACTTATAGAAAGCTTAGAAAAGAAGGTGTTCAATTAGTCCATTTCATGACCCCTTTTACTGCTTCTTACTTAGGTATTAAAATTGGTAGACTTCTTAAAGTACCCGTAATAGGTACATTTCATACCTTCATATCTGATCCAGCATATTATGAACACATGTTTAATAAAATATGGAAACCTACTGAACCTGTTGTATGGAAATATACTAACTTTTACTATAATGCAGCAGACTTAGTCACAGCACCAAGTCCTAGTACTCTAAAATCCATGCATGAAAACGGATGCCATGTAGAAGGTAAAGTGATATCCAACGGAATTAGTCCTGATATTTTTGATAACACAAATTGGAAAGAGTTCAAAAAAACACATAACCTTGGAGAAAAAGTAATTTTATATTTTGGTAGATTAGCCCAAGAAAAGAACTTACTTACTGTAGTTCGTGGCTTTGCAAAGGCATGGGAAAGTGATTCAGAACTGCAGTTATTACTAATTGGTGATGGTCCACAAAGAAAAGACGTTGAAAACATTATTAAAAATCAACCTTATGAATCAAATGTTATGATGTTAGGATCTATCCCTTATTCTACTCTGATCAAATCAGGTGTTTTTAAAGCTGCCAAGTTATTTGTCTCAGCATCAAAAACAGAAAATCAACCTATGACTATTCTGGAATCCCAAGTAAATGGCTTAGTTTGTATTGGTGCTAATGCAAGAGGAATTCCAGACCTAATAGAAGATGGAGTGAATGGTTTACTATTCCATCCTGATAAACCAGAAGAATTAGCTGATAGAATTACTACGATAACATCAAATCCTGATTTATACGAAAAGTTTAAAGCTAATACCATAACCCATATAAAAGACCATACTGTAGATGCAGTATCAAAAACATGGGAAGATCTTTATAGTAAAATGATTGAAGATTACGCCAATGGAGCTTATCCAATAAAGGATTACTTACATCTTAAAAAAATCCTTAGCATAGCTAAGGACTTTAAGTTTGACTTCTCAAAGAAGAAAAAAGACTAAAAATTATATCCAACTCGAAGAGAGAGATAGTGATTCATTGCTGTCTCTCCCTTAACAACACCTTCATTATCTACATATTCAAAAGTATAACCACAACCACCAAAGAAATCAGTCATTCCGAATGCTGAGGAATATTTGAAATTGATACCGGCTTGGTAGGTTGTTTCTATAACATCTTGTGTCAAGAAGTTAGCTGTATTAAAGAGGTGATCCTTATTTTCATAGTCATATCCAGAATCAAAGATAGATCCATCTACAGAATCTCGATGACCTGAAGTATCAGCACCCTCAGAAGCATTACCATGTCTCATCATACTTCCCCAGAGGTCAAAAGATAAGTTCGTAATTGGTGCAAATGACATGCTAAGTTTTAATCTATCCGAGTTAGGATCCAATGATGTTCCTAATGACTCACCCATATGTGAATAATTCACATAGTTCACTTCATTGTTTAAATAATCATAAGAGTCCAAAGCTTCAACGTAAACTTCATCAGAGTATTTATAGCTTTCTTTTCTGTGGGTATACATATAAGGAAGAACTGCTGTATAGCCTAACTTGATCTGACTTAGGAAGGATTCCTTAGGTGTCCAAGATACCGTACTTTGGGTTGCCAATTTAAACTTCGTATTGAAATCTCCCATCAACATATCAATCAAATGGAGATCATCTGCATAGACAGTATTATTAAGCTTTATATCCTGTGGTAGCCAGAATTCCAAGGATCCTCCTAACAATATGTTATCTGCATTACCTTGATATATGGAAGTGTACAAGTACTCTTGAAAGGGTAAGAAATACATTGGCTCGATTCTTTCTCCATAGACTACAGTCTCAAAGTAGGACATCTTTACCCAAGACTTAGGCCTCCACTCAAGTGAATGGAATTGAAAATATTTATCAGGATATGTATCTATTGTTCCATCAGAATCAATAATAACATTTTCACCACCAACATCTGTAGTGGCTAAAAGGGTTTTTATTGTTTGAGTATAAGTTAAATTATTACCTATCCAATAAATGCTTAAACCAGCGGACTGTTTAGCTCCCGGATTGAGAACAATACTATCTAATTCGGGGCCATAAGAATTCCGTGTTAGTCCCGTTTCTAAGTAAAAGTTTCTCCAATTGTATGATAGATCATTTGTTAAGCCTGGTGATAATAAAAACGTTCTTCCTTTTACAGAAAAATCTGTTTGATCAATAGTATAATCCTGTATGGATCTTTGCAAAAGAGGAAGAACAACCCCATCCGTCCTATCTATTAACATAAGGTTAGATAAAGTATCAACATGTAAGTTATCATATACAAATCCAGAGGCAAAAATGTCAATATTAGCTTGGCTATAAAAAGAATCAATGTCCGTTCTAGCAGTTTGAGATATTGATGTATCCAACTCAAACTTACGGTCTATTACAGACAAATAATAGCTGGCTAGCTTTGCATCATTACCTGAAGTCTTTGAGTATACTTCGTGTAATAAATCAATTACCATTTTTGCTGGTAGTGGCTTCATCCCGGGTACTTCAATATATCCTTGTCGAGACCATCTATCCAAATCCACATATAGCTCGTCATTTACATCAGATAAAACTTGTGCAAAAGTTGGAACGATAGCTGATGTAAGAATTATCAATAGAAATAATATTCTCTTATTCATTATCTTGCTCCATTGCAAATATAGGTTTTATGTGTTCTTCCAGATACCATTCAAAAAGACCATTTGTCCGATAATAAAAAGGATCTGATATTTTATTTTTTAAAGTTCCAAAACCATCAAACACATCAACACCACCTACACCATATATTACAGTAAAGTCACTACCATAATAAATCTGAAAGTAAGTCAGCATATTTCCAGGTTTTACAGCCGTAAACCAATCATACTTAATGGGTGTTATATTTGTTCCAGTAAAAGTAAATATATTTGCTTTGCTTTGATATTTATATTCAGACACAAATCTTGAAAATGGTTCCATTTCTTGATCAACATAGATTTTATCATTTTTAACATTCACTTCAAGCGGATCATTCTGTGGAGTCAAATCATTCTTATTAGATATCACTCTAGAATAGTCAAACATATCTCTCATTTTTTGTTTATTCCAATTCCAATAGTCTATATCTACGAATTTTGAAATTGATCTTAATGAATTAAATAGTTCAAGCTTAATATTGTCATCACTATATTTCGGAATATAAATCAATGTTTCAGATATTACATTAGGTTTTATATTTTTAATGGCCTTCTCAATAGTATTTTTTTCAGAACTATTGGGAATGAGGGATATCTTCTTATAACTATCTAGATCTTTACTCCATACCATAATGTTTTCTGGTTTTTTTTCATTTGAGAGACTCGTACCTTTAGTTATGTCAGACCAAGATTGGCAAAATAATGATGTACTAAGAATGGATAATATCAGAATTAATGCATACTTTTTCAAGATCAATTTTATAACTCCTTTTGTGATTTATAGTATTCAACGTATAAGGGTATCCCCTCAGTAATCTTTGTTTTTGGATTAAATCCAAAAGTTTTTTTACTCTTACTAATATCAGCGAAGGTTCTTTGTACATCACCTAACTGCATTGGTTGTCTATCAATGATAGCCTTTTTACCTAAAGCATTCTGAATAAGTGTAACTAAGGAAGAAAGACTTGTTGTTTGTGATTCTCCTAAATTAAATACATCCCAGGTTCCTCTTGGTTGATTTAGTAACCAATCCATAACATTTTCCAAACCATGAACAATATCATCAATAAAGGTGTAGTCTCTTTCTGTTGTACCATCCCCATAGAAAGGAATGGGAGTACCCTCATCTATCATTCTTGTAAACTTATTTATTGCCAGATCTGGTCTTTGGCCCGGCCCATATACTGTAAAAAATCTCATTGCAGCAATACGCATGTCTTTGGTTTTAGCATAAGTATGGGTCAATAACTCACAAGCCTTTTTTGTCGCTGCATAGGGAGAAATAGGGAAATCGACTCTATCATTTTCAGAAAAAGGAACTTTATCATTATTTCCATAAACACTGGAAGAAGAAGCAAAAACAATATCAGAAATACTATTTTGAGAAGCTAATTCCATTAGTTTAACAGTGGCCTCAATATTATTCTTAGTATAACCAACAGGGTCTTCAATGGAGGGACGTACTCCAGCTTTACCTGCCAAATGGAAGATAATATCTATATTATTTGTTTCAATAATTTTATTAAATTTTGAATCTAATATATCAGTTTCATAGAACTCAAATCTAGGATTTGAGTTCAATGGTTCTATATTGTTATCTTTAATTAATCTTGAATAGAAAGGATCAAAGTTATCAATTCCTATAACATAATGATCATTTACTAACTTTTTTGAAAGATTAGATCCAATAAATCCTGCAGCTCCTGTAATCAATATATTCAATTTAAACTCCTAATACAGACTTATATAAGGTAAATGTCTTATCAAACATTGTTGCAAATGTGAAATTTTCTACATAATGCTTTCGACCTTCTAATCCAAAATTGAGAACATCCTTGGGGTTATTTAGAAAATACTCTATACGTTCTTTAACAATAATATTGTCACCATGAGGTACAATAAAACCCGTTTTATCTTCAATGATGGACTCACGAGAACCGCCTACATCACTTACAATTACTGGCAGAGAGGCTCTCATAGCTTCTAGTGTACTTCTTGGAAATCCTTCCCAATTACTAATAAGTAAAAATAGATCTACTTTTTTGAGAAAGTCCGGTACATCATTTCTTTTATTATGGAATACAACTTGTTTTTCCAATCCATATTCATGGACCATTTTTTTTACAGAGTTTTCCAGGGGACCATCACCGATAAAATTACATACCCAATATAAGCCCTTTAGTTCCTTCAACGCTTTTAACAATGTAAAATGATCTTTCTGCTTCTGAAACCTAGAAACCATTACCATTTGAAGGGGATTATCTGATGTAAAAGCTTCTTTGAACTCTCTTTTTATCTCTTCCAAGAGAGGTAATCCATTATGAATAACTTTCATTTTTTTTTCAGTTGCAACATTAAACCTTAAAGCCAAATCAAAGTCGTTTCGTGAGACCGTTATTATCCTGTCACAAAATCTACTAAAATGTCTTTCAATTGCTGCATAAACTTTTTGTTTAAAATCACCGACCCCATCAGTAAAAGCCCAACCATGAGCAGTAAAAATAACCTTTGTCTTTAACTTATGTGCAGCATATCTTCCTACAATTCCAGCTTTTGAAGTATGAGTTGATAAAATATCATAATTATTCTTAATAATGACAGATCGAATTTTTCGATATGCCACGTAATCCTTTATAGGAGAAATACTTCTTTGCAATTCTTGTATATGATAAAAGGGAATATTATGGCTTTCTAATTGTTTAGTAAAATCACCTCTACTCCCAACAATGACTTCCACTTGATGGCCTAACTTTAATAAATGTATACACATATCACGTACATGAATTTGGGCTCCACCAAAGTGGTCACCACGTGTTATTATATAGGCTATTTTCATCTGCTATCCTTGCTTGATATTTGGCCGAGTATAACATATATTGTAGTCAATATGAAATCACAAACTCAGAAGTTTTTTATGTTCCTGGGAGACTATAGTATGTTACAACTTAGTCTTCTTGTTACCATATTTATTAGATATGGTAACAGCTTTACGAATTTAGTTTGGTGGCAACACATAGTATCATTCACTTGGTTATTTATTGTATGGTGTATCGTGTTTTATGCTTGGGATTTGTACAGTCTTATACGAAAATGGAGTCATAAAAATTATTTTTTTGCCATAGTGATGAACGTTTTCATATCTATGGGCTTATTTTATATAGTCCCACAGTTTGGTATAACACCTAAAACAAACCTAATACTACAGTCCATTATTTTTACTGTTTTGTTCTATTTTTGGAGATTTATTTTCAACAAAGTCTTTAATTATATTGGACATATAAAAAACGTTGTTATAATAGGTGGAGATGAAAACTCTCTATTACTAGTGAAATCATTACACAAGAATCATAAACTCGGTTACAAACCTGTGGCAATTCTTCTTGATAAAGAAATAAATAAACCTGAAGAAATTATAAATAAAGGAACCGTGTTATTTAGAGATATAGAAAAATTAGAACAGTTTATTTCTCAAAATGAGATTCATACTGTTGTTATCAGTGAAAATTGGTACCAATCTATTAAAAGAAATCTATACGATTTAATTCCACAAAAAATCAATTTCTATAATATTAGTTCCTTTTGGGAAGAATATAATAGAACCATTCCCATTTATGCCACTAATGAAATATGGTTTCTGGAAAACCTAAGGGGTTCATCAAAAGAATTTTTCGAGGTAATAAAAAGATTAGAAGACATTCTATTATCGCTTATTATGCTCCCCATCATTCTTCCTCTTTCTATAATTGCCGCATTCTTGGTTAAGATTACAAGTAAAGGTCCCATTCTCTATAGTCAAATACGTATAGGTAAAGGGGGCAAAGAATACAGAATATACAAATTTAGATCTATGAAAATTGATGCAGAAAAATATGGGGCTCAATGGTCGACTAAGAACGATCCTCGAGTAACAAAAGTTGGTAGGTTTTTAAGAGCTACACGAATAGATGAATTTCCTCAATTATTCAATGTTCTCAAAGGAGATATGAGTTTAATTGGACCTAGACCGGAAAGACCTGAATTTGTAAAAGAATTAGTAAAACAGATTCCTCACTATAATCTTCGACATTTGGTCAAACCTGGCTTAACAGGTTGGGCTCAAGTAAATATGGAATATACAGATACAATTTCAGATACTGGTAGAAAGCTAGAATATGATCTTTATTATCTAAAGAACAGAAATCCTATTTTAGATTTTAAAATTTTGCTTAAAACAGTTATGACTGTCTTTACTGGAAGTGGAAGATAAACAATGAAACAAAAAATTTTAGTTCTCAGTTTTATAATAACTAGTACTTTATCTGTAAGTGAAATCTCAGCACTAAACACACAAGAATTAATACCTAATAATTCCAAAGTATATGATTTAATGGATTACCTATTTTTGTCAACAGGTAGAACTTTAACATTAGTAGCAAAACCTGTAACCATTCAAGAGCTACTCACTCAATTAGAAAAAATAGATGTAATTGGTTTAAATGTAAACCAAAACGAAGCCTACAAAAAAATCAATAGCTTAATATATAAACAACCCCGTTTCACTATTGCAGATGGTTTGAACCTAGATTTTTCAGGCCTAATAGCCATGGAAGGTTATTATCATACAAATACTAATATTAATGAGTTCTCCTATTCCTATGCGGATCGTCTTCCTTTTTTTGGATTATATAATGATTTTCTGATTGGAGAATCTGCTTATGTTGGTGTTGATGCCGTATTCAAAAATGATAGAACTGTTACAGAGTATTACGATAGTAATTATTCTAATTTACCTTACAACCTATGGATAGATCTCGAGTTCTTACAAAGATCTGTTTTTAGTTGGGGGGGCAATAATTGGAATGTAACAGCGGGAAGAGATTTACTGGATTGGGGAACGGGATTAACTGGTAACTTCCTCATTTCTGATGCTACTGAGTACCACGAATTTATTAGACTTAAAAGCCAATGGAAACCAGTCACTTTTTCTTTTATGTGGATGTCCATTAATCCTGTGGTGTACGATAGCAATGGAAAAGCCTCTTCCTATGAAGACCTACTATCTTATTATTCCACTCCAAATGGTGATGGTACATACAAAGGAAATAATGGATACGATGAATGGGATGAAGATGTATTAGGTTTTGATTTATATAAGGCACTATATGCTCATAGAGCAGATATTCAAATAACAAATAATTTATTATTTAGTATTTCAGAATCGGCTATCCAAGCTAACCAATATCCTCAATTAGGAGATCTTAATCCATTCATGGTTTTTCATTCCAGTTTTATGGATAGGTTCTTGAAATATGCAAATATCCTAGCTGTTGCAGAACTCAACTACACACCCATACCTGGTATTATGTTCTATGGTCATTTATCTTCAGACCAATGGTCAACTACAGAAGAACAAAAGAAATGGCCTGATGCTAATGAACCAAATGCCATTGCCTATTTAGCTGGCATAAGAGGGACCATTGATGGGGGTTCTCATGGTTATTTTACATGGGGAGCTGAATATACTCATACAGATCCCTACTTTTATTTAGAAAAATACCCTTTACTCAGTTATACCTACACAAAAACAATTGTCTCTTTATACAAATCCAAAGTAACAGAAGTGGACAGTTTGGGTCACTGGATAGGGAATGATTCTAACCTTTTTACTTTAATGGGTACTTGGTATAGCAACAAGGACCAAAGTATCAGTATGATATATACTTTGCTTTTCAATGGAGAACTCCAATTAACTGATCTTTTGGAATATTCTAATGAAGCAGTAGGTAAAACTACACCAACAGGAACAGATGAAGTAATGAACCGGATCCAATTTCGTTACAATAATAAATTAACAGATAATCTTGGTTTTATTTTTGATACTGCTTTTTACCATTTTCAAAATTATGAGAACACCCATGATAATACTCAGCTAGATTATCAAATAGCAGCCTCTATATCGTATAGCTTTTAATAGTTTTTTATGAGCTCTAAGAATTTTTCTGACCAGTCAAATTCATGTTTGGCTTTGCACTTTTGCATTACTTTTTTTAGAGCTTCATATTCCAACTGATTAGAAAGTATTTTACGCAGCATTTCATACATGGATTTGACTGATCCAGGTTTACACATATATTTTGTTTCATTCAAAATAGCTTTAAATCCACTAACACTAGTTCCAACAATAGGAATACCAACTAATAATGCTTCTAGTGCAACATTAGGATAACTGTCATATAAAGAAGGTAATACTAATAAATCATGTTTAGACATTTCTTCAAGAGGGTTACTAACCTTTCCAAGAAGTTTTACATTTTCTTGAAGATTATGATTAAATATGTATTTTTTTACTTTCTTTTTATATGGACCATCACCAATAACCGTTAATTTAATATTATTATATTTTTTACATAATAAATTAAATGTTTTCAATAAAATCATAATTCCCTTTCGAAAACCAAGACTACCAACATACAGTATATTTTGGATTTCAGTTGATGAATTACTATTTTCATATTCACGATTCATCCAACTAGCACCAATATGATTCGGTATAATTTTACAAACATTAGTACTTTTGGGATTACGTTTACAAAATGCTTCAAGATCATGTACTGTTTGAAATACAATAAGATCTGCCTTTTTGCTAATTCTTTTTTCTAAGATTAATGATTTAACCAATAGGATTACAGATTTCAATTTATCAAGAAGGTTTAAGGAATACTTTATCGATAATATTTCCTCTTCTACAAAATTACTTCTTAGGGCTATTAGTAACTTAGCACCTGTTTTTTGTTTAATGGCCAATGAGCCATAAAAACTCGTTTCACCAAATATAATTATCCAATCAGCTGTATTTCTTATAAGTGTTTTATCAAGGTATTTTTTATAGAACATACTTGTTGATGAAAAAAAACTTTTATTAACATTAGGTAATATTCTAACAACAACATTTTTATTATTTATCTTAAATTTTTTTGTCCCAAAAAGAACGACTTCATTTTCTTTTTTGGCAATGTCACTGATTAATTCAATATATCTTTTGTGACCACCTGTTCTTATTTCTTGTGCAGCAGAAAAACCAATTATCTTCATAACTACACATTAACACACTTATAGCGTAACCGTCAAAATCATAGGATGTTAAAAGTCATCTTTAGAACAGCTTTTCAATCACAATTCAAGAGAAACAATTTTTCTTTATAAAAATTGAGGTTACCCAAAAGTTCGACCACTTTATAAATTACCTTCAGTCTTAATTATTATAGACTCATACTCATATGGAGTCATTATAGCGTTCCCCCTTAAATATGGACCATCTATAGGTAAAAGATATGGCATTAGAAAAAGCAGCTAGATGGACAGCAAAGAAGAAATCAGAGCTAGTCCTACAGATATTAAAAAAGGAAGTAACTCTTGCAGATATCTGTAGAGAAAATGATTTGAAACAATCAGAAGTTCAAGCTTGGCCTGATGATTTTTTAAATGCTGGTATGAATGATTTAAAGTTAGAAGCAAAGAATGAACAAGCTCAGCGTGATAGAAGCTTAAAGATATGAGAGCTAAAATTGGTGAGCTAGTATTGGAGAATGATGTATTAAAAAAGCCAAGGCTCTTATGGAAGACCAGGACAAGATC
>NZ_AUFW01000012.1 GCF_000426705.1 Spirochaeta cellobiosiphila DSM 17781
CAATAGGATAGTGGGGACCATAAGTTCCATAGCGGATGTCATAGACCAAGCTCACCTTGGGAACCTTCTGACCAGGGTCGACCTTGCTGACTCCCGCTTTGGAGACAATGTCCTTTCTAAGCTTAGCCGAGGCCGTAAAGTTAGGCTTTACATAATGTACATTGCTATCATAATCAGTGGAGTCTGTAGCAAATCCCCCTTTGATACTTACACTGGCTTGGAACAAATCCGTAATGATTCTGTTCCCTGATAATAATTCATCCCTCACCACTTCAGTTAAGAGGTCCATCACAACAATGATGTCTTGTCGGGATACGGTGGTATTTTTCGTTGCCATGATGTTAATAATGTCATTTTGATAAAGGGTGTCTTTAATCTTCACTCGGGCGGCAAATCTTGATTCTTCTTTGTCTGTTAGTTTGTTTTCATTTAAGTAGTAATTTATCTTTCTCATCGGTATATCTCTCCTTGCGGCTGGGTCTTTTGAATAATCTCTGCGTCATCAGCAAGAAGCTAAATGCTCATGTACAAGGAGTACACTGTGCTTTATCTTCTTACTTCTTCCTTGATCTGATTCAAAATACTTCGCCTTTCGGCCTTCTGCATGTTCAGTTTTTTGAACTTTGCTTTTGACCTGGCTGGTAGCTTTTAGCTACTTCGCCTGGAACTCAGTTCCTTTTGCATCCCTTTGCCGTGGCCTTTGGCTTTGGGGTGCTTTTGGCACTTTGTTCCTTTTGTGTTTGGTTTGGTTCCCCGGGCAACGCCTGGGGGTAAGGAGAGGGAGTGAAAGCCGGTATGCTTGGGTCCTTGGCTTGTGGGCTTTGGTTCTTCCCCTTACATAGGCTTCTTCTCAGCTGTTTCTGGAATATCGAGAAGTTTTTTGAAAGTTTTTTTGTGAAATATGAAGGTTTTTGCTCATTTTTTCTTGTTTTGCTTAACAAGAGTACTTAACAAATGGGGTTGGGCAAAAAAAAAGAGCTGATGCAGAAAATATCTTCTGCATCAGCCCGGTCTGTAATCGTTTACTTAATCTCGATTCGTTTAGGACTAGCTTCAGGTTTTTTAGGAATGGTTATGGTTAAAACACCATTCTTTAATTCCGCTTTGATCCGATCGTGATCGATGCCTTTAGGTAGTTGGAAAGTCCTTGAGTAGGAAGCTTCGCTTCGTTCTCGAATCAGATAAGACTCTTCCTCTTTTTCTTCCTTCTCTACCTTTTTGATTGTTGAAAAAGATAATCTGTCATCTTTGATCTCAAGGTTAATATCCTTTTGATCAATACCTGGCAAGTCGGCGATAATCTGATATTCGGCATCTTTTTCGACAAAGTCTACGGAAGCTTGGCTTGCACCGTAGGGATTGCCCCAGATACCATCCATCATTCTTTCCACGTCTCTTGCCCAATCTAGTGCTCTGTTGTTGTTTGCTAAATACCTCATTTTCTGCCTCCTTAGGTTTATTTTATGTTTATCTTTTTGGGTCCAGCTTCGGGACTCTTTTTAATGCTTACTGTTAGTATTCCATTCTTCAAATCAGCTTTGATCTGATCCTGATCAGCGTCTTTGGGAAGATTAAAGCTCCTTGTGTAGGATGAACCTGTCCTTTCCTTTAATAGGTAAGTTACATCCTTTTGCTCTGTTTCTTCTTCTCGCTTTGTTGATAGGGTTAATCTATTGTTATGTACTTCTAGATTAACTTCCTTTTGGCTTACACCTGGCATATTCGCTATAAGTAGATATTCTGAATCCTTTTCTACAAAATCGATTGCTGGTTCCCTGTTGTAGAAGGAATCACCCCAGATGCTATTAGCTAATCTGTCAATGTCACTGTGTGTTTTTACTAAATATCTCATAATAATGCCTCCTGCATTAGTTTTATTCTTTTCACTTACTATAATGCAAAGGCTGTGCCAAATTATGTTTTTGCTTTTTAAAATTATTTAAATCGTTGTAATAAAAGGAAATAATAAAAGCTCTTTTTCTTAGGTAAGAACTCCATAGAAGAGCTTTATCTGTTTCATTTTGACATAGGATCTTTATGACTCATTATATAGTGTCAATATGAAACACTTGCCTTTTTATTGCTAATCTGAAGTGTTTCATTATAGACTAGCGCGAGAGGTAAATATGAAATGTCCAAATTGTTCTAGTTTTGAATCAAAGCATATCGAGCTTGATAATAGTTTAGAAGCTTATTGCTGTAGTGAATGTAAGGGTGTATGGATCCCATCACGTAATTATATAAAGTTTGTATCCCAGAATAATTTTTCCTATGAAGGGTTGGATGAAAATATATTTTCCCTAATATTCTCTGACAAAGATTCTCAAAACGCTAAAGTTTGTCCTGATTGTGGTAAAGCCGTTGTATCAAGTAAAGCAGGCTTTGGTGCCAGCTTCTATGTTGATAGATGTGACAACTGTTTTGGAATTTGGCTAGATGAAAATGAATGGGAGAAACTAAAAGAAAAAGGTTTGCATACGGCCATTTATTATATGTTCTCTTCTTCTTGGAAACACAAGGTTAGAAAGCAAACACAAATGGAAATAAAGGTGCAATCTATTAAGGATAACTTTGAACCAGAACAAGCTCAGAAAATCCTTGATTTTATGAATTGGTTAGTCAATCAAGAAGATAAGGATAAGATTCAAAGTTTTCTCATATCATAGGAGGTAAACGCTTTGTCAGATAATTATGTAGATATAAACGCTAGTGTTTTTAATAAGTGGAATGAAGAAGGTTGGGAGTGGGGGACACCTATCACTCACGAAATTTATGAACAGGCCAAGGTTCATAATAATTGGGATGTGGTACTAACTCCTACCAAGGCTGTTCCCAAGGATTGGTTTTGTGACTTCAAGGGGGCTAAGATCTTAGGTTTAGCTTCCGGTGGTGGTCAGCAGATGCCTATTTTTGCGGCTTTAGGGGCTGAGTGTACCATTCTGGATTATTCCGACAGCCAGTTAGAAAGCGAACGGATGGTAGCCGATAGGGAAGGCTATTCCATTGAGATTATTCAAGCGGATATGACCAAACCCTTACCACTACAGGATGAAAGCTTCGACCTTATCTTCCATCCTGTATCCAATTGTTATATCGAAGATGTGATTCCTGTCTGGAAAGAATGCTACCGTGTGTTAAAGAAAGGGGGGATACTCCTGGCAGGTTTAGATACAGGAGTTAACTACTTATTCGATGAAGACGAAAAGAGCATCAAATACAAACTTCCCTTTAATCCGCTTCAGGATAAGGAAGTCTATGATATGTGTATCCGTAATGATTGGGGCCTGCAATTTTCTCATACCATAGAAGAACAGCTTGGAGGACAGCTTAAGGCTGGTTTTCAACTAACAGATATCTTCCATGATACTAATGGACAAGGACCTCTTCATGAGCACAATGCCCCTAGCTTCTATGCTACAAGATCAGTTAAGTAAAGGAACAGGGTCATAATAATAGAGGCTATAAGACTCTAAGGTGCTTCCTTCATCATAGGTACTCTCTTTGATAAGGTTGCCCTTTTGGTCGTATTCAAAACGTATAACGTATTGTAGGCCTCTTCGGGTTTTAAAAGCTTCTGTAGTCTTTAGCCCCTTATCATTATATTCATAAGCCAGGTAATTCAAGATCAGATCGGAGGCTGTGAACTCTGAGTTCTTAATTATCCTGTCTTCATCATCATATTCAGTCACAAAATAACTCAAGAGAGTATCATCCTCATCGTAGCTATAACAGATTTCCTTATGGGGCTGGGGATACTCATACTTATAATAATTCACAGTATTTGTGGGGTAATGATGATAAGTACTTTGGATTAAACGATTTTTATCGTCATAGACATTGCTATAAGAATCTTCTTCTTTACCTTTGTGGGTAAAGGTATTTTCATAAACCTTATTTTTATTATCGTCATACATCATTAATGTATAGCCTAAGAGTCCCGTCTTTACATCAAAGGTTGTTGTTCTGGTTCTGTTTTTATCTTGATCATATTCATGTTTGTAGATTTTCTCTAATTCATTTGCTTCGTTATAAGAACGCTCTTCTATAAGTAGGGAGTCTTCCGAGTATTTATAAGTATGAAGCAATTCCAGATTATCTTCATAATAGAACTCACTCTTGCTTAAACGGTATTGGGAATCACCGTAGCTATAGGTAACAAATCCCATTAACAGGATGAGCGAAAGTATCAGGGGGTTCGTATGCATTGGGTAATATCACTCCTTTTGTAATGTGGGGTATTATAGTAAGCTATTAAAAGCATTTCAATGAGTGAGGTCTTTGTGATTAAATACAGTTTTATTAATCAGATAAAGTATGATTATTTTTCAGGGGTTAATTCTTCAGTCCCTGTTATATTCTGGGTCGTAATGCTTTTACAAAGGTTACTTGATCCTTCTCATAATCAACAGGTTTTTATTTTTCTAACCACAGTATTAACGGCTGTTTGTCTTATCCTATTATTATTTCGTGTCAATAAGTTCCAGAGCCTGGCTAAGCGGGGAATGATCAAAGAGGCCCAATTACTTGGTGTCTCTTTCTATAGAGGACGAGGTCGAGTGAAATTCGCTTTTGACCATGAGGGACAGCAAATCACTGCTGTTCATAATATCTATAGAAATAGTGTCACCAGATCCTTGAAAGAGGCCACAACAATTGAGGTTGTGTTTCATCCTAATAAGCCAAAGCAGGCGTATCTTCTTATAGCTATTGGTGAGCCCATTCAGCCAGAAGTCGCCTAGAATGATAATAGACCGTGATAATGTGATCATCCAAACTACTCATTTTGTTCAGCAGACCCTGAAGGATGCCGAAGCCGGCCATGATTGGTGGCATGTTTATAGGGTATGGCAATTAGCTAAGAGAATAGCCCAAGAGGAGAAAGTCGACCTCTTTATTGTAGAATTGGGTGCCTTGCTTCACGATATTGCTGATTCCAAGTTTCATCAGGGAGATGAAAAAATTGGTCCTCTTTTGGCCTCTGATTTTCTCAAATCCTTAGGCGTTGAGGATTCCATAACTGAACAGGTAAGGATGATCATTCAGAACATATCCTTTAAGGGAGGGAACTTTGAGCAAGACTTCAAATCCCCTGAATTGGACGTGGTACAAGATGCGGATCGATTAGATGCTATAGGAGCCATCGGTATAGCAAGAACCTTTAATTATGGAGGCTATAAAGGGCGTTTACTCTATGATCCTTCTGTGCCTCCCCGGCTTAATATGTCCAAAGAGGAATATAAAAATAGTACAGCACCGACTATCAATCATTTTTATGAGAAACTTCTTCTTTTAAAGGATAGAATGAATACAAAGACCGGTTCTGAAATGGCTGTCAAAAGACATGAGTTTATGGAGACATTCTTAGATGAGTTTTATAGTGAATGGAATGGGGAAAGTTAGGTTTGTTATCCTATTTATCCTCATAGGACTCAGCTCCTGCCAGTGTTAGAGAACGAGCTTTTGAGATCACAGAGAAGTATGAGTATGGAGGACAAAGTCATTACTCCGATACAAACGGAGGCATCGATTGTTCCGGTGGAAGGCTTCTTCTGGAAGATCGTTATTAGATCTTCTGTCCATAGAAGTTTGAATATGGTTTGTACTGATTCAATACATCTTCCACTATAGCCATACGTTCTTCTACGCTTCCTCTTAATATAATGTAGGGAATATTCCGTTCCTTCAGATCAGCAATGACTTGCTTGTGGAAGGTAGAACGTTTTTGCTCTCCACTTCGATCCCAAGTGTCATCATAGGGAATGTCATCATCACATAAGAAAAATAGGTCATACCGTTTGTAATTCTCATGGGCTACTTTTGCTAAGTAATCAGGAGCTTTACCATGATAATCCAGAGCGTACATGTAGGTGGTGATGGCATTGGTATCAACGAAGCAATATTTATTAGCTTGGGCAAAGGCTATTTCTTCTCTTTCTATGTGTCCTGCGGCTATATCATTAAAGGCTTCAAAACCGATTCGCCTATCTATCTGATGAGTCGTCCAGTATTCTCTGCCGTATTCGGGAGCAAAGGATGTGTGGAATCTCTTAGCTAAGGCTTCTGTGATAGTGGACTTCCCTGTGGACATGGCACCCATAAAGACGACCTTTGTTATCATATCCCTATAGACGACAGGATCTAAATATTCTTTGTAGTGATATGGATTGGAGCGGATCTTCGTCGCTGATATGGGACAGTGTAGACGCTTTTCGTCTACCCGGCGATCGATAGCTCCCAGGGCCTTACTCATATGATCTCCATAGTATTCACTACAGTAAAAATGGGTAATATTAATGCCTTGTATCAAGCTCGATACATACTCTTCTTCCTGTTTTTCCACAACTTTGATATCTTCCACTTCTGGGGGACCGTCCCAGGCTTCGATTACTTTTACTTGAGGGTATAAAGATCTAATCCACTTAGCTCGCACTTGGAGAGGAATAGGGATGAGGTCTGTGTCATATATGATGACAATCAGTTCGTCCACTTCCTTAAGTGCTGTATCAATGACAAATTGATGCCCCTTATGAAAAGGGGCGTATTTACCAAGGGTTAGACCTATTTTCTTCATTAGGATTGGGCCTTTTCCTGAAGCTTAGCTCCCTGTGTCCAATTATAATACCCATAGAAAGCATTAATCAGGTAGGCACTCCACATGACGATCATCAAGGGGCCATCTGGGCTTCCATTGACTGTTCGGATCGACCACATGATGACTGTAAAGACATTGAGCACAATATAGAGAAGCCATTGTTCCCTAAAACGTTTAGCCGTTAATAAAGTCGCCATGATGGATAAGATGTTCGTTGTTGCATCAATATAAGGGGTGTTTTGACCGGCTATCAAGGATAGGGCATAGCCTAAAAGACCAATACCTAGGGCACTAACGAGTAATGTTAAGGCTACGCCTTTGGAAGACATCTTAAGCATTTCCACTTCACTGGATTCTGCTAAATGCTTCTTCCACATATAGAAACCAATAAAGTTCATAGGAAGAAAGAAGAATAGGTTTAATCCCATCTCGCCAAACAGGTTATTCTTATAAGCCAGCCAGGCATAACCTAAGGTATTAACCAGTCCATACAGGAAGGACCAGATATTCCCCTTAGCTGTTAGAACGACACAAAGAACACCTGTCAAAAATACGATAAGCCCAAAGACATTATCCTTCCAGATTATGGTTAATAGTATGGCAACGGCTGAAAAAAGGCTAAGCCAAATAAGTTCAAAGGCTTTCCAACCGGAAAACATTTTCTTGAGCTGATGAATCATCACTTTTTCTCCCTTTGTTCTTAAATGAGAACATAAAAAAAAGCTCCATCCGAACCAACATGGTTGATTCTTAGGAGCTTATTATCATTGTAAAATGATTAACTTGTATCCACAAAAGTGGAGGTAAGGGGAGTCGAACCCCTGACCTCTTGAATGCCATTCAAGCGCTCTAGCCAACTGAGCTATACCCCCAAGTTGAAACAAGAATAGTGAGAATACACTTTTTTGTCAATATTATAGAAACAGACGAACACTACCCTTTGGTTGTTCGGGGAGCTTTCTAAGAACAATCATAGTAAAATCATCGGCGAATTGTCCTTCGTTTTTTCGGACATCTCCCCATTTAGCAAAATTCTTTACCCTGTCTCTAATCTTTTCAATAATATCTTTAGGATGGAGATCTTTGAATTCCATAAGCAGATCTTTTAATCTTTCCAAACCGAATTGTTCCTGATCTTGGTTTTTAGCCTCTATAACGCCATCTGTATAGAGGATAAGGACATCTCCGGGACTCATAAAAAACTCTCCCACTGAGGAGGCGGCTTTCACATATTCTGACAATCCCAAGTATCCTGTTTGACGTATGAGCTTGGTTAGTTCTTCAATACTATCTGTTTCTTTATGATAGAGTAGGCCTATTTCATGTGCTCCGGAATGGAGGAAATACCCCTCTTTTTCCACGAAGTAGTTTTGGGTCATAAATTTATCGCTACCAATTCTATCTCTATTTATTGTACACAGTACGGTATTAACAATGTCATATATGGTATCAATATCAAATTCCAGACTTACCTGTTTACTTACTTCCAGGATACTATGAAGACTAGTGAGCTGCATGAGGGCAACCATCCCTGAAGCTAATCCATGACCGGTTACATCTCCGATTCCTAAGTAATTACCAAAGGGGGTATTGATAATGTCATAGACATCTCCCCCCACTTCTGTGGCTGTTTCCATAAAAGCAGCTGTTTCATATCCAGGAAGCTCTATGGTCCGCGGTAGAATGGAAACTTGAATATTCTTCGCTGTCTCCATTTCGCTTTGCAATCTTGATCTTTCTTTTTGATATTCTTTACCATCCATGATTTGAAAGATCAATCCCAGGGATTCAGATAGTTCTGTCAGGACATCCATTTCACTGGGATATATTTTGTTAAAACTATCTTTATAAAGAATGATCATACCTGTTAAGCTGCGGTGATCGCTAATGGGAACAGCACAGAGTAATCTTTGTAGACCTAAGTAGAGGCGGGGAATGTTTTGTTCTATAAGGATTTCATGAGGGGCATTGAGTACCCTTTTTACTATCGATTCTCCCCAGTCCGTTATGTCTTTCAATTCTGTGTCTTCGAGTTTTTCTAGATCATAGCTTGTCTTTAGGATAATTTCATTGATCTTTTCTCTGGACATGTTTTTAATATTTTCTACTGCTTTCATGGGAGTGCAGTATCCGGTTATATGTTCCGGATTTTCTACCTCCAGAATTCTCTGAGCATTACAGCGGTAGATGATGATACCTGTGAATTGGTATTCCGGGAGGATAAGCCGGGTAAATATTTTGGATAGGGCATCATCTATGGTGTGTTGTATGATGTGCTTCTCTTCGTCTTCAGGACTGTTAATGACCTTTTTTAAGAGGACAGTATTATTGTGAACCCTTTCATCCTGCCGTTTGAGTTCTTTTCGTAAATGGTAGTTATTCCAAAAGAAGTACTCCGATACAACCCTTACTATGTAAGCGGAATTAAGGATAAAAAAAGGTATTAAGCTTATATGTGTGGTCCCATCCTTTTGTATGATGACGACCGTATAGTATAGCCCTACCAGTCCCATAAGGACAAAAGGATAGTTACGTTTTCTGATAACACCTGTCAATAAATTAAACAGTTGAAATAGGCAAATAGCGAGGTTAATCAATAAGAGCAAGACAAATAAGCTTGATAATAATTTTGTGTAATAGGGATAGATAGTTCCCTTAGCCAAATTGAGCTCTGAAGCAAATTTATAATAGAGGCCAAATAAGTATTGTTCATTTAATCTAAGGGGAGGGCTTATGTATAAAATAAGAAGTATTACTGTTAGCAGAAGGAAAGGGATTTTTAAATACTTAAGCCTGTCATTAAAATCTTCGCTTAAGTAACTTTTATCTATTCGTTTGGAATGTATGGAATACTCTAAGGTCGCAAGTCCGATAAAGTAAAGATAGAGAAAGGTCATGATACTTTGGGTGTTGAGAAATAATAACTCCTGTGGAAAATGATCGTATGTCGCCTGAAGTAGTCCATTGGCAACCATGAATAAAGTAGAACCAATGAGGGCATTACTTTTTTTGTCATGTCCTTTTGTCAGTATTCGTTCAAACCATATTAGGGTGGTAAATATAAGGATTGGTAGAAAGCTGAACAGGTGAAATGAATTCATTAATTACTCAACGGTAACGGCTCCGGGGACTAGGTAAGTTAAGGTTGGTAGAGAGGTAACTTGCCATGTGATACTTTTATTATGAATAATTTTGATCAGGTATTTATTATGCTCTGATAATAAGGCCATTTTCATTATCCACTTGGCTAAGGCTTTGATTCCACTGGAATTGAGAAAGCTGAGCTTATTGAAGTCAACTTCTATGTAATCAAAACCTTGTTCACAGGCACCGGTATGGATTTTGTCAAAGAGGGGATCCAGTATCTGGCTGGGATCCTGCATATCGATGTCTCCTTCAAAAATTAATCGTAATCCTGAATCAATATCCTCAACCTGGATTTTTACCCTGTCTTCATTGATATTTTCTATTTGTAGCTTATTCATTTGAAGAATCTCCTGTATTGGACCAGTCGGCCTCGATTGTAATGGTGATCATATCGTCCTCATTCGTTTCCATAGAAAGCTTTGCCCCCACTTCATAGCGTATTCTGGCTAATCCCAGTTGGCTTTTTCCGTCCTCCCGTGTGGCTGCGATTTTCATTTGGGATACATAGGCTTCCAGAGGGTCACCTTCATTGATACGACTATAGATGGCTTTTAGTTCTTTTATAGAAGACTTGTCACCTTTGTTGGTGACCGAGGCTGTTATTCTTTGTTCGTCTGGAAAGACTTGTACGATGATTCCTGTTTCTTCCCCATGGGCATATTTAACGGCATTCTCCAATAATTCACTGGCTGCCATTGCTATGGCATCGGCCTTGGCTGTGTTATCTATTGCAATGGCTAGAAAGTTTTGGATAAAACTTCTAGCTGGTGCAATATATTTCCATCTTGGGCCAAACTTCAGCTCAATATAGCCTCTTGTATTGGACATTTATCCTCGTTTCTCCTTATTGATAATTCAATATTAGGACAAGGCATGTCAGAAATCAAACAAAAAGATTGGTGAATTACCAGCGGAGAAGGTTTCCCGCATAAGTAAGACCTGCTCCAAATCCAACGGTTATAATAAGGTTACCCCTGTGAAGTAAGCCCTTTTCTTCCATTTCACCTAAGGCGATAGGAATGGAAGCAGCACTGGTGTTCGCATAGAACTCCATGTCGGTAAAGAATTTCTCTAAAGGGATTCCGGTTCGTTTGGCACAAGCTTCAATGATTCTAATATTGGCCTGGTGGGGAACAATATAATCAATATCGTCTATGGTGTAATTATTTCTGTCTAGTAGATCAAGTATTGTCTTACCTATGACTTTAACGGCAAAGTTATAAACCCTGCGACCATTCATGGTTACAAAGGGACTCTTGTCTGTTTCGTTCTTAGGATAACGGCTTCCTCCCGCTTCTCTTATGAGATAAGGGGCTCCAGATCCATCAGACCCAAGAATGGAATCAAGTATATAGGATTCTTCTTTTTCCTGTTGAGAAAGGACAACCGCCCCTGCACCATCACCAAAGAGTACACAAGTGTCTCTATCCGTCCAGTCAATGATTCGTGAGAATACCTCTGTACCTATCACTAATACATGTTTGTAAGAACCGGATGCTATAAAGTTTTTGCCTGTTTCCAGAGCGTATGCGAATCCAGAGCAGGCTGCTGATATATCCATAGCCGCTGCATTTCTGGCACCTAACTTATCCTGTACCAGACTGGCTGTAGAGGGAAAGCTATTATGATCGGGAGTGGAAGTCGCCAATATAATGATGTCGATATCATCAGCACTTATGGCTGCCTTTTCAATAGCTTTTAATGAGGCTTCTACGGCTAAGTCAGAGGCTGCTTGATCGGGACCAGCTATTCTGCGCTCTCTAATTCCTGTATGGGAGTATATCCATTCATCATTGGTATCTACCATAGAGGATAATTCCTCATTTGTGCGTATATAATCAGGTACATAATAACCTGTAGATTGTATAAAGGCTTTCAATTTTAACTCCTTGAACGTCAGATGAATACTACCTTGAGCTTACTAGCTCGGTCAATAGTTGAATATTTAATGTTACATAATCAATTATTCTTTTCAGAAAACAAATAATTAATGCAATCCTGAATAACAAGTGTAAACTGTTTGCCCTGTTGGGTGTAACCTTTTTTACCCTTTCTGGGACAACTTTGAGGACAAGCTCCTTGATGATTCTCTTTGATTTGACAAACCCTGCTTATGAACAGAGGGGGATTAAAAGGGGAAGGGTTAAGCTCTATATAAGGAAGAATGAAAAGAAGCTTATCACCCAACAAGTCTTCAAAAAAGGACAGACTTTCCGAGTTTGCTGCATACAGCCCGTAATCTATAAAAAAGAAAATGTTATTTCTTTCTTTATTATGTACAGCCCAATGAAGGTGAGCAGGATTGGATAATCCAAGGACAATAGGAGCCTTCAAGGTACTAATGAAGTTCTCTAAATGGTTGAAATATAAGGAACTATTCCAAATGACAGGTGCCAATGGTAGGTAATAGCGACCATCTTCTTGATACATAGAATCTTCTGTTACATTATTGAGATCCACATAAAAGGGGAGTTCCGTTTGGGGATCAACCATTCTGGCTCGTGTGGTATATAGCTCCTGTGGTGGTAAAGCTCTGTTGGTTAAGGAAGCTCTTAATTTTTCTCCTTCTTTCAAATAATAGGACTCTATGTATTCATAGAAGCTATTCTTTATTCGTTTTAGATCTTTTGGTGGGATGAAGAGTTTATTGAATTGGGGATCTATAGTGCTTGGTTTCAAAGTATAAAAGGAGGTCCCTGATTTACTGAATTGCTCGGCTATTACATCGGCTAAGCCTTGTGTTCCCCGGGCATCTTCTCTGCTAATGGGGGTTTGCCATGCAAAGCTGTCCGTCTTGATCGTAAGTAAGTCCTCCTGTTCCAAGGTGATATCTGCTTCTATCTCTGTTTTATAGACCTTATAGGAATGGTCTTTATATTCTTTGACCGCTCTGTTTTGTGGAGATATATGATAGAGCAATGTGTCTATAGGTATGTTGATGTCACTTATGAGCTTTCCTGATTTGTCTAATTGAGCTGCAAAACCAACCCGTTTTGGGGGGGAGTATTGCTTATCGAGGAACATCAACCCATCATGGTTCTTGAACTGCTTCAGTCTTTTATATTGATACCCATTAGGGGTCTTTTTTGTTATCACAGCACAGGGTAATCCTTCATGACCGGGATTCTCAGGGGTTGTTTTTAAGGTCCCCATGGTCGATCTTTGGAAGGAGAGCCTTAATTCCTCTTCATGATTTTGGGCTTCCTCCAGCTTGTCGTCCAGTAAATTACGGTAATAAGCCGCAGAGTGGTAGGCGTATTGCGGGCTTTTCATTCTGCCTTCGATCTTCAAACTAGTGACACCGATTTGGACTAATTCCTGTATTTTCTTGCCATAGAAGATATCCCTTCCGGAGAAGTGATAGGCTTTCTTTTTATGATCGTCATTGAACCATGTTCGACAGATCTGACCGCATTGTCCTTTATTGCCAGACCTGTGAATCAGCAATCCTGAAGCTAAGCATAGACCGGAAAATCCATAGCAATAGGCCCCATGTATGAATACTTCCAATTCTAATTCGGGGACAGCCTCTTTGATTCTTTTGATCTCACTGATCTTGAGCTCTCTAGCCAGAACGGCTCTGGTAAAACCATTTTCATAGAGAAACTGGGCTCCGTTGACATTATGAACGGCCATTTGGGTAGATCCATGGAGAGGCAGATGGGGATAATTCTTCTTTAATAGGTGATAAACACCCCAGTCCTGGATGATACAAGCCTCTATAGGGAGCTTCGTGATTTGAGGTAACAATTCCGTCAGGTTTTGAAGGTCTTCATTGCTGTGAATGGTATTGATCGCTAGATAAAGGGAGGTCCCTTTGTTGGCTGTTTTGAGTCTACGAACTTGTTCTAAAGTAAAATTTTCCGCTTTCTGTCTTGCGCTAAATTGTTTGAGTCCTAAGTACAGAGCATCTGCTCCTCCCTGGACGGCATAAATCGCTGTGTTAAAACTACCAGCTGGTGATAAGAGCTCTGTACCCATAAAAAGAATTATAGATTAGAATAGAAAGCTATGAAATACCTAGAGAAGCCTAAGTTTTCACATCCTTCAGCCTGTCCCTATATTGAAGGAGAAGAATATCGACAGGAATATTTCTTGGCCTATGATGTTAATGAAGTCGAACTGGATGAGTTGTTTGAAGCAGGCTGGCGCCGGTTTGGGGCCTATTTTTTTCGACCTGCCTGTCGATTTTGTCGTAAATGTATCCCCATAAGAACGGTTATCCCCGAATTAAATCTAAGCAAAAGTCAGAGAAGAGTAATGAAGAAGAATGCTGATACCCGTGTCATCGTAAATCCTTTGCGTTATGATGAAAGGCATTTTGAGATCTATAAAAAACATTCTTTGATAAAGTTCCACAACGAAGAGGATGAAGAAGCCTTTAAGCAATCTTTTTACTTGCCTGCGGCTCCTTGTGGAATCATAGAGTACTACAGGGATAATATCCTGGTAGCTTTTGGGTTCCTGGATTTTGGTAAAGAATCATTGTCCAGTGTTTACTTTGTCTATGATCCGGATTATTCCCAGTATAGTTTAGGAAGCTTCAGTGTGATAACCGAGATAAAGTTAGGGCAGAAATGGGGAAAGCGACATTATAATCTGGGATTCTGGATAAAGGAAAACCGATCTATGAGCTACAAAGACCGGTTTAAACCCTGTGAGATAATGGACTGGGATAACTACCAGTGGAATAGGCTAGATGAGGTGAAATAGCCTTCCAATAAAAAAACCGTATAGGACGACCAAAAAGGCTCCCTCTCCTCTATTAACTCTCTTGTCAACGGTTAACAGAATGAAGAGTACAGTTGTTCCCATAAACATAGGAAGGGAAAAATCAATAATGCTCTGGGGAACTTTAAGGGTACTTATTAACCCGGGTATTCCGATAACCGCAAGCGAATTAAAGATATTAGACCCAATTACATTTCCTACGGCCATCTCTGCATTATTTCTCTTTGCAGCGGAAATGGTCACCATTACCTCTGGTAGACTCGTTCCTAGAGCTACAGCACTTAGGGCTATAACTTCCTCAGGAATCTTGGCTATTGTGGCAATATGGATAACAGATTCCACTGTATATTGAGCCCCAAAAAAGATAACAACAGGTGAAATCACGAGTGTTATTATTCCCAACGCTGTCATTTTAACCTTTTCCGGCACATCTTGATTATCACCAGATATGCTTTGAAAGAGGTATACAACCAGAACAATCAAACAGAATATGGCTTCACCTGTGGTGACTTGCCCGTCTTTCATAAAAAGATAAAGCATTAAAGCTGAACCAAAAATAAAGGGCAAATCAATATTCAGAATGTCATGGGTTATGGTTAAACGTTTGCTTAAGATGGCTGCAATACCCAGTACGAGAAATATATTTGTGATGTTGGAGCCAAGTACATTCCCGACAACAATTTCCGAACTTCCTTTTGCTATCGCAAATAGGCTGGATACTAATTCGGGAAGGCTTGTTCCCACACCAATTATAAGAACGCCAACCAAAAAGGTTGGCATTCCTAAAGCTATACCTGCTTGTTCAGCAGATTCTATGAATTTGTCTGAAGCTATGACTAAAGCCGCCATACTTATGATAAAGACAAATAACCATATAAGCATATATTATCCTCCAAATATGGGGACGAGTGCTAATAAAACTCCCGCGGCTACAGCTGATCCAATAACTCCTGCTACATTAGGGCCCATGGCATGCATTAACAGGAAGTTACTTGGGTTCTCTTCAAGACCTACTTTGTTAGCCACTCGAGCGGCCATAGGAACAGCAGATACTCCAGCTGCTCCTATTAATGGGTTAATAGGTGTCTTGCTTAGTTTATTCATTAACTTAGCTAATAATACCCCGGCAGAGGTACCAATACAGAAAGCGACTAATCCCAGAGCTAAAATACCCAGGGTAGTGGCATTAAGGAAGACTTCTGCCTGCATTTTGGAACCGACAGATAATCCTAGCATAATTGTTACTGTATTCATTAAGGCATTTTGTGCTGTATCTGACAAACGGTCTGTTACCATACATTCTTTTAATAAGTTACCAAACATCAACATTCCAATAAGAGGAGTTGCGCTAGGAAGAAGAATTATACAAAGAATGAGAACCAGTAAAGGGAAAATGATCTTTTCTGTCTTTGATACTGGTCTTAATTGCTTCATCTTTATTTGACGTTCTTCTTTTGTGGTTAAAGCCCTCATAATAGGAGGTTGGATGATAGGCACTAAAGCCATATAGCTATAGGCGGCTACTGCGATGGGCCCCAAGTAGGTTGGTGCCAGTCTAGATGATGTAAAGATAGCTGTCGGGCCATCAGCACCACCAATAATTCCTATGGATGCGGCAACATGAAGTATCGATTGGGCTAGAGATTGTCCATCAGAGGAGGTGACAAAAGAAAATCCTGGAATGGCTTCTAGGGCCACTGTTCCTAAAAGTGCCATAAAGATACCGAATTGAGCGGCTGCTCCCAACAATAGGGTCCGAGGGTTGGCAATGAGCGGTCCAAAGTCTGTCATTGCTCCTACACCCATGAATATAATGAGAGGGAAAAGACCAGAGGCCACTCCCATATCGTAGAATTGTCCAATGAATCCACCATACTCACTGATAATGGTATGATGAGCCGCATCGAAGATAACAGCACCATTATCATTCAAAAAATATGCTGTATGCTCTGCTATTTGGGCATAGGGGATATTCGATAAAATAGCACCAAATCCAATGGGAACCAGTAATAAGGGCTCAAAACCTTTCTTGATTGCCAGGAATAGTAGGACAAAGCCCACAACAATCATTATGAAGTTACCCCAGCCTCCTGGTTGAATAAAACCAAATAAACCTGTTGAGGTCCATAATGAGAATAGGGATTTAGATAAACTGTCAAACATATGCTATCTCCCTATCCTATCTCAATGAGATGTTGACCTGCAGTTACTTGAACTCCCTGAGCAACACTAATCTTATTGATTGTTCCTGCTTTTATTGCTGAAATGGGTGTTTCCATTTTCATAGCTTCCAGAACGATGAGAACATCACCTTCTTCAACCCTGTCTCCTTCGGATACATTGATGCGAAGAACTAAACCCGGCATGGGGGCTTCAATGGCCTCACCATCAGAACTTCCTTCACTGCTGGAAGCCGTAGGGCTATCTATTCCTTCTGTGATGGTGAAATCCATCGCCTTACCATTAACAAAAGCCTTGTTGTCTTTAAAATCAACAGAGAATTTCTCCCCTTCCACAACAACGGTATAACCATTCTGGCTTCCCGTACCGCTTGAGGCTGGTTTTTCCTGGTTTTTTCTAACCATAACAGGTCCATTGCCTTGTAGATAGGCGATTCCTTTTTCTTTACAGGCCGCAGCGATGAAAATGTTTTCATCTGTTACATCAAGATTATTGGATGTAAGCATTTCTTTGGCTGCCTTTATTCCTTTTGCTGGATCGGCATCATTGATATCTATTGGGCTTTTTGTAGTAGGTTCTAATTGTAATTGATCGGCCGCTAATTTGACGATTTCCTGATCAGGTACAACAGGAGTTTTACCAAAATAACCAAGGACCATCTTACCATAACCTTCTGCAATCTTGTTCCAAGGTCCAAACATCACATTGTTAAAAGCCTGTTGGAAGTAGAACTGACTAACAGGAGTTACGGACGTTCCAAAACCACCTTTAGTGACAACTTCACCCATGGCTGCTGATATTTCACTATATTTATCCATCAAACCATTATCTCGTAACATTTGAGTGTTCGCAGTAAGAGCTCCTCCAGGCATAGGACTAAAAGGTATTAATGGTTCTACAGCCTTAGCTTCTGGGGGAAGGAAGTAGTCTTTCATACAATTCTTGAAGACTTCTTCTGCTTCAATAACCTTGTTAATATCAATTCCTAAATCAAACTCAGAACCTCGTAAGGCATGCCACATAGTGATTAAGTCAGGCTGTCCTGTTCCTCCAGATACGGGAGCTAAAGACAAATCTATCTGATTGGCCCCTGCTTCCAGAGCTGCTTTGTAGGCAATAACGCCAATACCGGCTGTTTCATGACTGTGGAATACAATATGGGCTTTATCACCAAGAAGTTTTCGTGCTGCTTTGATCGTATCGTAAACCTTGGTTGGTCGGCTTGTTCCTGAAGCGTCCTTAAAACAAACAGAATTGAATGGGATATGAGCGTCAAGGATATCTTTTAAAGACTTGATATAGAATTCTGATTCATGAGCTCCTTCACAACCTGGGGGTAATTCCATCATTGTAACGGATACTTCATGTTGTAATCCTGCATCGTGAATACATTGTCCTGAATAAATTAAATTGTTTACATCATTTAAGGCATCAAAGTTACGAATGGTTGTTATACCGTGTTTCTTAAATAACTCAGCGTGAAGTTTGATAATATCACTGGATTGAGAATCTAAACCTACCACATTGATCCCTCTCGCCAGGGTTTGTAAGTTTGCATCAGGGCCTGCTGTTGCTCTGAACTGATCCATCATATCAAAAGCATCTTCGTTACAATAAAAATATAAGCTTTGAAATCTAGCACCACCACCAGCTTCAAAGTGGGTAATTCCTGCCTTACGTGCTGCTTCAACAGCGGGAAGGAAGTCTTTCGTAAATACCCTAGCTCCATAGACAGATTGGAATCCATCTCTGAAAGCTGTCACCATAAAATCAACTTTCTTTTTCATGAAATTAATCCTTCCTCTTTAGCTTTAGAGACTGCTATAGCCAAAGCTATTTTGACTTTTTTATCATTTGTTTTCTTTTCATTAATGTCTAGATTAGTTTTTTCAGGGAAAAATCTTTGTATGATAGTGGAACTAACAGACATGATAAGGACTAACAGTACTAAAAAACTAAATACTGTGGTCATACCGACTACCGTTAGGGTCAGTCCTAAGTTGATACTTAACATAGAATGCTCCTCAGCAGCCATGTGAAGGGGCTGGGAATCCTTCATCAGAACTACCAGAAAAAATATTAAAGGAATAACCTAAAGGCTCCTTGTAAGGATAACAATAAAGCCAAGACCAATTAATGTAAATGTTAAAAAAGAGAATTTTTTATTGACTTTTTTTAAGGTATGCCAATATTGAACAATTAACTATAATTGAATAGAATGTATCCAATGTTCAATAAAGAGTGTTTTTTTGAGGGGCGATTATGAAAACATGTTTTGTTTTTCCAGGCCAGGGATCACAGTATCAAGGTATGGGAAAAGACCTCTATGAGGCTTCAAAAGAGGTAAGGGATTTATTCCAACTAGCCTCAGATCGATGTCATATAGATACAAAGGCTCTTCTTTTTGAAGGAACTGATGAAGAATTAAAGGCTACTGATAAAGCTCAATTAGCTATTACCTTACATAATATAGCCGCTGCTGTGTACTTGCGATCCGTCGGTATTGAAGCAGATATTGTAGCTGGGCATAGTTTGGGAGAGTTTGCCGCCTTAACTTATGCAGGTGTTTTGGATTATGAGGCTGTATTTCCTCTGGTTCAAAACCGTGGACTGTTAATGGCCAAAGCTTCCGAGAATATTGATAAATCAAATGGTGCTCCCGGTATGGCTGCTGTCATAGGTCTGGATCCGGATGTATTGGCTTCCGAGTTGCTAACAGCTAACATCGAAGGCTTATATGTAGCTAACTTTAATAGTCCAAAGCAACTCGTCTTATCAGGGACAGCTGAGGGGATTACAAAGGGGCAGTCCTTTTGTAAGGATTTAGGTGCCCGCCGTTATCTTCCATTAAAAGTATCCGGTCCTTTTCATTCTCCCTTAATGAGTGAAGCCGCTTCTGATTTTGAAGCCTATATTAAAGATATAAACTTTAAAGATCCTAATTTGTCCTTATACTCTAATGTAACAGGAGCTAAGATAGAGAAAGGATCAGAAGCCAAAGATCTTGCTGTAAAGCAGATTGTTTCTTCCGTTCAATGGGTTAAGGAAGAACAAGCCATATTGAATGAAGGTATTAATAGGATTGTCGAGGTTGGTCCCGGCAGTGTTTTGTCTGGATTATGGAAGGCCTTCAATAGCGATATTAAGTGTCACTTAGCTGGCACAGTAGAAAGTGTGATGAACATACAGGAGTAGAGAGAATATGTTAGTTAAAGGAAAATCCGCATTAGTTACCGGTGGTGCTAGAGGAATTGGAAAAGAAATTGTAGAGACATTGCTTAAAAATGGAGCCAATGTTTATTTTATTGACCTAAATCCTAGTGAATACATGGCTGATTATGAAGTATTAGCCAAAGAAGCAGGTGTAAAGGTCGTCTTCAAACAAGCAAATGTAGCGAGTGAAGAAGATATTACCAATGTGGTAGAAGAAATTATCAAAGAAGCAGGAGAACTGGACATTCTTGTTAATAATGCAGGAATCACTCGAGATGGCCTGTTGTTTAGAATGAGTGGAAAAGATTGGCATGATGTTATAAATATCAACCTTTCTAGTGCCTTTTATATAACCAGAATCGTAGCCAGACATATGGCTAAGTTAAGAAGAGGTTCTATTGTGAACATGTCTTCTATTGTTGGTGCTCATGGTAACGCAGGACAGGTTAATTATTCTGCATCAAAAGCTGGTTTGATTGGTTTAACAAAATCAGTTGCTCAAGAGATAGCTTCCCGGGGTGTTAGATGTAATGCCATTGCTCCAGGATTTATCAAGACAGCTATGACTGATAAATTAACTGATGATCAGAAAGACGGTTTACTAAAGCAAGTTCCCATGGGTAGATTAGGTCTTCCTTCTGAGATCGCTGATTTATTGTTGTTTTTAACATCAGATATGTCTCAATACATAACAGGTCAAGTAATTGAAATTAATGGTGGAATGGCGATGTAATAATCGTCTTTGGAGTGTAATGTGAAAAAACGAATTGTTATAACAGGCTTAGGTACTGTAAATTCTTTGGGTCATAATGTAGAAGATACATGGAAGGCCATTCAGGAAGGTCAGATTGGTATTGGTCCTATTACAAAATTTGATGCTAGTGACTATCCTGCAAAGATAGCCGCTGAAGTAAAGAATTTTACAGAGTCCAGAGGGAAATATTTAGATTCAAAAGATGCACGTAAAATGGATGATTTTAGTGCTTTTGCTGTCTATGCTGGTAAGCAGGCCATGGAAGATGCTGGCCTTGAAGTAGGTAAGAATATTGATCCGGAAAATATCGGTGTTATTCTGGGAAATGGTATTGGTGGTTTAACATCTCTTGAACTCGCTTATGAAAAGTTGTTATCAGCTGGACCCAGCCGTATTCCTCCTATGACTATTCCTAAATTAATTATTAACGAAGCACCGGCTAATACGGCTATTGCATTAGGTGCCCAGGGACCTTGTTATGCTTTAGTGACTGCATGTGCTGCCGGGACTGATGCCATTGGTGATGCCGCCCGATTAATCGAGCATGGTATTATTGATGTTGCTGTTACTGGTGGAACAGAAGCTTCTATAACCAAAATGGGGATTGGTGGTTTTTGTGTATTACATGCCTTAAGTACTAAGTATAACGATACTCCTCAGGAAGCCAGTCGTCCTTTTGATAAGGATAGAGATGGTTTTGTTATGGGAGAAGGTGCTGGTATTCTTATTCTTGAAGAGTTAGAACATGCCAAGAAAAGAGGCGCCACTATTTATGCAGAATTAGCTGGGTCTGGTATGAGTTGTGATGCCGACCATTTAACAGCCCCCCATCCAGAAGGCCGGGGAGCGATTGCCGCTATGAAAATGGCATTAAGTATGGCTGATATGGATCCTAAAGATATTGATTATATTAATGCTCATGGAACATCTACTCCGGTAAATGATCCCACAGAGACATTGGCAATCAAGAAAGTATTTGGAGATCATGCTTACAAGCTAAAGGTGAGTTCTACCAAAAGTATGACCGGTCACTGTGTTGGTGCTGCTGGTGGTATTGAAGCTATTTTTTCTATCTTGTCTATACGGGATGGCGTGTTTCCTCCCACTATGAATATAAATGAGACCGATGAGCGTTGTGATTTGGACTACGTTCCTAATAAAGCTCAAAAAGGTTCTATTAATGCTGTTATGTCCAATTCCCTTGGATTTGGTGGTCATAATGGTATTGTTATCTTTAAGAAATACGAAGATTAATAATAAAGCTCTCTTCTTGAGAGCTTTATCTTTGCAGTTCTAACTAACTTCTTTTAAACTTATATACCATAGGAAACCCCGCTGTGAATAATAGTAACCCTATGGAAGACCCCGAATCAATTGAAGCTCTTGAACCTGTAGAAGAGGTTTTTTCCATCCCCTGTGATTATGAAGCCGCATTACAATATCTTGGCTTATTTGAGAAAGACCTGGTGAAAGGGACAGTTATATCCAATTGTTTGTGGGATAAACATGGCCCTTTTTTAGAAGATATAATGAATGAAAAGTGGTTGGCCGATGTACATCCTGATGATCGGGATCGCCTGGTTTATGCTTGGAGAAGTGTTGTAGAGGGCCAGGGTAACGTCTTTGTATCAGAATATAGAATAAAAAATACTGATGGTGATTGGATATGGATTCTTAATAAAGCTGTCGTCATTGAACGGGATCCTCAAGGCTTTCCTGTTCATTATGTAGGAATAGATATTGATATTACCGATAAGAAGCATCTCGAGGAAAAGCTATACGAATTCCAGAAGATGGCAGAAGAAAAGGCCATTGAAGCAGAAAGTTTGCGTGTGGCCAGTGCTGTGTTATTAACTTCATTGGATTTTGATGAAGCCTTACAACGGATCTTGCAACAGGCTTCCTATATGATTCCGTCTCAGAGGGCTTCCATATATATCATCAGTGATAAGACCTTTCAACTTATGGCAGATACTGTATTAAAAAAGAAGAAAATGTTTTTCTCTTTTCCTTCTACCCATCCTTGTATGCAGGCACTTACTTCTGGTTCTTTATTAGTTTTTGAAAATACACCAATAGAACTCCCTGATATAGGAGATTTGCTTAATAGTGTTATGGCTATGCCTATCAGGATTAAAGGGGAGCCTAAAGGGGTCATTATGTTCCAGGATGATCATGTTGGTTTTTTTGAGACAGTACATAAGCGGTTAATTCTATCCTTCGCTGATTATATTGGGATTGCCTTGCAAAATGCTGATTACTATGGTCAGGCTAGACAAGAGGCCTCCAAAGATACATTAACAGGAATGTACACTAGACGGTGGTTCCTGGAGCAGTTAAAACGACTCATAGCAGAATCGAAAAAAAGTCATGGCCCATTAGCTTTGCTACTTTTGGATCTGGATCATTTTAAATTGGTCAATGATCAATACGGTCATCTCGTTGGTGATGAAGTTTTAGTTCGTTTTAGTAATAACGTTAGACAGATGCTTCGTAGTTCTGATATCTGCTGTAGATATGGGGGGGAGGAATTTATTGTTCTTCTTCCTGATACACAGAAAGATAAGGCCATATCCATAGGTGAGCGTTTAATTGAAAGCATTCACACTATTCAGATACCTTCCTCTGATGATTTTATTTCTGTATCTATTGGTCTGGCTCTATACGATAGTGAGCTTGATGATCAACTGGAAGATATTATTGAAAGGGCGGATCGCTGTCTCTATCGGGCAAAAGATATGGGGAGAAATAGATTGGTATATTAAAAAAGCTGTTCATTACTGAACAGCTTTATACCAGCGGTCGGACTCGAACCGACACGGGATTGCTCCCAACAGATTTTGAGTCTATCGTGTCTACCAATTTCACCACGCTGGCAGAAGCAAAGGAAGAATAGTCGATTTAGAAAATGGTGTCAAGAACTCTTCCTTTTAAGGAGTTTATTCTTTCTTCAATAGTGCAAAATTCTTCCCAACTAATATGATCCCATTCTATATTCATGCAACGGCAGACTAGATAGGCAATTTTGATACTATTCAAGTATTGTCTGAAGTTTTCAGAGTTGTCTTGTATCCATACAAGAATAGACTGTGAGTCTTTTTCTGTTAATCCTTCACGTTTTAGATGGGCTTTGATTTCGTTGGCTTGTATCTGGTTGTCCACTTGAATACAAGATGTGTCAGGATTGTCTAAACTCTTAATATAGGACTTTAAAAGCTCAAAAGTTTTAGCATCTTTTTCTAGAATACAAAAACTCATTATGTACCTCTTATTTATAAGTGTCGGCTTGTAATATATAATCATAAGTACTACTTGGAATTCCCTTAGACCTTCTTTATACTGTGCCCACCATGAAATGGCTGAAATGGTTTAAACAACAAAAGAAAGATACATATTTAACAGAGGACCTTTGGATATCCGATCTTAAAAGACAAGGTCGATCTGGTTTTAGTCTTATCAGGGATAACAAATATGAGGTCAGACAACAACGTAACTCAATTAACATGACATTGAAAGAACATGTCTTTGCATGGTCAGAAATTCCGGATAAATACTATAATGACTGTGTTATATCCTGTCGAATAAAACTTGATTCTAACTACAACGCTGGGGGTATCCTTTTTAGACAGGTTAATGAGGATAATTTCTATTACTTTCTGGTCTCCAGTAAGGGCTACTTTCGTTTCGATGCTTTATTCAATGGTGGCCCTATTACTATTCTTCCCTGGATGTTAGGAGATTTTAATCCGGAAGACCCCATTTCCCTAAAGATCATTATACATGGTAATAATTTTATTTTTCTTATTAATGGTGATTGGGTAGGTGAGGCAACGGGAGAGTATTTTTCCTCAGGTCAATTAGGCTTTTGTGGGCAGAACTTTTCTACAGAATCTGTGGAATGTTGTTTACAGAGTTTTCGTGTTGATTCTCTTCCTGTTAATGTTGAGAAGGAATATACCAGATGGAATGAGGTGGCCAGTATTCCTGCCGAAAATCGTTTGCGTCTTGCTAAAGCCTTTCACACAATAGACAATCTTAGTTCGGCTATTTATCAGTTTAGACAAGCCATGAAAACAGAAGCCCTTGATGTAGCTGATCTCAAAATCTTTCTTCAACTACTCATTACGCGTCAGTTTTATAAAGAAGCTATTCCTGTGGCGAAACGTTTAATTGAACTGGATAAAGGTCTTGATACTTATTTAGATATGGCCAGTATTTATTATCTCGATAATGATTTTGCTAATCTGCTGTCAGTATTAGCAGGTCGTGAAGACGAATACGATCAAAATGACCGGTACTGGAGTTTGATCGGTCATGCTTATCATATGCTTGGATATCAAGATAAAAGTGCTGAAGCTTATCTGAAGGCCTTTTCTATTAATAATCAGGTTCCTCTTTATGCATTAAATGCTGCCAAGAGTTATGAGATATTAGAGGAGTGGGATCTCGCAGAAGACTATTATGCCAAAGCGGGAAAAGAGTTTTTTCTTCAGGAAGCCTGGAATGATCTGGAATGGGTTCTCTTGAGGTTGGAAGCTGTGGCAGCGGACAATCCTAAAACCGAGTACATACGAAGTATTATTGATTATCATGAAGGTCGTCTAGAAGAGGCAGAAGAGTCCTTTGATGCCCAGTTAGCGTCTGATGACTATGATAGTCAAATTCCCTATTTAAAGGCTTTACTTCTACAGCAACAGGGGAAGGAAGAAGAGGCCCTTACTTTTTTTGAAAAGGCAGTGGCTCTTGAAGATGATGTTTTTGAATACTGGTATAAACTAGCTGAGACTCAGTATTCGGTAGGGATCGATGGAAATGATTCTTTAGCAAAGGCTCTTGAGCTTAAGGGGGATAATCCCTGGGCTTTGAATCTGGCTGGTAAAATAACAGGTGATACCAGTTATTTTGAAAAGGCCTATATGGAAGCTAAGCATGAATCTGTTTTGGCTGTGAATTGGGCCTCAGAGCTCATAAAAATGAATAAACATAAAGAGGCTTATGATATTCTCAAAGCCTTTCCCGAAAACCCTGAAGCCTTAAATCAGGTCGGTAATATATTAGTAAATGAAGAATCCTATGAAGAGGCCATAAAGTTTTATAACAAGGCTATAAGTCTGGCCCCTGATGAACCATATTACAGAGATAATATCATCTCCGCCGCCCTTTATCTGGATCAGTTTAGTTTGGCAGAAGAACATCTTCGTTTCCTGCTGGATCTTCGCCCAGATTATACAACTATGTTTTGGGCAGGACGTATTTCCTCCAGAATTGGAGATTATCCGAGAGCTTTAGTAGCTCTGAGAGAATCATTGAAACTGAACCCCTCCTTTAAAGAAGCTCGGATGTCACTTGTTCAGTTGTATATGAGTCGATTGAAATATGAAGAAGCTCGTAATGAATTAAAAGAATTATTAATGCAACTTCCTGATGATGAAAGTGTTAAGAAGTTGCAAGAGAAACTACGTGTTGTATCCGAAGATAGATATGAATGTGACTGTTGTCACAGAGAATGGTGGGTTCCTAAAAACTTGCCAGAAGAAAAACCCTTACGTTTAAGAGGGGAGTTGCCTGATCATGTACCAGCTGGAGAATGTCCGGAGTGTAAGGCTATTTATTGTATTGGATGCATAAAAGACCATTTGGTTGAGGGGCGGCCTTACTGTTTAAAATGTAATGTACCTTTAAAATTAGGGAGATCTGCCTTACGATATTTGATTCGTACAGGAATAGAGAACGAACCTTGATAAAAGGGTCTATCTTAAGTAGTATGAAGGATCTTTAGGAGTATCAATGTTAAAGAGAATAATATTATTAATACTGATGATTCAGTCCTATTTTGTTTTTGGACAAGATATCGTTACAGCTTCAGACTTTTTTAAGAAGATTTCTGAACGTTATGGGACTGTTCAGGATTATCAAGCCCAGTTAAATATTGTACGTAATGGTGTGAAGATGTCAGGTACAGTTTCTTATAAGACTCCTGATAAGCTAAGAATTGACTTTACAGAGCCTCGAAACCAGGTTTTGGTAAGTACAGGTGAGAATCTTATTATATATATTCCCAAATATAGTGTTATAATGAGGCAGGCATTAAGAAAAAAAAGTAGTGCGGAGATAGCTTCTCTGGCAAGCAAACAAGGCTTAGATCTTCTGAGAAGGGCCTATAGTGTAGCCTATCTAAGAGGACCTTCCCCAGTGGCCTTGGATGATAAGAATCCAGAAAAGGTTGTGTGGTTGAAGATGACCTGGCGAACTGCTGATGAAACCTTTAGAGAGCTTAAGATAGCCGTTGGTCAAAACAATCTTATTAGACGTATAGAAGGAACAACAGTGGGATATGAAAATCTGGTTTTTGATTTTAAAGATATCAAAACGAATCAGGGTATTCCCAATTCAAAATTCGAATATGACTCAGATGGAACAGCAAATGAAATTAATAACTTTTTATTTTCCCCGGAAGAATAGATAATGGAATCATTAGGAAACAGACTTAAAGAAGCGCGTGAAAGTAAAGATATATCGATCGAGCAGGTCGCTCGAGAAACAAATATATCCCGACAGTACATAGAAGCATTAGAAAATGAAGATTATGAAAAATTTCCCGGAGAAGCGTACCTATTGGGTTTCTTACGGAACTATGCAGACTATCTTGGTTTAAATGCCAATGAACAAATACATCTCTATAAGAATGCACAAATTCAAGAGCAACCTGTTCCTATGGAAGCTTTGATTCCAAAGCAAAAGAAGATATGGCCTATTATTTTAGGTGCCGTCTGTGCTGTTGCTGTCTTGGGATTCGGTGGGTATGTTCTTTTTTTTACAGATAGTACAGCCCCCTCTAACTGGCAGAACACTAAGGCGGCTCCCATTGAATTGGTAAGCAAGCCTGAAGTGGCAAAAGACGTGACTGGTGACGGGACTGAGTTTGCCTATGAAGATAATTTTGAGAAACGTTTATCCAAAGGGGACTATGTTCTCTTTGATGATAAATCTACTCTTGTTGTAAAGGATGTTGGGACTACTATCCAGATGGCTTATAATAACAAGGAACTGGATTTGATGCTTGGTCAATCTGTTCTTTTATCTGATTCGGATTTATCCGTATTGATAAAGGATATTGATACTTCCCCAGGAAAGCAGACCGTTCTTCTTTCTATCCAAAATGGTAGTGATAGCCCTGTGGTTGGTGTGGATGAGAGTTCCGTAACAGAAGCCTCTCAAGTGGTGGAGACAGGATCAACTCAGGCCCGAAGTAGAAAGGGACGTGTTGTTAATTTATATTCTTCTCCTTCTATTCAATCCTTTAGTGTTGAGATTGTATTTAGAGATTTTTGTAATTTGAGATATCTAGTAGATGGTAAAGATAGAACGGAGCGTTATTTCCAAAAAGGGGAGAGACTTCGTTTGGATGCCTATCGCTATATAATGATTTGGGCTTCAAATGGTGGAGCCATGATGGCCAAAACCAAGGGAATAGACGTTCCTTTTGGACATAATGGTGAAGTTGTTACAAAACAGCTTCAGTGGTCAGATGAAACAAGCGAAGGAAATTATAATCTTGAACTCGTCCCTGTCTATTAAGAAGTACTCTATCGAAAGTCTTGGTTGTGCTAAGAACCAGGTTGATGCAGAAACAATGATTGCTTCTCTTCCGGGAGAAGCTTGGGAATATACTACAAACCATGAAGAATCAGATCTCATATTGGTTAATACTTGCGGTTTTATTACAAGCGCCAAAGAAGAATCTATTGATACTTTTTTAAGCCTTCGTGAGGAATACCCTGATACTAAGATAATGATTACTGGTTGTTTAGCGGAAAGATATAAAGATGAATTGAAGGACTCTCTTCCAGAAGTTGATGGTGTCTTCGGTAACAAAGCTCCCAGTCTTATCAGTGAAGTAGTGGACTCTGTTATGTCAGGGGACAAACCTGTCATTATTCCGACAGAGGAAGTGGCCCCTCCTCAACGTGACTTCTTTCTGAACTTTGATAAAGCTGTCTATGTTAAGGTTAGTGAAGGTTGTAATCATAGATGTTCCTTCTGTGCTATTCCCTTGATTCGTGGAAGTCTAAAGAGTCGTACCCTGGATAGTGTCTTAACAGAAATACAGGCTCTCCTAGAAAAGGGTGTCTCTGAAATCAATTTAATAGCACAAGATCTTGCGTCTTTTGGTGTTGATCTTGTGGGGCATAGTCTTCTTCCTGATTTATTAAAAGAAATATCAAAATGGGAAGGTCAATTCTGGATTCGCATGTTATATATACATCCAGATACTTTTATTGATGAACTATTAAGCATTTGTCAAAATGACGAGAGAATCCTTCCTTATTTTGATTTACCATTTCAGCACTGCGCTGTTCCCGTCTTGCGGGCTATGGGACGAAGAGGCGATTCTGAGTCTTATCTGGCCTTGATTAATAAGATTAGAACAGCTTTGCCTCACGGAGTGATAAGGTCTACCTTCTTAGTGGGATTTCCCAAGGAAGATGATAAATCTTTTGAGCAGCTGCTTGAGTTTCAGCAGAAGGCTCAGATCGATTGGTTAGGGGTCTTTCCCTACTCACGTGAAGAAGGTACTGCGGCTTATCGTATGCAGAATAACATGACACATAAGTTTATGACGCGAAGAGCTGAAAAAAGAAAAGCTCAACTGGAAAATGCTCAAATAGAGATCACAGTTGAACGTGTAAAACGCTTTATTGGAACTGAAATGAATATCATCATCGAAGAAGAAGTTCCAGAAGAAGGTCTATACTTAGGTAGAGGTCCTATTCATGCTCCCGAAGTCGATGGTTTAGTGGTTGTTCACGGTAAGGATTTGGCAATAGGTCAGTTCTACAGATGTTCCATTATTAAGAGTAATGGTCTTGATTTAGAGGCAAAACTTATTTGAATGAACTACCTTCCTACTTAGATGGTTTGAATCCTCAACAGTTAGATGCTGTGTTACATGGTAGTGATCCACTTTTGATATTAGCTGGTGCAGGATCAGGTAAGACGCGTGTGATTACCATGAGAGTCGCTTATTTGGTTAATGAAATGAAGGTTGATCCTTCTTCCATCCTAGCTGTTACCTTTACAAATAAAGCCTCAAGAGAAATGCAGGAAAGAATTTCCCATCTCGTCGGGGAAGAATCAAAGGTTATGATTAGAACCTTTCACAGCTTTTGTGCTTGGTTTCTGAGACGTAATAGCCATCATATTGGAGTTTCTTCCTATTTTGTTATCTATGATGACGATGATGTTATTTCCTTATTAAAAACTTTGTACCCTGCTTTGCCTAAAAGTGAACATCGGCAACTCGCCCGATGGATTTCCAGAGCTAAAGATGATGGTCTTACTCCCGGGGATGATTTGTCTGCAATAAGTTATGATCCGGATTTTCCTAATATATATAAAACCTATCAGGACAAGCTGGATTCCATTGGTAACCTTGATTTCGGTGATCTCATACTAAAGACTGTTTTACTTTTGCGGAATAATGATGCTGTCAGAACACGAGTTCAACAGCGTTTCTCCACAATATTGGTTGATGAGTACCAAGATTCAAACGGGGCCCAATACCAACTTCTTCATGCTTTGACTGGCAAAGATACTAGTTTGTGTGTTGTCGGTGACGATGATCAGAGTATTTATAGGTTTCGAGGGGCAGAGGTTAAAAATATTTTAACCTTCCCTAATGAGTTTGATAATACAAAGATCATAAGGTTAGAACAGAACTACCGTTCTTCTGAGACTATTTTAAATGTGGCTTCCAGCGTGGTTGCTCATAATCAAGGTCGATTGGGGAAGACTCTCTGGACTGAAAATGGTGTTGGTGAAAAGTGCTCTCTACACTATCTGGATAGTCATGATGAAGAAGCTCAGCTTGTGTGCTCTATCGTTGATGCTGATGGCCAGTGGGGTAATACGGCGGTATTATATAGAACTAATGCCCAGTCGAGATCCTTTGAATCTGCCTTGACTCGTATGGGAATCCCTTATCGAATTATTGGAAGTTTGCGTTTCTATGATAGAGAGGAAATCAAGGACACTATAGCTTTCCTTTCATTATTGGCTAATCCTAGAGATGAGGTGGCATTTCAGCGCATTATCAATAAGCCAACAAGAGGTCTAGGTCCAGCAAGTGTTGCTAAGATTATAGATGCCGCTTATCGTTATGAAGGTGATCTGATTGAAGCTTCCTCTTTTGCTCTAGGTATCCTTAAAGGGAAAGCTGTCAAAGGATTGGAGGCCTTCCTTCGTTTATATAAACAATGGGTCGAAGATATGGAGCTGTTACCTCTCTCTGACTTAATCATGAAGATCATAGAACAGTCTGGACTATTGGATTATCATAAAAATCAAGATGAGATAACTGGCTCGGGCAAGGAAGAAAACCTTAAAGAATTGGTTAATGCTTCTGCCGTGTATGATAATGGACAAGAAGGATTGGCTTTATTTTTAGAACATATTGAACTGGATAGAGTTGATGAGTCAGAGGAAGATAACATAGATCGTCTCACTTTAATCACCATGCATAATACCAAAGGTTTGGAGTTTGATCGGGTTATCATTACTGGTATGGAACAAGGGCTCTTTCCTCGAGATGAGGATGATCCTGAAGAGATGGAAGAAGAGAGGAGACTTTTTTATGTAGCCATAACAAGGGCACGGAAAAAGCTCATCCTGACGACATGTAAGAATCGGATGCTTCATGGTAAGTTCCGGCCCTCTCTCCCCAGTCCCTTTCTAGATGAGATTCCTTCTGAATATATTGAAGTTTATGGGGAATCTACAGCTTCTGCTGGTAAGTTTCAGACTGGTTCTACTATTTATCATGATGATTATGGTGTAGGAATGGTTATAAAACGACAGGGGAATGGGAAAGATACCGTATTGGTAATACGTTTTGAGAGTGGTAAAGTGGCTCAATTTATCGAAGAATTTGCACCAATAGAGCAAATCGGATCATGGGACTATTAAATGGATTTATTGCAATATGTACCTGATATTAAAAGATGTAGAGAATACAAGCTCTATCCTTATGATGGCAGTGTTATCCTTGATCTTAACTTGTTAGGAGGCGCTGCTTATTGGGGGCATCGTCCTAAAAATCTAGGTACAAAAATAAAGAATCAAATATCAACTGGTGCTGTTAGTTTTCTTCCAACAAAATGGCATAAGCATCTTAAGAAGCATCTGAAGAGAAAGTTTCCTGAGGATAGGGTTCTTTGCTTTTCCTCAAAGGCTCAGATGGAATTGTTTTTATCAAAGCACCATGATTTGGATGTGGGGGTATGGAGAACAGAATTAAGCCGCCCTTCGAATAAGGCTTTAACTCCTGTGTTGCCTCAAAACTTATCTTCAGCCTGTCTATTAATAGTATCAACTGATATTCCCTTAATGGATTTTGAAGAAGATATTACCAGTTTAGATGCCATCGCTTTAATTCGCGGTATAGAAGATTTCTTTAAGGTATCCCAGGGGCTTGTAAGTTTGCCAGCTAATAGTTTGTGGACACAGCAGGGCCGTTATTTGACATATATAAATAAAGAACATCATTATAAGGACGTTTTTCAAAAATTCCTTGATAACAATATTCTTTTATCTCATAGAGCTGATGTTCCTTCTATTTTACCAGATTTGATAATTTCCAGTGAGCTTCATAGAATAAATAAGGTTATGGTAGAATTTAGATGAATACAAATCTGACGATCATAGATGGTGTCATGACTTTACTAGGTGCTGTCTTGTCTATACTCGTTATTATTGTTTGGACGAATAAGCGGGATAGTGTATGGTGGTTCATAATGTCTGCTGTGCTAGTTTATTTTTTAGGCAATCTGTACAATGTATTAGCATCTATAGGAATATTGTCCTGGGATATTGCACAAATTCACAATGTATCTTTTCTAAAACCTGTATTTGATACCCTCCCAGTAATATTCATGATAATAGCTATGATTTTTAAGTTAGTTCATATTAATCGTAGCTGGGATTAGTCTTCTTCGATGATAACAGCAGAACCTGGACAATCCTTAATTAGTTGATGGATGATTGCCTTTTCTTCCTCTCCCTCTATCTCTTTGATTATATCAGCTGTATAATCTCCCATTTCGAATAAATCGGGACTCATTTCTTCGCAAATTCCACAACCGATGCATAAGTTTTTGTTGATTTTTACTATCATTGATAGAAATTACTAATAGAAAATGTAAATATCAAGTCCTTCCGTGTATTGACTTTATCTATGAAAAATGAGAAATTTCGGGTCTCGTTACGAGTCAGCTTAACTTTGTAAGAGATAGGTGGAAAGACCAAAATGAAAACTATATTTGTCAAACCTGCTGAAGTTGCCAGAAAATGGTACATAATTGATGCACAGGATCAAGTATTAGGGCGCGTTGCTGTAAGAGTTGCTTCTGTACTTAGAGGTAAGAATAAGCCTTGCTACACTCCTCACCAGGAAATCGGTGATTATGTTATTGTTATTAATGCAGATAAAATGAAGCTTAGCGGTAACAAGAACAAAACAAAGCTATATTACAGACACTCTGGATATCCAGGTGGATTAAGTGTTGATACTTATGAAACACTTAGTGCTAAGAAGCCCGGAGCTCCTTTAGAAAAGGCAATCAAGGGTATGTTACCTAAGGGACCTTTAGGGAGAAAATTGTTCAAGAATGTGAAGGTGTACACTGGTGACAGACACCCTCATGCTGCACAACAACCAGAAGTATTGAATGTATAGGCTAGGAGTAAGTAAGTGATAAAGAATATTGCCAATGGTACAGGACGACGAAAAACTTCCGTTGCAAGGGTTTACCTTCGTAGTGGAAAAGGAAATATAACAATCAATGGTAGAACTATTGAGGATGTTTTCCCATTAGCAGAATTACAGTCTGTCGTTAAGGCTGCCTTAAACTTAACTGATACTGCTTCAAAATATGATGTTTTGGTAACAGTAAGAGGTGGAGGAATAAACGGTCAAGCTGAAGCTGTTAGACACGGTATGTCTAGAGCCTTAGCTTCATTAAGTGATGAGAATAGAAAAGTTTTAAAAGCTAACGGATTCCTTACTCGAGATTCCAGAATGGTTGAACGTAAGAAGTTCGGTCAACGTGGTGCTCGTAGAAGATTCCAATTCTCAAAACGTTAAGCAGACTTTATTTGGAAAAAGGAGGCCTTACCAAGATGTACTTTGGTGGCCTCTTTTTATTTATAAGATATTGAAATTGGATTTGATTTGGACATAGATAAGGAAATATATAATCGGGCCATAGATTTATTAGCACGAAGAGAAGAATCCAGAAAGACCCTTATGTTAAAGCTAATGAAACGTAATTATGAAATTCTCAATATAGAACCTATCCTTGATAAATTAGAGGATAAGGGATATCTTAATAACCGACGATATGCTGAAGAATGGGTTAGGACTAGGTTAATAAAAACAGCAGAAGCTCCGAATGTTTTAATCAGTTCTTTGGTAGTAAGAGGTATTAGTGAGGCTATTGCCAGAGAAGTCGTAAATGATGCTGTTAATGCTATAGGTTACGAAGTACTTCTCGAAAAAGCGGCTAAAAAAGTATTAAAAAAAAGTACCATAACGAAAGATAAATTTATTGCCGCTCTTGTTAGAAAAGGTTTCTCATTGAGTAGCATAAAGAGCTATATCTATGAATTAAATCTGTTTTGTTAAAATTGTTGACGGTAAACCCAATGTCGTTATAATTGAGAGAGTGAGGCTTTTGACTGATAAAGGATTGATGCATGGCGAAGGGGTCTAAAAAGGTAAGAATCTACTCGGCTTTAGAGGTAGCAAATATCTGTGGCGTTGTTAATCAGACAGCTATAAACTGGATCAAGAATGATTATTTAAAAGCTTTTACTACTCCTGGTGGTCAGTATAGAGTCTATGCTGAAGATCTTGTTAATTTCCTTCAGGACAGGAATATGAGGATTCCTGATGAACTAGTGGAAGTTGTTCATAACTCAGAAGAAGGGAAATCGATTCTTATCATAGACGATGATAAAGAGTTGAATAACCTACTTAAAACTTATGTAGAACGTAAATTAACCGGCTTTACTATATATCAGGCTTTTGATGGCTATGAAGCAGGGTCTATGTTGTATAGAGTCCGTCCTTCTATTGTAATCCTGGATATTGATTTACCTGGTGTTAATGGGCATGTTATTTGTAAAAAAATAAAAAGTGATGCAGATTTGGGGTCTCCCTACATCATAGCTGTTACAGGAATGAATGACAGTAATGAAGAGCGTCTTATTTTAGAAGAAGGTGCTGATGCTTTTTTAGGCAAACCTTTTGATCCCAGTGAGGTTGTTACTCTTATTGCTGAATTCATTGAAAAATAAGAGGAAATATTATGGATACTAATCAGAAAGTACTAATAGTAGAAGATGAAGATCCAATCCGATTGACACTACGAGATTATCTAAAAAGGAAAGGCTATAATGTTTTGGTGGCCTCAGACGGTGTTGGTGCTATTAAACAATTATTGGACAATGACATTATACTGATGATATCTGATTATAGAATGGATGTTCTTGGTGGTGAGTATTGGATTAAATTCTTGGAAAAATACTGTCAAAATCTTAAGATAATAATCACTAGCGGTTTTTTGAAGCCTGAGTTCGAAATCCCCTTTGAGGTTGTGTACAAACCTTATGATTATGAAGATTTAGAAAAGCGAATCTCCCAAATCATTAAGGGGTAGAGATGCAAGCTGTTAATATCAAGGTGAGAGGCCGAGTTCAGGGAGTAGGATTCCGTTATTCAACTCAGCAAAAGGCCGAATCATTTGGTATAACAGGTTGGGTTAGAAATATGCCTAATGGCAATGTTGAAATAATGGCAGAAGGTGAAGACTCTGATCTCAAAAAGTTTGTTGATTGGGTTCGAATAGGTCCTTCAGGTGCTAGAGTTATAGATGTCGATGTTTCTTATCAATTCGCTCTGGGAAGTTATAGAAAGTTCTCTATCGAATTCTAAATTATTTATTTTTAAAAAAAGAACTGCTGCAAAATTACTTTCACAACAGTCCCCAGAATAATTATCAAAGACCTATATCCCTAAAGAAGGGGGTTAGATATCATCAATACTATTTGTTTTTAATGGAATAGAAAGCACCTTTTCCTGCGTATTCTGCAATACCTTCAAGTTGCTCTTCAATTCTGATTAATTGGTTGTATTTCGCTACTCTGTCAGATCGGCTCATGGAACCAGTTTTGATTTGTCCTGTTTCCCATGCTACTACTAAGTCAGCAATAGTTACGTCTTCCGTTTCACCTGATCTGTGGGATATGATCGCTGTATAACCAGCTCTCTTAGCCATTTCTATTGCTTCATAAGTTTCTGTTAAAGTACCAATTTGGTTAACCTTAATAAGGATGGCATTGGCTACACCTTTTTCGATACCAGTTGCCAATCTTTTGGTGTTGGTTACGAATAAGTCATCACCAACAAGTTGTACTTTGTTACCAACTTTGTTTGTTAGGTCTTTCCAACCATCCCAGTCATCTTCGGCCATACCATCTTCAATAGAGATAATAGGATATTTTTCAACCCATTCAGCCCAGTAAGATGCCATTTCTTCTGAAGATAATTCACGACCGTCAGATTTTTTGAATACGTATTTTTTCTTGTCTTCATCATAAAATTCTGATGCAGCAGGATCTAAGGCAATCATTACATCTTCACCTGGTTTGTAACCAGCTTTTTTGATGGCTTCTATGATAACTTCAGGAGCTTCTTCATTGCTTTTTAGGTTTGGAGCAAATCCACCTTCATCACCAACAGCTGTGGAATATCCTTTAGCTTTAAGAATGCTCTTAAGGTTATGAAAAATTTCAGCAATAACACGAATGGCTTCCTTAATGGATTCAGCACCAACAGGCATAACCATGAATTCCTGGAAGTCAACTGAGTTATCCGCATGTGATCCCCCGTTGATGATGTTTGCCATAGGTACTGGTAGAGTTGTTGTCTTCATTCCACCAAGGTATTTATAGAGAGGTACTCCCAGGTATTCAGCAGCAGCTTTAGCTGTAGCCATTGATACACCAAGGATAGCATTCGCTCCTAGTCTTCCTTTGTTTTCAGTGCCGTCAAGTTCGATAAGAGTTCGGTCAATATCAACCTGTTCTAGAGCATCTAGGCCAACAACTTCGGCTGCAATAATGTTGTTAACATTCTCAACAGCTTTCTTTACACCTTTTCCCAAGAATCGGTCCTTATCGCCGTCCCGAAGCTCAACCGCCTCATGAACTCCTGTAGACGCTCCGGAGGGCACAGCTGCTCTTCCAAGAGTTCCATCTTCTAAGATTACATCTACTTCAATTGTGGGATTACCACGGGAGTCCAGAATTTCACGAGCTTCAACATACTCAATAATGCTCATTACTTATCTCCTATTTTAATAAAATTATACCTAATTAATATGGTTTTTTCCTGACACTTAGTCAAGGGTTGTTTTGCGTACTTGATTTTTTCTAATTCTAGTCTATGATTTATCTTATTCATGTTATATTCAAAACTTGCAGGAAAAACAAAAAGAGAGGTTCCCCAACTAAAAAAGGATGATAGTTTCTATTTGCTTGTACAAGCTGGCTATGTTCAGTCTTTGGGCAAAGGTCTCCATTCTTTTCTTCCTTTGGGAATGAGAGTTCTTAAGAATATCAGTGAAATGATTCGCCTTCACATGGAGCCATTAGGGGGGCAAGAGGTTTTGATTCCTTTGGTTAACCCTGTAGATATATGGAGAAAAAGTGGCCGCCTGGAACTAATGTCAAGAGACATTATCCGTTTTCATGATAAAAATGGTCGTGATCTCATCCTTTCCCCAACTCATGAAGAGGCTATGGTTGAGTTGATTCGGGATAATGTTCATTCCTACCGAGATCTTCCTTTATTTCTTTTTCAAATACAATCAAAATATCGTGATGAGACTAAAACTAAAGGGGGATTAATTCGTTCTAAAGAGTTCATTATGAAAGATGGTTATTCTTTTCATAAAAGCTTTAGTGATTTGAATAATTTTTTTCCTAAAGTTTTTGCGGCTTATCGTAAGTTTTTCAAATCCTGTGATTTGGATGTGATTGAGGCCGAATCAGGAGTCGGCTTTATGCGTGGTAATAAAGCCTATGAATTTCTTGTTCCTTGTTCTTATGGTGATAATACTCTTATACAGTGCCCAAATTGTGGGTACGCAGCCAATCAGGACGTAGCGTTAAGTGAAAAGCACTTTTCTGTTCAAGTTTTAAAACCCTTGGAGAAGGTTGAAACAAAAGACTGTATTACCATGGAAACTTTATCTGAACGATTAGAGGTCGATAAAGATCAGTTAGCTAAGCCTTTGGTTTATAGTTCGACAAGAGGATTGGTGATGGTTCTTGTCAGAGGGGATTATGAGGTTAGTGAGGAAAAGCTTTCTGCTTTTCTGGGGTATCCTGTAGGTTCTTTAGCGTCAAAAAGGGAATTACGAACAGAAGGTTTGATACCTGGTTATATGTCACCGATTAATTTAGAGATCGATATTCCTGTTGTGGTTGATGAATTAGTAGCCAACTCCTCCAACTTAATATATGGGGCAAATGAAAGGGATTATCATTATTTAAATGGGAATTTTGGACGTGACTTTGAATCTCCCTATGTAGCTGATATAGCTAGGGTTCATGCTGGTGATTTATGCAAAAGTTGTGGCCGGGAATTGGTTGAAAACAAAGTAGTGGAAGTTGCCAATATTTTTAAATTGAGTGATTATTATACCAGAACTATGGATGTTACCTATCAAGGAGATGATGGAAAAAAGAAGTATCCCTATATGGGGTCATATGGAATAGGGATTAGCCGTCTAGTGTCTGTTCTTGTTGACAAGAACAAAGATGATAAAGGTATTGGTTGGCCTCTTAATTTGGCTCCCTACAAAGTTGGATTAGTAGCAATAGGTCATTCCCTACGTATAAAAGATGTTGCTCAGAGTATATATAAACAACTAGAAAGGGAGTGCTTGTTTGATGATAGAGAAGAGTCTGTTGGTGTTAAATTTAAGGATCTTGACTTAATTGGCATACCTTTAAGAATTGTTGTATCATCGGATAGTCTAAAGGAAGGTATGGTTGAGTTTAAAGAAAGAAGCTCAGGACGTACTTGGTTAGTCGCTGTAGATGATGTTCTATCTACGGTAAAGCAGTTTTTTGGAGAGCAGAATTGGAGTTCGAATTAACACCTGAGCTAGTTGATCAAATCATATTTGCCATGGAAGACCAGTCTTCTACATTTTGTTTTGATACTAATATCATGGAGATAACTGTCCTGGAGTCTACAGAAGAAGCAGATTCTAATGGTAAATATGTGCTTCCCCAGTGGTCAAGTATTGAAGGTTTTCAAGTAATGGAGCAATTTGTTGGTTCCCTAAGAAATCCTATTGTTCGTCAAGAATTAAGATTAGTTCTAAAGTCGGGTTCGGGAGTTTTTAGGAAATTTAAGGATGTTCTGAGAGCTTATCCCGAAGTAGAAAAAATTTGGTTTAATCATAAAAGTAATACAATGAAATCCCTAGTCACAGAATGGTATAATCAGCTTAGAGATTATTGGGGATTGGAAAGAATCGGGTACGAACCTGAAGAAATCGATGATCTTATTGAAACGGATTTTGTGGTGAAATCAATTGATCTGTGGGATGATGCTGATTATATAAAGGGGTATCTTCCTGTTTTTATTGAAGAATGTCTTTCTTTTCTGAACAATAGACCTCAGGTTCAACGTTTAAATAGATATATACAAGATTGTGTGAGTCATTCTAAAAAAGCTTTGATAGTGGAAAGCTTGGATGGTGATTTTGCCTCAGCGCTCTTGTATGAAGAATTATGTGGTGATGAATACTGTATTCTCAAGGTTCACTTTGTTTTTACTTTGAAGGAATATAGAGGTCTTAGGCTCAGTGCAAAGTTGATTAACTCCCTAACGGATCTTGTTGGAGATCGAGAAATGACAGATATTCTTTTTTCAATTCATGGCCAGGAACAAGTTCTGATGGAAACCCTCCTAAGGGAGGGCTTTGTCAAATGTGGAACTTATTATCTTAAAAATCTTTTAACTGTTTAGTTTGCTCAATTGATTCTGGTGGTATATTTCACCTTCTTCATGAATTTTTTCTAATTCCTTCATGATTCTGTCTGCAGTCCATTGTTTAACATCATATCCCTCAGGAAGAGTGTCCTTGGATTGATTTCTAAACTCTTTCGTTTTGATAACAGGACTGACAGTATAAGAAATGACATCTTCATGGGCCAAATCTTCTTGCATTTGTCCAGATTCATTAATGTGAAGTATATTTCCATTTATTCCGATAAAAACGGCATACTCAAAGCTTTTAAGATAAGAATCCATTTCTGGAACAGCTTTCTTTGTTTCCGGGTGCCCTGGTCTATAGCGCGTTCCAGCAGGAAAAACAAGGATGGTTTTTCCATTGTATTTAGCCTTTGTCATAGCTTTCATAGCTGCCAAGTTTATAGATTTACTTTTCTGCGTTTCTTCTTCCCTTTGCTCAGGATCTGTTATCTTTTTTAGACTTCTTGATGGATAGATTACGATACGGCTGAAGGACTCAGTAAAGGCCAAGACGACTGGGCTTTCCTCGTTTAATTTCATACCGGCCATTGCAATCAGAGACTCAGTGATGGATTTACCGATTTTCTCATCTGCCCTCTCAATGAGATTGAAAAAGGATGGTAAATCAAAATTGCTATAATGTTCCATTAGAATCAGAGTGGATTTACCTTCTTTGGCAAGATTGTGTAATTGAATGAGATTCTCAAAATTCCTGATTTTACTACCAGGCAACATTAAATCTTCAACAATGGTATAGAAAATCTCTCGATTCTTTAAATTGGCCTCTTGGAGAATGTTTTCTTCAGTAATTACATGATGACCATTTGTATTGGCCATCATTTCTTTGATCTGTTTATTGTATCTTTCCCAAACAGAGTCCATAAGTGCCTCCTATAACAAGTAATTTAGGCTATATAACAATGTGTGGGTTGTCAAGTTTACAGATTCCCTAAATTTAGAACCATTTTGCCTACCTAATTGTATGATTAGGTTTTATTGAGGACAATTATGAAAAAATATACATAAATCGTATAAATTTACTTAAATTCCTATTGGCAAAAGGCTGGAGTACCCCTTAAATTAGTTTACAAAAGATTAACACCCCAACAAAAAGGAGAAATTTTAATGAAGAAGGTATTAAGCCTCTTATTTATGTTTTCTGTTGTATTCAGTGTTTTTGCTGAAGGTCAGCAAGATGCTGTATCAGGAGACGAGTTTATTATTTGGAACAGTGCAGAACCTGAGTCTCTTGATCCTCACAAGATAGAAGGTGTTCCTGAGCATCGTCTTTACTTATCACTATTTGAAGGATTAGTTTCTTATGATCCCAAAACTGCTAAGCCAGTACCTGCTGTAGCTGAAAGCTGGGAATTCAGTGATGACAATACTGAAATAACTTTTCATATAAGAAAGAATGCTGTCTGGAGTGATGGGGTTGCTATCACTGCTCAAACTGTAAAAGATTCCTGGATTCGAGGTTTGGATCCTGAATTGGGTGGACCTTATACTTGGTTCCCAGCTATGTTTCTTGAAGGTGCTGCTGAATACAATGGCGGTGAAGCTGGTCCTGAAGCATTAGGTGTTGAAGTTATTGATGACAATACATTAGTTGTTCATCTTATTGGACCTCTTCCTTATGCTCTTGAAGCTTTTGCGCACTATTCTTTTGCTATAGTTCCTGTTCATGCCATTGAAAAATACGGTGACGCGTGGATTAATCCCAAAAACTTTGTTGGTAATGGTCCTTTTAAATTATCAGAATGGGTTCCTCAGGATAAGGTTGTAGCGGTTAAGAATGATAAATATTGGGATGCTGCTAATGTTAAGTTAGACAAAATAACTTACTTGGCTGTTGAAGATAACAACACCGGTTATAATCTATTTGTTAATGGTGAAATCGATTGGGGTGTTGAAGTTCCTCTAGATCAGATGGATGCTGTTAAGCTAAGAGATGATTATCAGAGTGTTCCCCAGTTAAGTACTTACTATTATATTTTTGAAACCAAGACAGCACCATTTGATGATGCACGTGTAAGAAAAGCTTTAGCTATGGCTATTGACAGAAAGACATTGGTAGAAAAAATAACTAAAGCTGGTCAGGTTCCTGCCTATGCAATGGTACCTCCAATGGCTGGCTATCCTGGAATTGATGGATTTCATGAAAGTGTAGCTGAAGCGCAACAATTATTGGCAGATGCTGGATTCCCTCAAGGAAATGGATTCCCAGAATTCAAAATTCTATATAACACTTCAGAAGGTCATCAGACTGTTGCTGAGTACATTCAACAACAATGGGAAGAAAACTTAGGAATTAAAGTTACTCTAGTGAACATGGAATGGAAGACTTATCTTGCTGAAAGAAGAGAGCATAAATTCACTGTAGCTAGAGCAGGATGGGTAGGTGACTACCAAGATCCTAATACTTTCTTGGATATGTTCCTTGCTGCTGATGATCTAGATGGAAATTGGGGAAGTAATGATGGTCGATTTGACAATCCTGAGTATGACAAATTGATCAGACAAGCTGCAACAATGCCTGAAGGTGAAGCCAGATTCAAAGTACTAGCTGATGCTGAAAAAATCTTCATTGAAGATGAAATGGGTATATTACCACTCTACTTCTATGCAACTAAAAATATGATTGACCTCTCTAAATGGGGTGGATGGCACAGTAATACTATGGATATTCATCCTACAAAATACATTTACAAGAAATAGTTTAACTATTTGTTAACTGTTTTTAGTAAACCTAAAGACGCCTTTTTATGGGCGTCTTTTTTATGGGAATAGATCTTGTTTCTTGTCTTGCAAGGAATTAGGGTATTCAATACAATGGCATTTCTGCTTGTCATATTTATGTAGTAAGCAGGGATTAAGTTAAGTGGAGTCTGTAAATGACTAAGTACATCATCCGTAGATTTTTAGGATTGATTCCGACAATTTTTATCATCATTACAATAAGTTTCTTTTTTATAAGATTAGCACCTGGAGGGCCTTTTGATACAGAAAAAGCTGTACCTGATGCTGTCATGAAAAACCTGGAAGCTAAATTCCATATGAATGAGTCAATGCCAAAACAATATCTTAGATATATGTGGGATATTCTTCATGGTGATCTTGGACCTTCCTACCGATATTCTGATCACAGTGTTAATTGGTATATTTTCAACAGCTTGCCCAACTCAATGTTACTGGGAGGTATATCTTTATTCGTAGCAGTAATCTTAGGTGTTGGCGCTGGGATTATATCAGCTATACGGCAAAACACATGGATGGACTATGTGGCCATGGGATTTTCAGTCATGGGTATATCAATTCCTCTCTTTGTTATTGGTCCTGTATTAATGTATATCTTCGCCATGAAGTTACAATGGTTACCTACTTCTGGCTGGATAACAGGTCGTCATGGGGCCTGGACTTTAATTATGCCAGTAATAACATTGATGTTTCCTTATTTTGCCAATATAGCAAGATTATCAAGAGCTAGTATTTTAGAAATATTACGAAGTGATTATGTGAGAACAGCACGTGCCAAAGGCTTGAAAGAATCTGTGATCATTTTTAAGCATGTTCTAAAGGGTGGAATGTTGCCTGTTGTAAGTTATTTAGGACCTGCTTTAGCCGGAATTTTAGTTGGATCTGTTGTTGTAGAACAAATATTTCGGGTTCCTGGATTAGGGACTTTCTTTGTTAAGTCAGCTTTTAATCGTGATTACACATTGATATTAGGAACTGTAATTGTGTACTCCGTTCTATTGGTATTGTTAAATTTTATAGTGGATATAGTGTATTCCATTCTGGATCCTCGAGTCAGCTATAAATAGGAGATAAGTAAAATAATGAGTAATGAAAAAAACTCTGTGACTAGTTCTGAAGAACCTAAAGCAGATGAAAATACATTTAGTATGTCTGTTAAAGGGTCCAGTTTAACACAGGACGCTTGGCGACGATTAAAGAAAAATAAAATGGCTATGTTTGGATTGGGAATTTTTATTTTCTATGCCTTTATAGCGTTTCTTGGACCTTATATCCTCCCCATTTATTCTTACAAATTCCAGGTGATTGATCATATTCATCTACCACCATCCTTAACAAAGACGGCGGGAGAGTTATGGTATGAAAAAGAGTCTACCCATATGAAGGCTATTGCTGCTAAAGAAGGTAGAGAATTAAATGCAGAAGAAAAAGCTGAACTAGATGATATGATCTATCGTATTCATAATGAAACTAAGGTTATAAATGGAAAAACAGTGAAAATCCATGAACGTCATTACCTTCTGGGTACTGATTATCTTGGGAGGGATTTGCTGTCTCGTATTATCTATGGTGGTCGAATCTCCATACTGGTCGGCCTTGTTGGTGCACTGGTTGCTGTATTTATTGGAATTGTATTAGGTGCCCTGGCAGGATTCATGGGTGGTACTGTAGATGCTATAATATCAAGAGTCATTGATGTTATGTATAGCTTACCTTACATGCTCATGGTAATCATTTTTATGGCAATATTCGGTCAAAACATTTTTAACCTTTTCTTGGCTTTAGCCTTGGTGTCTTGGTTAACCGTTGCCCGGGTTGTTCGGGGGCAAATTATTTCATTAAAAAATTCTGAGTTTGTTGAAGCTGCTAGAAGTATTGGCGCTGGGACTTGGAGAATTATATTCAGACATTTATTGCCTAATACATTAGGTGTCATTATTGTATTCACAACACTTCGTATTCCGTCATTTATTATGAGTGAATCATTTTTATCTTTCTTAGGTTTAGGAATATCTGCTCCTATGGCTTCCTGGGGAACATTACTGAAAGATGCTATTGATGGTATGAGTCTATTTCCTTGGAAATTAATCTATCCCGCTGGTGCCATGATCCTCTTTTTGTTTTCTATGAACTTTTTAGGTGATGGCCTAAGAGATGCTTTCGATCCAGAAAGTAGAAATTAAAGGAGGTGAACGTAGTGAGTAATGAAGTGATCTTAGAAGTAAAAGATCTTAAAACATATTTTAAAACTGATCAGGGCATATTGAAGGCTGTTGACGGTGTTTCCTTTGAATTAAAAAAGGGGGAAACTTTAGGTATTGTAGGAGAATCCGGTTCTGGTAAATCGGTAACCAATATGTCTGTCATGAAGCTGATCCCCCAACCACCGGGACGATATGAGGGGGGTGAAATCCTTTTTGAAGGTCGTGATGTTTTGAAAATGTCTGAATCAGAACTTCGCCAAATGCGTGGTAACAAAATATCAATGATCTTTCAAAATCCCATGACTAGTTTGAATCCTTTTCTTAAGATATCTACTCAGTTGATTGAAACTATTATGTTACATCAAAAGTTAAACAAAAAAGCCGCTCGGGAACGAGCTATTGAAATGCTTAAGTTAGTTGGTATTCCTGGAGCAGAGAACAGAGTTGATGCTTATCCTCACCAATTTTCTGGAGGGATGAGACAACGGGTAATGATTGCGATTGCCTTAAGTTGTAATCCGGAAATCCTTATCGCCGATGAACCAACAACCGCTTTGGATGTAACCATTCAAGCTCAGATCCTGGAGTTAATGAATTCACTTGCACAGAAATTTGGAACAGCTACCATTATGATTACCCACGACTTGGGTGTTGTCGCTGGGATGTGCGATCGAGTTTGTGTTATGTATGCAGGGAAAATAGTGGAAAGAGCGTCTAATGATGATCTTTTTATGGAACCAAAACATCCATATACTCAAGGTTTAATTAAATCTGTTCCAAGATTGGACAAAACAAATGATAAACGTCTTTATTCTATCCCTGGGCAACCACCAAATGTCATCAACCTGCCGGATTGCTGTCCATTTTATCCAAGATGTGAGTATGCAATGGATGTTTGTAAAAACAAGTATCCAGATGAAATTAAATTAAGCGAAGGGCGAACAGTAAGTTGTTGGTTGTATGCAGATAAGGAGACAAAGAATGGAAAATGATAAGACTGAAATCTTATTAGAAGTAAAAAATTTAAAACAACATTTTCCATTGGATGGTGGTTTCTTATTTAAGAAGAAGGTGGGAGCTATTCGCGCTGTCGATGGTGTATCTTTTGAACTACGGAGAGGAGAAACTCTTGGTCTCGTTGGTGAATCGGGTTGTGGTAAATCCACTACAGCGAGAGCTATAGCTCAATTGTATAAACCAACTGCTGGTGAAGTCATCTTAGATGGTGAAGATCTTAATAAATTATCACCTAAAGAAATGGTAACAAGAAGACGAGACGTACAAATGGTCTTTCAAGACCCTTATGCTAGTTTGAATCCACGAATGACTGTTGGAGATATTATTGCAGAGCCAATGATAATTTTTTCCAATAAAAAGGTAATCGTTCGATCAAAATCTGAAATAGCTGATCGTGTTGAATGGTTGATGGAAAAAGTTGGTTTGAATAAACGTTTCAAAAATCGATATCCCCATGAGTTTTCTGGTGGGCAGAGACAACGAATTGGAATAGCAAGGGCTCTTGCTTTAAATCCAAAACTTATCCTTGCGGATGAACCTGTTTCTGCGTTGGATGTCTCTATCCAATCTCAGATATTAAATCTTTTAAAGGATTTACAAGAAGAGTTTGGACTTACTTATTTATTTATAGCCCATGACCTTGCCGTTATTGAATACATTTGTGACCGTATTGCTGTTATGTATTTAGGTACTATGGTTGAGATCAGTCCCAGTAGTGGTTTATATAAGAATCCTTTGCACCCTTATACCAAAGCGCTTTTATCAGCTGTACCTATCCCTGATCCTGAGATTGAAAGAAAAAGAAAACGTATAACCTTAGAGGGCGACGTTCCAAGTCCAGATACAGAACGGGTTGGTTGTTACTTTTATGATAGGTGTGCTTTTAGAATGGACCATTGTAAAAATAATATCCCTAAACTTTCTAAGGTAGAAGGTGATCATAAAGTAGCCTGTTTCTTATATCATGATGTGGACGGAAAACTTTTAGAAAAAAATTAGATTATTTAGTTATTATTGATGAAGGGCTTGTTAAGCTTTGAGGAGAGTAGTTCTCCCCATGTGACAAGCTCTTTTTTTTGGTTTAATGATCTTTTTTCAATGTCTAGTGAACCTATATTCATAGAATTGATTGTTAGAGTACACATTCCCTTTGGTTGGATATCTTTTTTCTTATTAGTTTGTATAGAGTGAAAGACGGATGATGTTAATTCAATGCTTTCAATACTTTCAATGTTACCTATCATTTTTTTTCCAATTATCCCTAAACCATAAAAATGAATAAAAGAATTATGGGATAAGTCAAAGGTCCAATACTCATTATATAGACTGGCTAATAAGGTTATAAAAATAACTATGACTATAAAAGCATTGATGTCTTTTAGCAAAATGGCGGATATAATTAAACTGAGACAGATTAGCCCATTAATAATACGCATGATTTTAGATAGGCGAAATACTAATGCGTTCTCTTTTATTATTAATTTTAGTTGAGATCCAAACACTAAAGACTCCTTAAATACAAGGGGAGATCAAAAATATTGTTAATATGAGGGAAAGGATGTTTCTTATATTCATTATCATATTCATCTACCAATAATACATGTCCACCCATTTCCTGAAAAGGATACAAGTATTTGGGATGATCATCAATGAATAGTGTGTTCTCTATTGTGTAATGAGCGACATCGAGAGCTTTAGTATAACTGGATATATGAGGTTTGCCTTTGAGATTATTATATTCTATGTCAAAAATGTGTTCAAAGCAGTGGGTGATTTCTAAATAGTCTAGAACACGTAAGGCATGATCTCGAGGAGCGTTTGTCAATATCGACATAGGTAGCTTTAAGGACGAAAGCATCTGTGTCAAATTTCTTTCACGTTTGAGGTACTTGTGTATGTTCTTTGGATGCACTGCGTCAAAGAAAGACGTGATATCGGTTAAGCCTTTTGTTTTACGTAACCATTCGAGAGTTGTACCATATCTTTTGTTTTCTTTTCTAAGGACAAGTGCTTCTTCAATGGTAACACCTAAATAATTGGCAACAAATTCATTCATTCGTTGATTAATGGCTTCACTAAAACCCCAAGATCCTTGATAGAGAGTGTTATCGAGATCAAATAAAAGATATTTCATTGTATTTATTCTATAATTACCACAGAAAGGGTTTGTCCTTTCGTCGATATCTCCTGTAAATGATTCAAGGGATCAGTCAATTTTTGCCCTTTATAAATATAGTAATAGTGATGTTTTCCTGCTAACAATTTAAGGGATACTGAATATACACCTTGTTCTTTTTCAATCATGGGAGTGAAAAAAGGATCATAATTATTAAAATCACCACAAAGGTAGACTGTCTGCCCCGGTTCAGCTCTGAATGAGAATTGTACGACATTAGGTTCAATGATTTGTGGGCTTTGTAAGTAATTGTATTTCTTATCCGTAAGGGATATCCGTGAGATTTCTGTTCCCCATGAATCAGTTTCTGTATTTGGATTAGTGGGATCAGGCTTCCATAATCCATTTTCGATGATTCTATATTGAAGATCATTTTCATCACTACTCAATGGATATAGATAGAAAAATACCCCTTTTTCATTTCTTTTAAAAAGATGAATTTTTTTATAGTTTTCATTTTCAAAAGCAATTCCTACCATTCTTGTATTACCAGTTGGTTTCTGTGTGAATAAGATATTTCCATTCCATAGTCTTGGCTCACTAGCCTTATCTAGAACTGATAATGTTAGATGGGTTGCTAATTGATTAACAGGCTGTATATCATTTGACCAGCCCATATGGCTAACGAGTATAGTAATTAGTATAATAAATAGTTGTTTAACGGTTCTCATAATTCTGATATATTTAAATTCGGTTGCTATCTTAACTGACTTTAATAAGATTGGTTCAATAAACCTTTATAAAGGGACGATAATTTCTGTATGCCAAGTCTGGATGCTATTGAAGATATAAAACGACAAATTCAGTCTTTCGCTAATGAACCTACTATAAGACAGGAACGAGGCGAGGATTTAGAAGATATACAACCACCTGTATCAGATATTTCTGAAGATCTCAATTCTTTGCTGGAAGAAACAAGAGAAGAATTGGATCAAGAGCCTGAACCGGCACCTGAAGAGGAATATTCAGATCTAGATATTGATTCCTTTTTTGATGATGATCTGGATTTACCAGAAGACGGTAATCTTTCTGTTCCTGATGATTTGTTCGGTGATGACTTACTATCTGATGAACCATTTTCAGATGATGCTTTCTCTGACTCGGTTGAGAATCAGGATGAAGATTTTTCTGACTTTGATCTTGATGAGGTCGGTGAGATTCCTGAAATTGAAGACTCACTCGAGGAACAGACCGATGATCTCGATGTTCTAGAAAACTTTGATGATGTTCCAGATTTGGAATCCAGTACAGAAGATCAAGAGGATTCTTTTGGCATTGACAACAATGTGGAATTTGAAAGTAAGGATGTTACTCAGAATGATAGCCTTGATGATGACCTAGATCCTTCTGTTGATACTGCTGCTTTAGCAGCATTTGATTCAGATATGGATTTTTCTATTGATGATGATTTGGCTGAATTATCAGCTAATATAAATGATCCTTCAAATGATGAAGAGTCCAGTGTAGAGGAAGAACCTCCTGTTGATGGTTTAGATATCACTTCTGAACCAGACAGTCCTCGAGATTTGGATATTGATTTAGATGATTCTATTGATATTGAAGAAGAATCTTTTGATGAACTGGAAGATATTCCTGAGATGGAAACTTCGGGAGACCTTGATCTTGATTTGCCTGATTTTGGTGAGGACATGGGTGATCCAGGTTTTAGTGATGAAGACTTTGAGTTTTCCTTCGATGAAGATTTATCAGACAAACCTAGTGACAGTACTCCTGATGAATTAGAAGAATTTTCTTTAGATGATCCAATAAAAGAACAAGCCTCCACTGATGATGATATGGTTTTTCCAGATTTTTCAAATGATATGGAATTGGATTCCTCTTCTGATGATGAATTTTCAATCGAAACTAATATCTCCGATGATTTTCCTGAATTAGCCAGTTTTGATAGTGATGATGATTTTGAGTCTAATGAAGATGATGAATTTGATTTAGGTGATTTTGGTAGTGAATTTGGTCTAAATGAAGAAGACGATTTGCTATCTGATCCTGGAAGCCTGAATCCTGCAATGGATATGAGCCTTGATAAGGGTGAACAACCAGGTGAGTTTGAAATATCAGAAGAGGAATTTAAAAAACTTCAAAGAAAGTTAGGAACCCTACCTCTAAACTTAAGGATTGCTATTGAAGAAGCTATTGGAGAAAAGGATCTGTCAACTGAGGATAATCAAAGAATTATAAATATGTTGATTAAAGATGCTTCTCCTAAAGCTCTGGCTAAGACGGTTGGGGATATCTTAGGAAAAGTAATCAGAATCCCTTCTGGATTTAAAGAAAGTGGACTTGAGTTAGATCGAAAGCGATCTACTCTCCTATATAATGCGGTTCATATAATGCTTCCCATCATAAGGAATGCATTTTTATTAAGTATATTGACTGGTGTTTTAATTATATTGGGATATCAGTTCGCATATAGACCATTAAAGGCAAAGAATTTATATACGCGGGGCTATGAGAGTGTTCTGGATGACGACTATGAATTGGGCAAAGAAGATTTTAGATTGGCCTGGAATACATGGAAAGATAAAAGTTGGTTTTACAAATACGCAGAAGCCTATTTGAGTCGTCGACAGTATGATTACGCAGCAGAAAAGTATAGTCAATTAATTCAGAATTATCCTAAAGAAACAAATGGCTACCTGGAATGGGCCAAAATGGCTAGTAACGATCGTAATGACTATGCTGAAGCCGAACGTATTTTGAAGATGGGCTTAGATATAAATCGTAATGATTACGACTTGAAACTCTATCTTGGTGATAACTATCTTGAATGGGCTTATGAAGATCCCTCCTACTTTGAATCTGCTAGGCGTTCCTATGCTGAGTTGCGACAGGAAGCTGGAGGCAAGAATGAAATCTGGATGAGAATGTTAAGGCTTTTTATACGTACTGATAATATAAAAGAAGTAAATAGGATCAAAGATATGTATCTTGATGTTCCAGCAAGGAATCTGGCCAGTTTTGGGGATACTTGGGCAGAATTAGGAGGATATCTTATAGATAGGGATGAAATTTCTGATGTTGAATCTATACTTTTAAAATCCTATGAAATTAATCCGTCTTATCCTGAAACACATTATGAATTAGCCAGATATTTTGATCAAATAGGTAAGGAGGGAGATGAAAAGAAGGCCCTGACTTCCGCTTTATATTTTTTTGAACAATCCATGCCTTTATCTCAGAGGCGTCTTCCTAAGCTAGTAGACACTCATAAACGAATCGGAAAGTTGCAGTATGATGAAGGGGATTATCTGTCTGCAGAACAATCTTATGGGGCTGCTTTAAATATTTATGAAGATAGTAAGTCTAGAGGATTAATGTCTGCACGTAAAGAATTTGGTGAAATATACAAATTAATGGGAGACCTCAACTATTATGTGTCACATGATTATCAGACCGCTTTAGACTATTATGTTGAAGGGGAGAGGAATTATTATCAAGAACCAGAAGTGAATTATAGAAAAGGATTCGTTTACTATCTACAAAATAAGTTTAAGAAATCTCTCGATGAGTTTTATGACTCTTTGGACTCAATTGAGAATAATGAAAACCTTCGTTATGCTATGGCGAATACTTTGTATAGGAGAAAGGATTATTATGCTGCTCGCGGATATTATGAGGGTCTTAAGAAGGACCTTGAGGCCAAATATCAATCCATAGACATGTTGCTTCCTGAAGATAACCCCGATCATGAATATCTAGTTGAGGATTTGTATAAGGTTTACAACAATTTAGGTGTCTCACTTGTGCAGGTATCACGTAGGATGGGAGATAATTCAAAAAAAGGAGAAGCCCAGTATTATTTTACTAAGGCTTCTGAATTAATCGATAATTTGTCAAGAGATCCAGATTCAGGTGTTCGAGAAGAGCTTGCTAATTTGCCTTATGTGAACTCAAGATTACTATTATATCCTCAGTCAGAAGCAGACCTAGAGATATATCAAGATATTCCTAGGGACTTGCAATCAGATCAGTTTTAAAATTAGACACTAACCATCCAATTGTATTTATCCTCTTTTGAACCATATTGAATACCTTTTAATGTTAAAAGAAGTTCCTTGGTCAGTTCTCCCATTTTTCCAGCATTAAAGACTTTTGTTTTGCCTTTATGGGTCATTGATTCTAAAAAGCTGATTCCTGCTGCTGTACCAGTTACAAAACATTCCTTGCCAGCATCCAAGGCTTCTTCGATTGATATTTGTCGTTCTACGACGGTCAATCCCATATCGACAGCTAGTGTCATAATGCTTTTTCTAGTGATGCCAGGTAGAATCGTATCTCCTAAAGATGGAGTTACAAGCGTGCCATCATTTAGAAGTATAAAAAAATTACTACTAGAGCCTTCTTCTATGTACTTGCTCTCCATACTATCGAGAAATATAGCCTCCATATAGCCTTGTTGCTCTGCTTCTTTTTTAGCAAGTGTGGGAATGACATAATTAGCATCACATTTTATCCAACCTGTACCTCGTTTAGTAGCACGAATACGGTCTGTTGTAATTGCTTTTGAGCTTCCTGTTCCAAAATAAGAACTTACTGGTGTTGATATAACAATAAACCAGGGGGCTTCACTATATCCTAAGCCGATAGCCGCTTCTGAATAAGTAAATGGTCTTATATAGATAGAATGACCTGATAGAAAATTATCTTTTTCCCAAACACTAGCGTATTCTGGCGTAAAACCTAGTTCTTGATTTCTTTTAGCTATCCCTTTAACAGCATTCAGGAATACTTTTTCATCAATCCCAGGCATATGAAGACCCTCCATAGAACTTTTCATTCTTTTAGCATTTTCATCAGGTCTGAATATTTTTAAGCTACCATCTTTTTGAGGAAACGCTTTTAATCCTTCAAAGCATCCCATACCGTACTGGCTTGTATAGGAAACCATTGGCAATTGCCCTAGTTCATTTCTTTTGGCTAATAGTTCTGATTTATCTTGAGATGAAAGTTGAAGCTCTTCTTCAAAAGAGAAATGCTTCTTTTCTTCAAAATTTCCTTTCCAAGATTGATTTATATATTTTGCTGTATAAATCCATGGCAAAATTGATAAAGAAAATCCCATTTAAATTTCTCCCTTTTTAATACAGATAAAGCTATTTAATCAGTCCTTTAAAAAAAAGTCCAATCTTACATAAAAGGGCTTGTATTTTTTACAAATACTATGTGTTCGGATAAATATATTGCCATTGGCAGAGTTATCTCCATTATGTCCATATAGAATTGTTAGTAGACCTTTAAAAAAGTAAAGAAAAACTTGACAGAAAAAATTAGCACTGGATATACTGAAACAAATAAGAAGGTTAATGGGTATTATCCATTGATCGATTAAAAAACGGAGGAAAAGTTTTTATGAAGAAGTTTTTACTTTTTTCATTGTTAGTTGCGTTTGTAGCATCATTCGCAATAGCGCAAACCGAAGTATCTGGTGAGCTTAAATTTGGTTATGCATCTGATTTTGATGGTGAAGTAACAAAGGGCTTAAAAGATGACTATAGTAAAGCTGATGTAAAGATTACTGTTGCTAACGAGTTAAATGATTTTACTTCTATTGAAGCTACAATCAAGGCTGATTCAGGTTTTATGGCAGTTGATTCTGCATGGCTTCAGACTGATATTGGATCTTCCTTAGGAGTACTTCCTGTTGTAGCAAAAATTGGTAAATTTGATGCTAGAGGAGAAAGATTTGGTAAGGTTAGCGGTTTTGAAGCAGAAGCCGTTGATGTAAAACTTGGAGGAGATAGTGCAAAAGCTAATTACCAAGTTGATGTAAAACCAGCTGAAGTTTTTAATGTTCGTGTAATTACTGATTTTAAATCAGTGAAAGACGGTTTTATGTATTTCACAGCTTTGGGTTATGGTTCTGCGGCTGATGCAAACTATGAACTAGGTTTCAATACTAATGGTACAAAAGATGCAACAAGTACATTTTTTGCTACAGCAAATTATGAATATGCAACAGATGCTTTTTCTGTCAAACCAGGTGTTAACTTTTCTTACAAGGCTTTAGGTGTTGGTGACACAGAAATAAGTGGCGTTAAGCATACTTATGATGGTGGAAATGAAATCTTCTTTGGTTTGGGTGTTAATGCAGCGGTATCTGATCTTACTCTTACAAGTGGTATGAACTTCGTTTCAGTAAACAGAGAAAAGTGGGACAATGGATCCGATGCTAATAAGTATTCACAGGTACAAAATCTTACTGCTTCAGTAGCGTATAACTTGTTTGAAGGTTTATTCCAACCTTATGTTGGTGTTGATTTTGCTCTTGGTACTAATGAAGACTCTTATAACAAAGACGCAAAAGCTTTCCAATTCTTAGAAGCAGGAGCACAATCTGAAGTATCAGGTGTAACATTTACTTATGGTTACGCTTATATTGCTAAGAAAGATGACAGCGCAACTTATGCTAAACAGTCATTGAACGCACCTATTGATATGGTAGCTGCTGAAAACGATAAAGCTGCAAATGCATTCTTCTTATCTGCAAAGGTTTCTTTCTAATAAGTAATTTTTGTTAGTATTATGCTATATATCCCACCGTCTTTGACGGTGGGTTTTTATTTAAAATCAATCCCCCATAAATTTCTGTATTCCTTATAACTAACATATTATAAGGAGTCATATATGCAGCCATTCAATTCTGTCGTAGTCGAAGGGAATCTGGTAAAAGATCCTGAAACACGAACAACCCCAAACGGTCACAAATTAAGTTTATTTACTGTAGCACACAATTATTATTACAAAGTCGATGGAGAGCAGACTAAGGGAGTCAACTATTTTGACATTGAAGTCTGGAATAGAACATCTGAGTTTGCAGAGGAATATCTATCAAAAGGCACTAATGTAAGAATAGCTGGTATTTTGAGACAGGATCGTTGGAATGATAAAGATGGTCATGTTCGATCTAAAATAAAAATCATTGGGGAACATATTGAGTTCCGTACTTTACGCACAGATAAAAAAGTGACAAATCAATCAGAGTTTGAAGTCACATTTTAGAAAAATTAATTGACATGTCGTTATACTCCTGTGTATAAAGGTATAATCGTTTCTATTAGTAGAAACGGTTATATTTTATCAGGAGCGTATATGCCTAAAGAATATAGACAAGACACTATTATTAAAGTCCTTCCTGGTGAACGATTCACACCCTATTCTCTAGCAGAAAAACTCCATGCAAAAGTTGTTTTAGAATCATCCTCTTTGAATAATGGTAGAGAGCGTTATTCCATTCTTTTAGTAGATGAAGCTTTTAAAATTGTTCAATCGTCTGGTAGAAGCTATATGAAAAAGGGTAATAAATTATTAGAAATAAAAAGTCAGGCTAAAGATATTCTAGATGTTCTTAACTATTTTGCTGAACAACATAGCCCTTTAAAACAAAATTTACCATTTCCTGCAGGTGGATTAGGGTTTCTTAGTTTTGAGTTTTGTCAGTATTGTGATGATATACCTCTCACGAATAATCCAAATCCTCTAAATTTGCCTGAAGCTGTATTTATTTTTGGGCACATTTTTATAATCTTTGATCATTATACAGATGTGATCTATCTGGTTGGTATTAATTACAAAGAAAGTGAAATTAATCTAACAAAAGCAATTGATAGAACTGTTGATGCTATCAATGACTTAAATTTTAACTACCTAGCTCCCAAAGATAATGACTTTGAAGTTGAAGTATTAACAGATTCTTCTGTAGAAGAACAATATAAAGCCAATGTAAGTTTTATAAAAGATGAAATCGTAAAGGGTAATTTACTACAATGTGTCCCTTCAAGAAGATTACAGGTAAAAACTAAATTACCTGCCTTGGAAGCTTACCGGCGACTTCGTTCAAGTAATCCTTCCCCCTATTTATTCTTTTTTAATTTTGATGACTACCAAATGTTTGGTTCTTCTCCAGAAGTTCATGTCAAAGTTCACGAGGGGAAGGCTCTGATTCGACCTATTGCTGGTACAAGAAGGCGTGGGAAGACGAATCAGGAAGATTTGCTACTAGAGAAGGAACTATTAGATGACCCAAAAGAAAGAGCTGAACATCTCATGCTTGTAGATCTAGCGCGGAATGACCTCGGTCGCTTATGTGAAAAAGAAACAGTCCAGGTAACATCCTATGCCCAAGTAGAAAGATATAGTCACGTCATGCATATTGTTAGCAATGTGGAAGGTCTACTCAAAGATAATAAAAATGGAATGGACGCCATTAGAGCAACGTTTCCTGCTGGTACAGTATCTGGTGCACCCAAAATTCAAGCTATAAAAACTATCAGCCAATTAGAATCTTTTGAAAGAGGTTTTTATGCAGGGCTAGTTGGATATTTCGAACCTGGAGGTAATCTGGATACTTGCATAGCTATACGTACAGGCTTAAAGCAGGGGGACGTGATTACTTTACAAGCTGGTGGTGGGATCGTTCATGACTCAGAGCCTGAACGTGAGTTGGAAGAAACAAATGAAAAATTAAGAGCTTTAGCTTCAAGTATAGGAATAGAGGTGTAACAATGATTGTCTTATTAGATAACTATGATTCTTTCACTTACAATGTCTATCAGTATCTTACGGAGGTAACTGAACTTCCTATAAAGGTTATCCGTAATGATCAAATAGATTTGACTCACTTAATTGAACTCAAACCTTCCTATCTTGTCATATCTCCTGGTCCTGGAAGACCTACAGACGCTGGGATCAGTATAGAGGCCATTAAATATTTTGCAGGTAAAATCCCTATTCTTGGAATATGTCTGGGGCATCAGGCCATTGGAGAAGCCTTTGGTGGAATCATTGTAGGTGCTAAAAATATAGTACATGGAAAAACAGAACCTATAACAAATGATGGGAGGGGACTTTTTAGGGGATTATCCAATCCAACCCAATTTACTCGATACCATTCTCTTGTTATTGAAAAGAACTCCTTACCTCAAGATTTTGAGATAACCGCACAAAGTCAAGATGGAGAAATTATGGGGTTACGTCATAAGAATATGATTATTGAAGGAGTTCAGTTTCACCCTGAATCTATTGCCAGCGAGGCAGGCAAACGTATGTTAAAAAATTTTTTAAACTACAAAAGAGAAGCCTTGGATATAAAAGAATTATTATCAAAGGTGATAAATGGTGAAGATCTATCTCAGGACGAAGCGGCTAGTTTTATGGAAGAACTTACAGATGGTAATCTATCTGATATTCATATTTCCGCTTTCTTGGTTGCCCTCAATGCAAAAGGTATAACTAGTGAAGAAATCGCAGGTTGCGCCTCTGTTTTATTAAAGAAAAGAGTCGCTATTTGTGGTGAAAAACCACTTCTTGATACTTGTGGAACAGGAGGTTCTGGATCTGGTAGTTTCAATATTTCAAGTTTTGCAGCCTTGATTGCCTCTAGTGCAGGAGCTGCTGTTGCTAAACATGGTAATCGGGCCGTTAGTTCCTTATCGGGAAGTGCTGACTTCTATAAATGTTTAGGAATGACAATCGATATTGATCCTGTGAAATCGGAAAAGTTACTAAAGGAAACAGATTTCGCTTTTCTATTCGCTCCTCTTTTTCATGGGGCTATGAAATATGCAGGACCTGTTAGAAAAGCTCTTGGAATAAAAACGATTATGAATTGTTTAGGACCTTTAAGTAATCCAGCGGGAGCTCAATATCAAATAATTGGCGTTTATAGTTCTGATCTCGTACCTATTGTGGCTAGAGCGGCAAAGCTCTTAGGTGTAAAACGAGTTATGACTGTGTATGGAGAGGATGGGTTAGATGAGATCTCTATCTCGGCCGCTACTCAGATATGTTTTATAGATGAATCTGGTGTTGAAACTAATTATAGTTTTGATCCTGCATCCTTAGGCCTAAATGGTTATACCCTTGGAGATATAAAAGGAGGGAGTGGACAAGAGAATGCAAATATGGCACTGGACATTCTTAATGGAAAAGGAAAAGAAGCTTTAATTGATGCTATATGTGTGAATGCAGGAGCCGCTCTGATGGTCTATGGTCTAGTAGAATCCATTTCAGAAGGATATACAAGATCGAAGGAAATATTAAAATCTGGACTAGTTAAGGACAAGCTGAATCTAATTGTATCAAGAGGCAAGGAGTTGGCTCTTCAATGATAGATAATATTAAAACAAAGATAATTAGTATGAGACGTGATCGTATTAAGAGTGAGGGGTATGCTTTAGGTGTTGAAATCCCTGAAGAAAGACGGGTTCCCCTTACACTCTTTTGCGAATCTCCAGGATTGATATGTGAAATAAAAAGAAAATCTCCTTCCAAAGGTGATATTCGTTTTGATTTAGATGCTGTTGCTCAAAGTAAGCTTTATTATAGTAAAGGTGTTAAATCTGTTTCTGTGCTTACTGAAGAAAATCATTTTAATGGCTCCCTTAAGGACTTAATCGCAGTAAAGGAAGCTACTCCTGAATTAGCTGTTTTAAGAAAAGACTTTCTTATCGATACAGAAGATATTATAACTTCCTATAAAGCAGGAGCTGATGCGGTTCTTTTAATAGCATCCGCTCTGACTCTCGATGCGTTAAAAGAAATGTATCAGCTAAGTACAGAGCTTGGTATGAAAGTCCTTTTTGAGGTCCATGATCAGAAGGATTTTGAAAAGGCTAATATTATCAAACCGGAAATAACAGGAATAAATTGTAGGGATCTATCTTCCTTTTCTATTGATTTAGCTTCTCCCATAAAGAAGTTATTTAACTTGAACTATGAAGGGAAAAAAATCTTTGAGTCTGGAATTTTTGGATCCTGGTCTGCTAATGTTGCGTTGAGTAATGGATTTGATGGGCTTCTCGTCGGAGAGTCAGTTGTTAGGGCTCCAGAACTAATCCCTTCTTTATTAGGAACTTTTCCCTCTGAAAACAGACAATCAAAGTTTTGGTCTAATCTGTATAAGAAAAATCATCTACCCCTCATTAAAATATGTGGATTAACAAGAGAGGAGGATGTTTATTATGCTGATAAACTAGGTGCAGACATAATGGGTTTCATTTTTGCAGAAAGTCCACGTAGAGTAAGTCCTTCTTTTGTAAGGAGTTTACCAAAAACTAAAGCTTTAAAGGTTGGCGTTGTTACAGATTGGGAACAAGATAAAGAGAGTTTGACTACTTTATTGGATGCCGGATATCTGGATGCTATTCAATTCCATAGAGCACCAAGTGGAAAACTTCTGAAGGATTTTAAATATCCTTTTTATATAGGAATAGAAGCTAAATCGATTGAGGAATACAGGGGTCAAAGAGATATACCTTCTATAAGACACCTAATTGATGCTTTTCATAAGGATCGATTTGATACAAATGCTTCAAAAACCTTGTCACCAGAAATAATAACAGAGGCATCAAAGAGTAAGCCCTTGTGGTTGGCAGGCGGTTTGAATCCAGACAATATTCACGAAATCGTCAAAATGTATCAACCAGAACTAGTAGATGTGGCTAGTGGAGTAGAATCTTCACCAGGAATAAAGGATCATAGAAAGATGGAAAGTTTTTTCAAGGAGACACGAGTTGAAAGTATTTAATAACTATTTTGGTGAGTTTGGTGGCCGATATGTCCCTGAAGTCTTAAGAAAACCCTTAGATGAACTTGAGATTGTTTTTAGAGAAGCGATGGAAGATCCTGAATTTTGGGAAGAATATTCTAGTCTAATGAAACAATATGTTGGTCGACCAACCCCTTTATTGTATGCGGAAAATACCACTCGATTATTGGGGGGAGCTCAGGTTTATATAAAACTAGAAGGTTTGGCTAATACAGGGGCTCATAAAATCAATAATGCCTTGGGCCAAGCACTAATAGCTAAACGAATGGGTAAAAAAAGAATAATAGCAGAAACAGGGGCTGGGCAACATGGAGTGGCAACCGCTGCTGTTTGTGCCAAATTAGGTTTAGATTGTCATATCTATATGGGGGAAGTTGATATAAGAAGACAACGCCCTAATGTCTTCCAAATGGAATTATATGGAGCAGAGGTTGTTCCCGTTACTAGTGGTGATAAGACCTTGAAGGATGCTGTTAATGAAGCAATGAGAGATTGGGCTTCTCATCCTGATGATACACATTATTTATTAGGATCTGCTTTGGGGCCTTCTCCCTTTCCGGATATGGTTAGAGAGTTTCAATCTGTTATTGGAAAAGAAGTAGATACTATTGTCCAAGAAAAGAATCTTGATGTGGCAGCTATGGTTGCTTGTGTTGGTGGAGGGTCCAACGCTATTGGTTTTTTTAGCCCTTATCTAGAAAAGAATAAACCGAGATTAATAGGGGCAGAGGCTGGCGGTATTGGAGCAGACATTGGTCAACATGCGAGTAGAATGACTGGTCCTGGACGAGAGGGTATTGTTCAGGGCTATAAAAGTCTTTTTCTCCAGAATGAAGATGGACAAGTTCTCTCTACTCATTCTGTATCTGCTGGCCTTGATTATGCAGGTATTGGCCCTCAGTTAGCTCACCTTGGGAAAACCGGGCGAATAGAGTTTGTCTCTATAACCGATAAAGAAGCCTTAGATACGGTAAAGTTCTTTGCAGAAAAAGAAGGTGTCATATTTGCTTTGGAATCTGCTCATGCAGGAGCGGCTGCACTTAAGGTGATTCCTACATTACCAAAAGATAAAGCTGTCATTATCAATATGTCTGGTAGGGGAGATAAAGATATTTTTATTACTGCAGGACAGCTAAGTAGAGAAACGTGGACTAAATTCTTAAAAGATGAGGTTAAACGATATGAAAGCTAAAATTATGACCCATATGATATCCCATTACCCCCATAGAGAAGCTTCTTTAAATGTGGCAAGAGCATTGATTGATGGAGGTGCCTCTTTTCTGGAGATACAGTTCCCTTTTTCTGATCCTTCTGCAGATGGAGCAACCATTCAAGCAGCCTGTACTAAGGCCTTAGCCTCTGGTTTTACTTTGGATGAAGGTTTTGAATTAGTAAAGGAAGTGTCTCAACTAACAAAGATACCTATTTTTATCATGAGTTATGCCAGTTTGGTTTACGCTAGAGGGGTAGAGCTATTCTGTGAGCAGGCAGCTAAAGCTGGAGCAAAGGGGCTAATTATTCCTGATCTTCCTTTTGATAAGGATGAGGGCTTGTACTCCTTTGGTAAAAAAAATAATCTTCACGTCATTCCTGTACTTGTTCCCAATATTTCTGAACAACGGCTAGAGGCTATTCAAAAACTATCGTTATCATATATCTATGGGGCACTACGTGTTGGTATTACAGGAAGTCATACAAGTATAGGTGAAGATAGTATTGAATTTCTTAATAAGCTCGCACAAAATAGTTCCTGCAAAGTGCTTGCTGGTTTTGGAATTGATTCTCATGGTCAAATTGAAGAGTTGAAGGACAAAGTGTATTCCCTAATTGTTGGTTCTGCACTGGTAAAATCAATTCCTCAAGAGGGCAGCAATGAACAGATCTATAAAGCTGTAAAAGATAAATTATTATCTTTATTAGGTTCTTGAGATACTTATCCACTACTATTAGAATGTTTAACATGAAAAGAAAAAAGTGGACACATGATGATTCCGTAGAATGGTTAGATAAGATTAGATCTGAATATAACCATCTCGTTGTACGATATGGAAAATCTCCTCGACTTAAATCTGCCTTTGAAGATAGATATTATGAGGCCTTAAGGAAACGTTTGGATTTACCTACCTTTTTTAAGGCTGAATGGGAAGTTGCTCATGCATACAATGAGGTTGAAGAGTTCAAAAAAACAGTTAAAGTTAAACAAAAAGAAAAAGAACCTCCAAAGAAAAAGAAGCCCACAAAACCCTTTGTTGAAAGGGTTTTAGATGAATTACGAAGTCGAATCGTCAAATACCCAAGAATACATATTCATGAAGAATCTTCTGAAGATATGGAGCGACTCTATGGAGCTATAACCCAATTTGATAAAGAATATTGGTCTGAGTTAGATAATGTATTTCGTGATTATTATCCTATTAGACAATTTCGACCTACAAGCAAAGTGGAAACCATGTTAGTAAACCTTTCTTCTCCCTCTGATGGTAGCTTACCAAGAAACTTAGATAAATACGTCAATATGCTTAATAATGACAATATAAGTTTGTCCATTATTACAAAAGAACATAAAAGATGTATTTTAGAAGCATCATTTTTCTTTCATGAAGTAAGAAATTTTATATATGAATTTCAAAATGATCAAAATCTAGAAGAAACTGATAGCCTTAAAGTAAAAAAAGTTTTAACTTTTGTGGAACAAGTTCTTGATGACTTTCGACTTAAGGACTTAAAACCTGTATAAAACATATGGAGGATTTGCTGTGAGCGAACTAACCCTTACGAATGATAATTTTGAATCTGAAGTAATACAGTCCAATATTCCTGTATTAATTGATTTTTGGGCAGAATGGTGTATGCCTTGCCGAACTATTTCTCCCCTTGTAGAAGAAATCGCAAAAGATTATGAAGGCAAACTGAAAGTTGGTAAAATCAATGTTGATGAAAACCCCGAGCTTGCCGGACGTTTTAACATTATTAGTATTCCTACCTTGATGGTTGTCAAAGGTGGGGAAGTAGTAAACCAACAAGCTGGAGCCGGATCTAAAGCTGCTATAGAAGCTTTATTCAAAGATCAGTTATAAGAATCATCTGTGTTCTTATAACCAAAAGTGGATCCCCTTGTGGGAACGATATGCCAATCCCCAGTGCCATTGGTATCAATAAAATCCGATGAACGGCAAATACTTCTTGTACTTGTGCTGTTTGTTGATCTGATACCATAGTCTGGGGAGAGACTATCGAATTCCCATTGTTCGTTTTTATAGAGTATATTTGCTTGTTCAAGGGTTTTCTTGCTGCCAAAACCTGAATACTTATCCATATTTTCACTTGATCTATTAGTGTAGTAGACACCATCAAGGATATTGCCATTGGGGTTGTTATATAATGCTAATATGCCATTATTTGCAGATAATCCTGTAGCTTCATCAACCCATAAATCCCAAGCAGTGTCACAATGATCGATTCCAATGGACTCGGATTGACTAGTGTATTCATTTATTTCTCCTTCAATCCCTTCCGGTTTTAGATGAAGAAGAATATAATCTCCTGCTTTCACCTCTAATGAAGGAAAAATATAACGGTTTGTATAGTTTGATTTAACTCCAATATAAAATGTTAGACTTTCAATGTTACCAGATGTCAAACAATAAAACTCAACCATATCAGGATGAGTTTTTGAACCTTTTGTTGTGAACTCGTTAATGATTATATTCGGCAAATTGGGATTTGAATAATAAAAAGGAAGGATGAAGAAAGTCTCATTATCATTTTGATCGTTAACAGTACCTGTTAATTTATCTGCTCCTCTATTGCCCGGGAGTGTTAAAGTTATGGTGTCTCCCTCTATCTCCATAGAATCAACTTTTAATTGATCTAAATTAAAGTCTCCTTGACTAATGGCTTCATCAAAGCTCAGCATCATCTTCCTATCCTTAAGATTCCATGTTAATAATTCGGCTGGTTTTGTATCCCAATTCATTAGTGCTGTTGCACTAGGTAAGGGGATGCAGGATGTGATGAATAGTAATAATATAGGAAATGGTTTAAATAAGTGATTTAACTTCATATATGACCTCCGACTTTTATACAGATATCATGTAAGTATTGATTCAAGATCTTTAATAAAGTTATTATTATGCTATGTCATATAGATCACGATTTCATTTCACTATTAATATTTTAATAGTATTATTCTCCTTAATAGCTTTTGGGTTGGGTAGGAGTGTAGTGAATTTAAATTATAATGCACTCTTTTTAGGTCTCTCTATTCCATTAATCGGAACAATCATTCTTGCCAATGTTTTTTTTCTCCCTTTGTCTAAGCTAGTAAAAGTTTCGGACTGGGATATGGATAACCAAATATTTTTAAAGCGATTTAAATCCTTGGGTGCGGCCCCTCTTCGTTCCCTGCTAATGCTATTGATCCTGTTAATTGGTTTTTTAATGGTCTATACACATTTAGCATTTTCTGATTCAGGGGATCTGCAAGTTTTACTATTCCCTTTCCGAATGGTTTTAGTGGGCTGTGGAATGGTAAGTGGTAGTTTTGTCTATGTGCTTTTAGATAGATTAGTCTTATCATTTCTCTATGAAAATCAATTAAAGAGATTTCCAGATAAATTTAACACAAAACGACAACGAAGCAAGGGCATTATTATCCCATCATTCATAACTATCATGTCTCTTATCTTTTCTGTCTTTTTAACCTATCTTCAATTGATTAAAGCTATTAATTTAAATGTCGAATCTCAAAATGTTTTAGGATTCATACTAGAATCCACTTTCCCTTATTTGATAGCTTTCCTTTTTGTGATTATCCCCTTAATTGTCATCTCTGCGAATAATACTTCAACTTTGTACAACCTACTTAATCAGCGTTTAGAGGAAATGATTTCTGGAGAGAAAGATATGACAAAGAGAATTACGATTTGCTCTGTTGATGAAATCTCCATGATGAGTCATCGGGTGAATTTATTTAGTGAGATAATTTCTAATCACTTGAAAGTAACAAATGGGATGGTTAGAAAACTAACGGAATTTCAACGGCAATTGGTGGACAATGTGAATTTGTCTTCCGAGGATGTGGTCGCCTTAACCCTGGACATAACAGGTTTATATACTATTATTGAAGAAGAGCACCTCATGGCTAAGGAATCAATGATTACTAGTCAAGAATTAATTGGCAATATAGAAAATTCTGTAATACAGGTAGAAAAACAAACGACTTCTATGAGCCAATCCTCAAGTAGTATTGAACAAATGATAAGATCTATATCTGATACTACAGAACAAATAAATAAAGTGAGAAAACACACTTCAGACATCAAAGAAGTCTTCACAGCAGGACAAGAAAAAGTAGATAAGACAATTGATTCTGTTGGACGTGTAGCGAATTACTCTGATAGCTTAATTGAAATTAATGACATTATTTCCGGAATTGCCTCGCAAACTAATTTATTAGCTATGAACGCTGCCATTGAAGCGGCTCATGCTGGCGAGGCTGGGAAAGGGTTTTCAGTAGTGGCAGATGAGATTCGTAAATTAGCAGAGGATACGGCAATTCATACGCAAACCAGTTCTCATAACTTGATTCGGATCCGGGATGAAATTGATGCCTCATTAGTTGCCGCCAGAGAAGCAGGAGATACTTTTAGTGAAATGAATAAGGGGATTATTCTCATTGACAAAGAAACTCAGAATATTGATACGGCAATGGTAGAACATGATCAGGCTAACAAAGTTGTTCTAGAACAATTAAATGTTACACAAAAGGCAACAAATGAATTGAAAACATCCATAAATGAAATCAGCTCTGAAGGTTCTAGTTTACTAGATGCCATGAAAAAGTTATCAGATTTTTCCAAAGCAACAATAGATACTTGTCAGAACATGTTAAAACGAAATGAAAGTGTTGATAAAAAAATAAAGGATCTAATAAAAATCACTCAAAATACTGGAAAGTTAAGTGAGGTAACATTAAAAAAGATAGATGTCTTCAAACTAGATTGATTTAGTTTGACCATCATCTTCTCCCTTATTACAATTATGGCATGTCACAAAGCTACTCTCAGATATTAGAATCTATATCAAAACGGATATATCTCTTTGAGTCCATCCATGAGGTGGATGATTTCTTAAAAGATGCCTTATCTCTTTTAGTAAAAAAAGCAGGTGCTGTTTTAGCTACGATTTTTGTAAGAGATGAGGAAGCAGATCAGCTTGTTTTTAGAGTAGGCTTTGATGAATCAGGATGGTGGGATAATCAGCGATGCAATAATACTGTACCCATAAGGTTTTCCATAACCGGTAATGATATGGCAGATACCTTTAATAATGACAGGGTTCGATTTGTCACTTACTCGCCAGATGATAAAGCTCATCCCTTTGGTTCTAAGATATTTGTACCCATTAAAAGAGGCCCTAACCGATTAGGCGTACTAATAATGGCTCACAAGGAAATTAACGGCTTTGATAAAGTTAATAAAGAAGATTTACTGGAAGCGGCATCCCGTCTAGGAGATATGTTGCGAGATTCTATGATATTTGTAAATCACAAAAATTCTGGTTTTCCTAAAGTTAAGGTAGAAAGATCTAGTATAAAAGGATTAAAAACTTCTGATGGTGTAGCCTTTGGTCACGCCTTACCCATATGGGCAGATATTAATTCTCTTATGGAAGATTTAGACTCTAAAGGTTCAGTTGAAGAAGAATTGAATCTATTCAATAAGTCATTAACAACATCTCTTGAACAACTTGAAGAGATTCAATCTTCAAGAGTTTCCATTGATACAGAAATGATTTCATTAATCTTTACAGCACAATACTATATGCTCAAAGATAAAAGTCTGGTCGAACGTATCAAGAATCATATTCTGGATGGCGTATCTGCTCCTGAAGCTGTAAAGATTGTTATTGATGAATATGCTAATAGATTCGCTAGAATGAGTGAAGAACGTTTGGCTGAAAAGGCTCAGGATGTTAGGGATTTAGGGTTCCGACTCATATCAAATATGAAATCAAACTCTGGTGAAGGTTTTTCCTATAAAGGGAAAATAGTTCTCTCTCGACATATCTACCCAACAGATTTATTCCGGTTAGCCGTAGAAAAAGTAGGAGGATTAGTCCTAAGAGGAACAGGAGTTACAGCTCATATTTCCATATTGGCTAGATCTTTGAATTTACCAGTACTAATCACTGATGATAAGAGTTTACTCTCTATAGAGGAAGGAACTGCTCTGTTATTAGATGCTACAGGAAGTACTCTCTATATTAATCCAGATCAAAATTTACGGGAACAATACCTTTATAAGTCAAATAGTGCTGTTGGTGAACGGGAATATTATACTCTTAAAGGTCAAACAAAGGATGGAGTGCGAGTTCAAGTATTGGCAAATGTCAATCTTTATTCTGATGCAAGGATGGCTAACTCACAGGGTGCTGAAGGGATAGGACTTTATCGTAGCGAATTCCCTTTCATTCTTAAGAAAGATTTTCTCTCGGAAGAGCAGCAATACAGAATCTATCTTGAGATTATAAAGTCCCAGGGAACAAAGCCTGTCATAATGCGTACGACTGATATTGGTGGTGATAAATTATTACAGGGGAGAACAACGTCAGAGTCAAATCCTTTTCTTGGAGTAAGAGGTATAAGATTTTCATTGGCCAATAGAGAAATGTTTAGAGATCAGTTACGGGCTATGCTGCGAGCAGGAGCTGGTAAAGATCTAGGAATTATGCTTCCTATGGTGACTGATGTGGAGGAAGTCCTTACAGTTAAAGAAGAATTAAAACTTTGTATCCATCAGTTAGAAGAAAGAGGCGCCTTATATAATAAACATCCAAAAATCGGTGCCATGGTCGAATTACCCTCGGCTGCCATGTCTGTGGAAGAGATCGCCAAGGAAACAGATTTCTTGTCCATAGGTTCCAACGATTTGACGATGTATTTATTGGCTGTAGACCGGACTAATGAAAATTTAAGTCACTTGTATCGTTCTCATCATCCTATTGTTTTAAAAGTCTTTGCAGATATTGCTAAAGGATCGGGTGAGCTCTTATCTGAGCTATCAGTTTGTGGTGATGTTGCTTCGGATCCATTATTAATTCCCTTTTTCATAGGACTAGGTATCAGAAAATTATCAGTAACTCCAGCTAAAGTTGAAAGCGTAAAACAAATACTAAGTAGTTACACTATAAGAGAAGCAGAGGAACTGGCCAATAAGATCTTATCAATCAAAAGAGTCAAAGAAATGGAACAGTTCATAAAGAGTTATTCAAAACTTTAGTAAGACCTTCCTGTCTCCGATAATTGACTTATGAAGAAGGTACTGGTTTTTTGTTTAATCTTATTATCCACTATATATTCTTTTGCCCAGGATCTCACTTTGAGTGCAGAAGATCTCTATATGGAAGCTTCCATAGAAGGTGGTTATCATCTGTATATTCGTAAGAAACCGGATATCAATTCTGTAATGTTAACAAATACTTCAAAAGACCCTAACCTTAAGGTCCCCTCCTTTGCCTTAAGAAGTAGTGAATATAATCCTATCAATGGAGATGAAAAAAGGATGCTTGATGGTATCTTCTTACCTGATGGCCACAATTCACTTATAGACTCAACTGTTGAAGATAATGAACGTTTTGGAGAAGCCTTCCATATTTTTATTCCCTACATAAGTCTCTATGGTAATACCTGGAATGCTTATGGGATAAATGGTTCTCTGTATACCTATGATGGCTCCTGGATAGGTATTAGGACTTTTACAACGCCCTATGCTGATTATAGAGGACAATATGCTGATAATCCCTTTATTATGCATATGACCCAGGCGCCTCCCAAAGATATTCCTGCTGGAACAGTAGCAGTACATAAAGATGTGGAAAAAACATTTCCCGTGTTAGCAGAGGAATCGGGTGGTGAGACTTTATATAGCAACGGTGGGGAAGATCTTGTTGATGAAATAGATAGAATTATATCAGACATTGATGCTGACACATTAGATCTGGTCATTGCTCTGGATACTACATCCAGCATGGAAGATGACATTGCGTTTATTAAGAATAGGCTTATCCCAATTATTAAAAATGAAGTTAACAAGTTTAAGATATTTCGTCTTGGATTTGTCTACTATCGTGATTACTTTGCTGAATATTTGACTAAAACCGTTCCCTTTAGAGAAGATTTAGACTCATTGCAAACAGACCTCGAGCGTTTAACAGTAGGTGGGGGACGGGATCTTCCCGAAGCCGTTTATGAAGGGATAGATGCGGGAATACATAACTTTGACTGGATAGCCCAGGCACGTCATATCATTCTGATTGGTGATGCTCCTCCCCACCCTGTCCCAAGGGGAAAGACTAAGATAGTAACAGAACAAACAGTCATTAAGGATGCCAGAGAATTGGGTATCCAAATTACAACTATCATGCTACCCAGTAATTAAATTTGATAAAACATTCAACTTCTGTCATATTTTAGGACACTATTTAAGATAGGAGTTGTTAACATGAAAAAGATAGTCGCCATATTATTCATAATGGCTATCATCAGTGGATCATCTTTATATGCCATAGATGTGGATGATCTTAATTATATTCTATTCGATAATACAACCGACAACGATATTGAATATATATTTATCTCACCTGCTGATAGTGATTATTGGGGACCCGAAGTATTAGGTAGTGAATGGGTTCTCTCCGCAGGGGGGCAGTTAGGATATTTTATATTGTATCCACATGAATCAGACGACTTTGATATAATGGTTATTGATTCTGAACAAAATGTGCATATTGCCTGGGACTTTACTATAAGTGATGATGAAGAGGCTAGCTTGGTCTTAACATCTGTCAACATGAATGATGATCCTGTCAATCTATCCACTTTAGAAGTAAATATCATTAATGACGTCAATGATATTTACTATCTCTTTATCAGTCCATCTGATAGTGAGATGTGGGGTGTCGATTTCCTTGATGAAAATACCATTCTTGAAACGGAGAATAAAGTGTCCTTTGTTTTTCCACTTCAGGATGCTACCGTCGGGTATGATCTACTTGCGATTGATGAAGAAGGAAATGCATATCAGTTATATTTTGAAGTTGATGAGACCAGTACAGACATGGAATTTCATATAGCCAAGGAAAATTTGATGATAGAATAGAATTTTTATTAAGTCATTCCCTGTAGAAAGAAAGAGCTGTGGTAACAGCTCTTTTTTTTTATTCTGTACAAAAAGGGGAGCTCCGAGTTATGTTTTAATTAGATCAATAAGTTTGTAGCACACATCGTTTTATCTAATAGCAACCCATATCAAAATGACATAAGGAGAGAAAAATGACAGAGGTAAAAAAGCTAACAAATCTTTTAGCTTTATGTATGGTAGTGATGCTTGTAGGGTGTCAGGCCGTAAAGACTACCACTAATCCAGATGTGAACACTATCACTATAGGTGCTCTCGTAGATCAAACAGGTGCTAGTACTTCCCCGCTTTATAAAGAAGCTGTTGTATTGGCTGGAAAGCAGATGAATCAAGCCCTACGTGAAGTGCAGAGTCCAGTGTTTATGAATATTGCCTTTGGTGATACACAAAGCACTGCTAGTCTTGCAAGTCAGGAAGCTATTCGACTAGTGAATGAAGAATCAGCTGTGGCATTGATCACAGCCACCAGTGGTGAGTCCATAGCGGTGAACATGCTGAACTATGCCCCTAATACTCCCTTTATTCAAAAAGTTCCTTTAGCTTGTTATATGAGTTCTTCAGGATATATCAATAATCCCGAAGCTAAAGATGAGAATCCAGTTAGGCAAAAGGCCTTAAGAGATCATCAAGGATGGCTCCATCGTGTATTTTATATCGCTGACAATGAAGCTGATGTGGTAATCAAGATTGCTTTGACTAAGAAAACAACAGCTAAATCTTTCAAAGTAAGTATTTATGCAGACTCTTTTCATCAATCATTAGCTTCTTCCATTGCAGAAAAACTTCCAGCGTATGATCCAACGGCCACAGCAGATATTAAGATCATTCAAGAGTCCTCTCAAATCAAAGAAGATTGGAAGAGTATTGTCAATACAAAACCTGATGTAGTGATCGTTGCCATGATGCCACAGTCGGCAACGGAAGCTGTTAGAACATATATGAAGTCTGGCTATGAAATTCCCATATTGTCTAATAATAGTTTTAGACGTAATTACATATTAGCTTCTGTCGGACATGATGCTGATGGCCTTGAGGGAAGTTCTGTACAATTGGCTGATCACAATGAATCTGGTGATGAGTTTATTAAAGCTTTTACTGATTATACTGGATCTATCCCGGAAATGACCTGCTCAGGCGCTTATGATGGTACTATAGCGATGATGCTCGCTTCTTTAGTGGCGTATTACGATTCCGGAAAGAGTTATGTATCAGGACAGGATGTACTGGTGGGGTTAACGAAAATAAATAATAAAGAGAGCGCAATTATACGTCCGAATATACAAGACTTTCAGAAGGCTATTAAACTTATCGCTGCTGGTGAAAAGATTAATTATGAAGGGGCTTATGATTCATTAGATTGGGATAAATTGGGCAATATTAAACCTGCTTTAGTTCACTGGAAAGTGGAAAATGCAAAATTCGTTGAGTATGAACAATATAAGCCATAGTCCTATTTAATCGATTTTTTCAATGTCCTCTTTGATTCCTGAGATCATATTTCTTGGTATTTTATTGTTAAAGTTGTAATTACCAATAAAAGTTCTATGAATAGCAAGGGAGAAAATCTCAGGGTTGGGGAGGACATTATGAGGTGGCCAATTTAGTTCTTTGGCATACCTGTCACGAACTCTGTATATCTTGTCATATCGCAGTTGAGCATTTTTAGACAAGTTTTTATATTCCCTTTTCTTTTTATATCCAGGTTGTGGACTAGGGTTAAATTTAATACGACTGGAGACAAAACCTTCTAACACTTCAGATAATTTATTTTCTGATGTAAGTTTATCTGAGAGTACTCTATATAATTCAAAAAGGTATGCTACATCATTTAACGCATATTCAACGGCTGTTTCATTGATGGGGCGAATTGTCCAATTGTATTTTTGATATTTCTTTTTATTTACACTAGGTTCAACATTCAAATAGGTCTGTAAAACATAATCTAGTCCCAATTTGGGAGAGTCTAGTGCTTGGACTAAAATTTGCAGATCCAACACACTGATCATTTGAATATTATATTGTTTGAACACTAGTTGATAGTCAGACTCTGCTCCATAAAATAATTTAACTATTCTTTGATACTCAAGGAGTTCTTTAATATATTCAGTGCTTATCTTAAAAGGATCCCAGAGATAAAAAATATCACCATCATATATTTGTATAAGACAAAGAGTCTCTCCATATTGATGGAGATTATATTCCCCTTCAAAATCAATGGCTAAGTGTGTAACTTTCTTTGAAACTAAGGATTGTATAAAACGCTTAGCTTTTGGATCGGAATCAATTAATTTGTAATTACGCAATGAATAACTCGCTTGTGTAGGAAATGGGGACTGGCAACTGCCAGTCCCTCTCTATTTTATTGATTTTGTTGATTAGCAGTAAATTCCTTTTCTTGTATCTCGTTGATGAGCTTTTCACTCAACTGTTTTGGCCAAGAAGGATAGGGGGCTATTGGATTCTCTTTGTACTCATCCAATATTGCCTGGAATTTCTCTTTGGCTTCTGTTAGTTGGCCTCTTTTATAGGAGATAAAAGCTATCTCATAACGAGCCATAATCCCATTAGCCTGATCATCAGGAAAATCCTGTAAAAAATGTTCATAGTAAAATAAGGCATTGTCATAATACCCTGAGTCATAAGCTTCCTGTGCTCTTTGAAAATAGATTTCTCTGTTCATTCCTTCATCTATGACCGGCTCCGGTGTTTTACAGGATACCAGTATTAAAGCGAGCAAAAGAACATAAGTAAAATATTTGGTCATTCTTTATCCCAACCTGCTGTTGACGAGTAGATTTCATCCTTAATTGGTAAGTTGTTTTTTAGATCCTTAATGAATTCTTTTGAATCGCCCATCGGTTCATAGGAATCGCAACTAAGCATACTTCTCCTAGCGACAGTGAAGTATTTATAGTATTTCTCATCTCCAAGCTTCTTTCGCCATTTACCAGCTGCGCAACGCACACGTAGCTGATACTGACTGCCATTTCCAACAGCGATCTTAACTACTTTGCAGTTAGAACAATTAGCACAATAAACCTTATCCTGGGCCGAAACTGTTTCTTCATTTTCTATCATAGCTTCGGGAGTCTCCAGACTTTCGACCATGGTGACCTCCTCATTTTATATAATTTTATAATATCATGATCGACTTTTTGGGGTCAACAATTTAGTTATATGACCCACACTAGACAATTATAACACTTATAAGACCAAAAAAACGGTAAAAATGGAGTATTCCCGAGTTATTTAACTGATAGTTTCCGGATGTTCGTCAACAATACTAATACAAATGGTATTGGCTAAGGTAACATCAGAGGCATTTATTAATGCAATAGCTTTGGTAACATCTTCCTCTTTAGCCAAATGAGTCGTCATAACTAAGGGCACGGCATATTCTTGTTTAGAAGTTTCTGTTAATTCCTTTTGAAGTGCACTTGATATGCTAATACCATTATTGCCTAGAATTGTTGTAATCTGAGCTACTGCACCGACTTTATCCGCAATATTGAATCTAAGGTAGTATCGACTCTTAATCTCTGAATTGGGTAACTGTACGGCTTTATCTGTCAGATCAGGCCAAAAGTTATATTGATTAAATACAATATCAGAAACTCCACTGGCTACAGAAACAATATCAGAGGCTACAGCACTGGCCGTAGGTGAAGCTCCTGCTCCACGACCATAGTACAATGTATGACCTACAGAGCTACCATAGACACTTACAGCATTGAAAGGTCCCTTTATCCAGGCAAGGGGATGATTTTTACCAATAAAAGCAGGTCTAACTCTAAAACTGATACCATTTTCCATTCGCTGTGCTACAGCAATGAGCTTCATGATATAACCAAGTTCAGTTCCCACTTTAAGATCTAGTAGATCTAAATTATCTATACCTTCCACAGGTATTTGATCTAGTTCTACACTTCCTGCAAAGGATAACGCTCCCATTATGGCTATCTTATGAGCGGAATCCATTCCAGAAACATCTAATGTGGGATCAGCTTCTGCCAGGCCCAGTTCTTGAGCTTCTTTCAAAGCCTCTTCATAGGATTGGCCTTTTTGAGTCATTTCAGAGAGGATAAAATTACATGTTCCGTTAACGATACCAAAGAGTGCATCTATTCTATTAGCTATCAACCCTTCTGTAAGGGCTTTGATGATAGGTATGCCACCAGCACAACTAGCTTCAAATCCGATAGTTACATCGTTAGCTCTGGCTAAAGCGAATAGTTCTTTTCCATAAATGGCTAACAAAGCTTTATTGGCAGTTACTACATGTTTACCTGATTTTAAAGCTTGTTCAACAAAGCTCTTTGCTATGGTTGTGCCTCCCACTAATTCAACAACAATCTTAACGAGAGGATCTTTTAAAACCTTTTGATAATCTGTTTCGAATAAATTTGAGGGTATTCCAATTGATTCAGCATGACTAAAGTTAACATCAACAACATAGGAAAGTTCAAGATCTAAACCTGATCTCTTACATATGCTTTCTATGTCCTGAGTTAGGATTTTTGCTGTGCCCCCGCCTACGGTTCCGCATCCTAGTAGGGCTATTCCAATTTTACTCATGGTGATCCTCCTGAATCACCATCCTAGACAGGCCTTTCTAATCTGTCAAGAAAGGCCATGATAAAACTTACTTGGGAGGGATAATTAAATTCCATCCTGGATAGATAAGATCAGGATTCTGGATCAATTTTTTATTACGTCTCCAGATTTTTGGCCAAAGGTAAGGATTGTTATATACGTCTTTTCTTTCGGCGATTCGCCATAAACAATCCCTTAGTTCAGGGTTGTATTTGACGGTATAGAAAGCATTAACGGCTTTATCTTGATATAAACGAATATAAGATTGGGCTTGGCCAAAATATTGATTAGCAATGGCCATATTTCCAGCATTCTTTTCTTTAACTCCTGACAACCAGAGTTCCTGTGCTTTATTAAGGTAAGAATAGACATCTTCATCCCCTAGTACAGCTACCTCTCCATTTGCGGGTAGTAGTATAGCTTGAGGCTTTGAAGCTTCTTCCTTAGTAGGTTCTTCAGACTCCTGTTCTCCCTCTGTAGAATAAGTTGAATCAAGAAGGTTTTCTCCCTGCCACGGTGCTGGAGTCACTATCTCATCATCATCAGAAACAACAGTCATTTGACTTGCGTTCTCGATTTCCTTCATAACTTCCATCATAAAGTCTTCAGTTTCTTTCTGGGCTTTTCGTTCTTTAGCTGCTTTTCCTGCTTCTAAAGCATAGTACTTAGCTTGGGAAAGTGATTCCTCACCTTGACCAAGATTGTAATTACGATAAGCATTCAACCCTGTAAAATAATAATCATTCGCTTTATCCAATTCTTCAGAAGCCCAGATATAAGCTTCAGCTTTCTCTGCGTCAGACAGGTAATTTTCTGTATCTCTTTGAAGGATTTTTACCCAACGTATCTTTTCATCCAACTTGTTGTAGGTTGTTGTGATATCCTGCAGTAAAGACTCGCTTTTAGTCTTTCCCTCCTGGAATGATGTATCAAAAGCAAGTTCAATGTTGGTAGCTCTTTGAGCCAATGCTCCATATTCTTCAGGACTGAACTTATCAGCCTCCAAGTTTTTGAGTTTTTCCATCATTGTGTTGATACGACTTATTAAATCTTGTTCACTTTTCTCTGACGCGATTTCATAAGCCTTATTGGCCCAATCCATTGCAATATTAAGAGATTCTTGTGCTTTATCTCCTTCACTGGATTCAGCAGCTTCCAGTGCTTCTTTTGCATTATTTAATTCCTCAGGAGCGTAATCTGTGGCTCCTGCTTCTTCGGCTCTAACTATAGCCAATCTGACCTGTTCAAAATCTTCGTCAGTTAATTGAGCTGCTTCTGGCTTTTGTGTTCCAGATTCTGGTTCTACAGCTGTATCTGGGGGGGGCTGTGTAGCTGCTGGCTCTTCTTCCGGTGTGGAAGCACAACCTACTAATATTAGAGCAACTACCGTTAATGTAAGAATCGAAAATATAAACTTTTTCATCGGTTCCTCCGTTCATGAGTCTATCACCAAGTACTTTAACCGTCAACTTTTCCACTGGATTTAAAATGTATCACAGATGTGATACATTTCTTGTATGAGGAGTAGGTAATGAGAATAAAAGTTCTATTTTTGCTATTATCTTTTACAATATTACCCTTGTTCGCCCAAGTGGGGGAGATTAGTTATCTTATTGACGATGTTGAATTGATTCGTGATGGGGAAACATACACGGATAGGGATATCTCTTTTGGGGATCCAGTAGAAGACCTGGATTTTTTTAGAACTGGTCCAACAGGTGAATTAGATATCTCTCTCTATGGAAGCACAGGGATCGAATCTGAAGTACATCTAACTCCCAATTCTACTTTTTACCTAGAAATTTCTGATCAGAAAAAAGAACAGAAAGGTGTTATTCAAGTACTGGCTGGATCTGTCGCTTTTAAAGTAAAGAAGCTAACAGGTAACAACAGGTTTAATGTACAGACAGAAACAGCATTAATGGGGGTAAGAGGTACTAGTTTTGAGGTCTCAACGACAGTGGAAGGAGATATCCTTATCACTTGTGAAGAAGGATTAGTGGCCTGTACAGACTCTGATGGTAATACTCTCTATGCCAGACCAGGTACTGCTGTGGAAAAGTCCGGTGATTCTATTTTTAGGCGAATCCCCATTGCTGTTAGTTCATTAAAATCGTTTAGAGATGAATGGCAAATGGAAAAATCAAGAGCCTTAGAAGCAAATGCTCCCAGGGCTATCAAAAACTATGCTGCCAGATATGAAAAATTGAAGCGTGAGTTTGATCTCGCTTATTCTACACTAATGTCTTCTGAAGATGTTATCCGTCGTTGGGATATGGAACATAAGCAGGGTATTATCGGATCAGGAAGCCAGTTACTACGGGACAAGAAAGAACTATACAGAGGATTAGTTGCCTTGCGTAAAAATTTATTCTTGTTTGAAAGAGTTTATTTTAGGCTTATTGAATTAGAGGACTATTATAACAGTAATAAATATAAAGGTAATTTGAGAACTGGTTATACTTACCAGGATTTCTTTAAAGATTTCAATAAGGACAAAGATGCTTTGATGCGCAAGATGGCTTATGTTCGCTATATTAATAAGCTATATGCCATGCGTAATGAAGGGAGTCTACCTTTTGATTCAACACTAGACTCGGATTCTAACTTTTTATCACCTAACAGCGAATTCTTCAATTAATAAAAAAACTGCCCTATCAAGGGCAGTTCTATAATCAAGTCAAAGTAATCTTAGTGTTTAGTCAAACTGAATAGTAATTTCTGTTTCCATATCAAAGAAAAGAACTCTATTAAGGTCAGCAGTAAAATTAACTTCATCTCCAACACTTGGAAGTACATCTGGCTCTACTCTAGTAATCATCTGATGTGATTCAGTGCTTACATAAAGGTGTGTTTCATTACCTAATGGTTCGATAACTTCAACAGTAGCTTTGATGTTATTCTTAGCTGCTGGGGTTGCTTGATATTTGAATTCTTCTGGTCGAATACCAAATAAGATCTGCTTACCAACATATTCTTTTAGTTTAGCAGACTGCTTTTCAGTAGTTTCGATTTTGAAAGTACCTTCGTTAACAACAACCTTGCCGTTTTCTTCAAGTACTTCACCAGAAAGAATGTTCATAGGAGGAGAACCAATAAATCCAGCAACAAATCTATTATATGGTTGGTTGTATAATCCTAATGGTGTACCGATTTGCTGAATTAAACCGTCTTTCATAACGACGATCTTATCACCCATGGTCATCGCTTCAGTCTGGTCGTGTGTTACGTAGATCATTGTTGCTTGAAGTCTAGTGTGAAGACCAGAGATTTCCGCTCTCATCTGTACACGAAGTTTTGCATCCAAGTTGGAAAGTGGTTCGTCAAAAAGGAAAACTTTTGGCTTACGAACGATAGCTCGTCCTACAGCAACACGTTGTCTTTGACCACCGGAAAGGGCTTTTGGCTTTCTTTCAAGAAGTTGTTCGATATCAAGAATCTGAGCAGCTTCTTTTACACGACTATCAATCTCTTCTTTTGCGTATTTTCTGATTCTCAGTCCAAATGCCATGTTGTCATATACACTCATGTGAGGATATAACGCATAGTTTTGGAATACCATTGCGATGTCACGATCTTTAGGCGCAACTTCGTTCATTCTTTTACCATCAATGGTCAATTCACCATCTGTGATGTCTTCAAGTCCAGCTACCATACGAAGTGTAGTTGTTTTACCACATCCAGAAGGTCCTACGAGTACAACGAATTCTTCATCATTGATATGGATATTTGCCTTATCAACTGCTTTGACTCCGCCATCGTAGACTTTAGTTATGTCATTAAGAATAACTTCTGCCACAAGGGGCCTCCATCAAGTTTATTTTATGAAGGCAATTTTAATATGACATCTTATATCTGTCAACTTTATTCCTGCAAAGATGAGCGATGCCAGTTCTCAACCATCTGGGAGAAGTTTTCCTCATTCTTTTCAATCCGGGGATTTTCAAACCAGGGAATTAATCCTGTTTCTACAAAGTCATCCCAGTGTTCCGGGATGTGATGATATAATTCAAAGTCCTCGGAACGGGGAAACCTGTGGGCTAATTGTTTATATAGACTGCTCAGATATTCATTGCTTGCTTTTATCGTTGATAAGCCGCCATAGGCCCCTTTGATCAAATCTTTTGACTCTAAACGACTATCGATAATCCTTTTTTGATTATTGCTATCCAAAAGCCAATTTACCATTTCCAAGGGTGTTTTCTTCTTGAGCCCTTCTGGAGTCAATCCAATGCTTAGATACTGGGGAAGGCTTTCAAGTTTTGAATCTGTATTAAAAAAGTAGAAATTGGTTTCGCTTCTAATATTTTCAGGCATTTCCAGCCACTCTTCAAAGGTGACAAGCCAAAATTTAATACGTCCTGAAGTTAATAAATTATAAGGATGTTCAATAAAATATTTCTTACGAAATCCATTATCGTAATCTATGAAAGTCGTTAATTTTGTAATAGCTTCCTTCATCACGGAACTATCCCAACTGATGAAATCAGAGCCCAGTTGGATGTTAGTATCATATGATAGAAGTAAAGTATCCAAAAACTTTGGCTGCCATAAAGGATTATAGCCTCTTCGAGCAGAAGTTGAAGTACTTATAACATTATATTGTATAGCCTGATCTGTAAGTGTCCCCATATCTATGGACAAGGGAAAAACATTAGGAGCTTGAGATTTATCAATGAGAACAAGGGGTACATCAAAGGCTAAAGGGATTATCTTGTTCTCATTGTCTAGTATGACCGTTTGTGCAGATTCGATAAATTTATCTATGTTCATATCTGTCAGCCAGTCTTTGGGGTACTCGTCCAGTAATTCCAAATGACCTGGATTGTTGAGGTTATTGCCAATGTAAATATCAACCGTTTCCTGAGAATGTGTTGGCAGAATGGTAATATTTATATCCGGATTATCCTGATTATATAATTCAATAGCCTTAAGCATTGCTACTGAATCAGTCCTGATATTAATATCCATTCCTTTTGAAGAACAGGAGAATAGTATGAGAGATAGTAAGACAATAATAATGTATGGCTTCATAAAAGGAATCTAGGCCAAACTAAGGGTATTGTCAACGTTGACATGTCTATTGTCATTACCATCTTCATTAATCATAATACAACCATGGATGCACCCATTGTTTTTAATAATTATAGCCGGTACTTAAAAAAGAAATACAATAAACCAGCCTACAGACTTGGTCTGGATGGGGGGTTTTCCTGCCCTAATCGAGGCAAAGATCGTACTAAAGAGGGATGCTCCTATTGTGATGCCTATGGGGCGAGAGCTCCTTATTTGACTGGAGCACATAGTCTCACTGATCAAATTCGTCAAAGTCTTGGTTTTTTAAGACAAAGATACGGCGCAGAAATCTTTTTGTTATATTTCCAGGCCTATACCAGTACCTGGGCTCCTCTGGATAGGTTGAAAGCCCTTTATGATAGTGCCTTGTCTGAGGCGGATTTTCGGGAACTCATCGTCTCCACTAGACCTGATTGTTTTGGTGATAAAGTGGCTGATCTTCTAAGCTCTTATCGAACAGAAGAACGAGAAGTGTGGGCTGAGTTTGGGCTTCAGAGCGCAAAGGATATAACTCTAAAACGAATAAACAGAGGGCATGGAGTCAAGCAATACATCGAATCGGTTAAGAGAGCTCAAGATAGGGATATAAAAATTGTAACACACCTAATATTCGGGTTGCCCGGGGAAACTGAACGGGATATATTGGATTCTGTAGACTTTGTTGTTGATCAGGGAGTCCAGGGGATTAAGATTCATAATCTGCATATTCCTCAGCACTCACCTTTATACAAAGACTATATTTCCGGTGAGATAACCCTTCCAAGTATGGAACGGCATATGGATTATTGCCAAAAGGCTTTGGAACGGATACCTGAGGATATTGTAATATTACGTTTGACCAATGATACTATGAAGGATGGTACCTTGTTACCTGGTGTGATGTGGGACAAAACATTCTTCTATGATCGCCTAAGACGTAGAATGGGGGAAGCCGGAAGTTTTCAGGGCTGTAAGTATAAAAGAAGGGTGGAATGAATACTTATGCAGATTAAAGATACTGCAGTTTTTAATGCTATTGATGATCTAAGCGATCACTATCTTAATAATATCTATAATAGATTTCTTCGCAAAGTTGTGATGACTGTCTCTCTTGATTCGGCTCAGTGGAGTATGATCGAAAAGCTTACAGAACGATCTGGTGAATACCGTTATCAAGGGTATTACTATACAGAGATGTATGAAATGATCCTGGCTCTTAGTGTTTTTGTATACAAGACCAGACAGGAAATCCAACCTAATTTAAGGCATATGCTCAACCAGGCTGGTTCAGATACAGCTTTACGAGGGGGAGTCAATCGTATGGATAACTCAAAAGTCTTCCGGGACATGGCTGTCAATAATTTTAAATCTAATTTGAATATTCTGTCAGACAAGATTAACAATCTTTATATGCTAATCATTAACCTCGATAAAAATGAAAATGGTCAAGGTAGAGAAGAGTTCCGCAAGAATCCGGATTTGAACTTTATCGGCAAGTATCTTGTTCAAGATTAAATGATCATAGAAGCCATCAGATTACTGATGGCTTCACTAATATCCAAGGAATTAACCAAATAACTTATCTGAAGCCTCAAAGACCGCATTATATAAGTCCTTAAGGTCCCTTTTATCTACTGCAGCATAGGCAATTCGTAAGTATTTTGTTCCAATAGCAATGGTTCCAATACCTTCTTCTTTGAGCAAGTGAATTCTTAAATCCTCTGCACTGCCTTTTTTAAGTTGGAAGGACATAAAGTAACCAGAGTTAAAAGGAACTACTTCCAGGTTAAGTCCTGTTTTTCGTTCTTCAACAATCTTTTTAACTTCTTTGTAGCGATCTTCTAACAGGTGGTAATACTTAATCTTTACACCATGATAGATCAAGCTTGACAATTCTTTATGTAAAATAGTCTGACCGGCTCTGCTGGAGTTACTTATTGTTCCTCTCAAGGCTCCTGTCAGTTTTTCTTCCAGTGCAAAATAATGATCAGAAGTAAGGCCTTTTCCTCCAAAAGTAACGAAACCGATTCGAAAACCCCATACAAAGTCTTCCTTTGTTGCTCCATCAACTTTTACAGCAAGAATATTATCATGAGCTCTTGAAAAGAGACTGAACATTGACTCTCTATAGATATCGCCTTCATAAAACAAGCCAAAATAAGCATCATCGGATATCACAAGGAGGTGTGTACCTTCCTCGGCAATTTTATAAATACCTTCATTTATTGCTTCCGCTTCCTCCTTTGTAGGGCTATAGCCTGTAGGATTGTTGGGGAAGTTAAGAAGGACAATCGCTTTTTTGTTTATTTGTTTTTCTTTAATTGTGGATAATAATCCTTCCACATTAAAAGTACTCTTATCGTTAAAGAAGGGAAATGTGCAAATCTCAGCTTCTCGTCTGACTTCAAAGATAAGGTTGTAGTTGCCCCAATACATATCAGGCATGATGACAACATCACCAGCATTGACAAATAGATCTGCAGTCTGACTAATTCCGTTAGTCAAGCCAGGCACAACCATAGGTTGACTAACCTTATCTTCATCAATACCTGGATTTTTCCGGATCATCTCCTCTTTCCATACCTTACGCAACCTTTCCTCACCAGGGGTGGGAGCATAAGAGACTGACTCAGTGGGACTAAGACGGGGTAAATTATCCTGTACTGTAGGCAGGATCATCGGTTCCCCTTCATTAACAGCCATACCTGTGGTTGCATTGTAACGGGTAGCTTTTCGATTCGCTTCACCCGCTTGTCGAGCTATTCCCTTTGGGAAATACATCCGTTGTCCTAAGTCTGATAGTAAGGCACCTGCACTTGTACCTTCTAGTTTTTTATTCAGTTCGACTGCAAGTTTATTCATGTTCTTGAGAATACTATTTGTCTAAAGTTTGGTCAATTAAAGGAGATTACGATTCTTAAGTTCTTGAAAAAGTTTATCTTTTTCTATGGGTTTGACAAGATAGGCATCACAACGTTCTCCAAATGCCTTCATAACATTAGCTGCATCTGACAAAGCTGTTATCATAAACACATGAGCCCTATCGATGACGGGAATATCCTTGTCTTCTTCCAAGGTTCTAATAGTTTGAAGCGTCTCCTGACCGTCTAAGGAGGGCATCATAATATCCATACAGATAAGTTTGTATGGTTTGCCTTCCTCCATTGATCTTTTGACGGCCTCAATAGCCTCTTCTCCATTGGATGCTGAATCACAATCTCCAACTTCAAAAAGGAGGGAGGTGAGTACTTTTCTTGTAACCGAGTCATCATCAACGATTAGTATTCGCATGATATGGGTATCTAACGCTCCTATTTATACGTGAGCCAATTGTAATACATCGAACAAAAGAAGTAAAATTTTTTTTCACACCCCCTTTTGCTATATAGGTTCTCATTGACACCTAGACAGAAAAAACATAAAGTTTTAACCATAAAAAAAAGCGCTCCTACTGACAACTTTATCACAAAAATACTAAGTATGATGATGGGGGGAGCAGATCCAGAGCGTGAAAAGAAAAGACAATTAAAGAATCTGAAAAAAAATATAAACCGTTCAAAAGGCAGATTTTATAAAACCTCTGGTGATCTGGCTCAACCAAGCTTAGCCAAATTCTTTTATGAAATATACAAAATCATCGGTTCCGCTCAGGTTTTTCTGGAAGTCGCAGATTCTTCTGAGGCTCTCAAGAACATTATAATAGAGTCTTCTTTTACAGACATTCAGGCAGATATAGCTCAAAAAGTGACAGAGGATGCTCTCCGTCAACGAGCTAATGAAGTGGAAATCAAAGTCCTGGCCAATGAGGTAAAGGAAGAACTTGTAGAGTTCTTTTCTGGCTTTGATATCAATAAAGTTAAAGAGATAAATTACAATTACAACAAAATCCGTTACCTGGTGGACTTTGTCCGCTATGATTATTATTTCATTTTGAAGAAATTTGATTCCAGTCTCCCTGAAAGGGATTTTACCTATAATCCCCGTTTTGACAGTATCAGTGGTGAATATATATCCGAGGATATAAAGGACTTTTTGTCTGTAATACCCCAAATGGATACAGATCCTGCATGGGAAAAGGTCCTGGATGTTCTCAAGGAATATAAAGGAATAGAGGTCATTAATAGACAGGATTGGGCGAAAATGCTTAGGGGGCTGTCTGCTGTCAAAAAATCAAGCCAATTGTTGATGGTGGCTCAATACATTGATAAAGACCCGTACTACGTACCGTATAGCGAAATCTACGATGAACATATTGTCGAAAATTACCTTCAAACTGTTAAAACCAAAACAGAAAAGGTTATTCAAAATCTTATACGTGAGCAAAAAAACGCCAAGAAGGACCAGTTACTAATGGGAATCTTTGGCACTACGATAATTACAAGAACAAAGTATTATACTGAAAAGAATAACATGGCTTTCTCTAAAAAGGGTTCTGGTGGATTTAGCTATATAGAACCTATGAATTATCTAAAAGCTTTCCTGTTGGATATCCTTAAAAGGGACGTAAAAGAACTGGTAGATTTACTTCTGATTAGGGGAAAGTGGAGCACTAACCTCATGAGCCAGCAATTATCAGAAGCTTTCTATAAGTGTTTAGATATTAGTCAGAACTTGATTGAATTTGATGAATCGTTGGCAGATGAAGGTCCTGTAGGCAATAAGCTAAAACAAGCAGCTTTCAGAGCTGAAAGGGATAAAGCCGCAGCCCATGTACTAACTTCTACCATGAATGATGTTAATGAGAAAGCCAAAGAGCTCATTAATAATTCTGCTCAGAATCTTATCAATATAGGTAAAGGGCTGAAGATGGTCATTGAAGATTATAACAAAGCCAAGAAAGAGCTGATCATTAACTGGAAAGAAATAGAAGGTGCCTCAGAAAAAGAGATGCTTCCCTGGATGACTGAAACCTACAAACGTATGTTTTACTTTATTCAGCTGCTTCAAAGCTATATGAAGAAGATGGATTAGATAGCCATATGAGGCTAGCCATTCGACCGGTTTTTCCCTCTCTGCGATAGCTATAAAAACGAACAGAATCCTCATAAGTACATAGATTCTCATTGTATATCTGATCAACTCCCAGAGTGTGTAGAATGCTGGTAGCGGCCTTGGTCAGACTCAAATAGTAATGACCTTCCTTCTCAGAAGGATGAAAAGCCTTATCTGTGGATGGATATCTATCAAGGAAGGCTTTTCGCACTTCTGGACCTATTTCATAATTATCTTGACCAATAGCTGGTCCCAAATAAACCTTGATCTGTGATAAGGGCGAGTGAAAATAGCCAAGACCATTATCAATAATACCCCCTGCTAAGCCTCGCCATCCCCCATGTAAAGCTGCGATCTCTGTTCCTTCTTCATTCGTAAGAAGGAGTGGGAGGCAATCAGCTGTTACTATGCCGATAACATCATTTACCTTGTCTGTGTATACACCATCTGCTTGATCCGGGCTTTGATTTGTCCGGATCACTCTGGCAGAATGACACTGATTAACTAAGAATGGTCTAGAAGGTAATTCTGCATCTTTATGCAATGAATCTATTTCTGGAGTGTAAGGTTTCGTTGTTATTATGTAGTTAACAGAATGGGGTGTTTCCCAAGTCTTGGATAGTTTAAAAGTCAAAAGTATAGTTCTCCAATTTGGCGGCAAGATGAATGGGGACTTTGGCTATGACCTTTGTTCCTGCCTCCAGGTATTCCGTTTCCAGTATCTGAGCTTCTCTATGGAGAAGGCTAACCAGATCATGTCTAGTATGGGGAAATAAATATTCCTCTGTCTGAAAGGTGTGGGATAACTTTTGCTCTAGGGCCTTAACCAGTTCTTCTAACCCTAAACGTTCATGGAGGGATATGAACAAAGCGTCCGGAAACTCATTCTGAAGCATCTGCTTGTGAATCAGATCATCCTGAAACTTATCAAGCTTATTAAACACTGTTATCGTAGGTTTATCATTAACCCCCAGCTCTCCCAACACAGCCATAGTGGCTTTGTAATGATCTAAAACTTCCGGGTTAGAGCCATCGAGAACATGAACAAGGAAGTCAGCCATGACCGTCTCTTCCAAGGTAGATTTAAAGGCTTCTACCAAGCTATGGGGAAGCTTACGGATAAACCCTACTGTGTCCGTCACCAGCAGTTCCTGACCTAAAGGAAGCTTAACTTTTCTTGTGGTAGGATCCAATGTAGCAAAAAGCTTATCCTCTGCCAAAACCTCTGAATCGGTTAAGGTATTTAGTAAACTGGATTTTCCCGCATTGGTATATCCCACGATACTGGCCGTGGGGACTGGACGGGCCTTTCGTTTTTTTCGCTGGATAGCTCTACTGCTTTGAACTTTGATTAATTCTTTCTTCAGGGCATCCATCTTACGAAGAACGATACGTCTATCGATTTCTAGTTGAGTCTCTCCTTCCCCTCTGGTTCCTTTTGTTCCACCCCGTTGACGGGATAAGTGTGTCCAGGCTCTGGTTAATCTGGGGAGTGAGTATTCCATCCGGGCCAGGGCGACCTGGAGGACTGCTTCTCTGGTTTGCGCTCTATCGGCAAAGATATCCAGGATAACTTCCTGTCTATCGATAACGGTTACCTGACTATTACGTTCCCAGTTTCTCTGTTGGCTAGGACTTAGATCATCATTAAATATGATGAGATCAGCTTCGACTTCCTTAGCTTCTTCAAGGATTTCTTCTACCTTTCCCGTTCCAATAAGGTATTTAGGCTGGGGATTCCGTAATTTGACAAGGGAATGCCCAATAGGTTCTATGCCCATAGTATGAACGAGACTGTATAATTCTGTAATATGCTCTTCAGCTTCTTCTTCCTTCATATCCGGATACTGAATACCCACAAGGAAGGCCCGTTCACATTTCTCGCTTAAAATATCTTGTTCTTCTGATTGAAGATTTATATCACTCATGGTTTAAATTCATACTTCAGGGGAGGTCTGTGGTCAAGTGAATAGGAACCTTTATTGAAAGAAAAGAGCTTCCTCGACATAATGAATCCATGGAAGCTCCTAAATGTCTGCTATGCCGGTATTATTATGTAACCTACGATATTAGATTTCCTAGAGGATGCCGTAAGTTCGGTATCAAGAGTTATCATCTACCCTCTTTGGAGATCTATCGTGCCAATAAGGCCCATTGTCCCAGTTTTACCCCGAAGAAATAATGACTCCTTATAATGTCTTAGATAATTCTTCCAGGTGTTTGCGGTACCCCGCCCAATCTTTAATTGGCTTTTGAGCAATACCTTCCTCACAGGCGGCTTTTGCTACGGCTAAGGATTCTTCAATAAAAACCCTCTTATCAAATGGTTTAGGAACGATATAGTTTGGGCCGAAGGAGAAATCCTCTCCCCCATAAGCTTTTATCACGTCCTCAGGGACAGGTTCTTTAGCTAAAGCGGCAAGGGCTTTAGCTGCTGCCATCTTCATATTCTCTGTTATGGAGGTAGCCCGCACATCCAGTGCTCCCCGGAAGATAAAGGGAAATCCCAACACATTATTTATCTGGTTGGGATAGTCACTACGACCTGTCGCCATGATAATATCCGGGCGTGTTTCTTTGGCTAAGGGGTAGGTGATTTCCGGATCAGGATTGGCCATGGCAAAGACAATAGGCTGTGGAGCCATAGATTTGAGCATAGCTGGAGTGAGAATGTTAGGGGCTGATAAGCCAAAGAAAACATCCGCACCAAGGATAGCTTCCTCCATAGTTCGGGCCGGGCTGTCTGAAGCCCATTGGGCCTTCTCCGGGAACATTTCCTCTGTACGTCCTTTGTAGACGACTCCGATTATGTCACACATGATGATATTCTCTTTGGGCACACCCAACGTTGCGAGCATTTTGACACAACTAAGACCTGCCGCCCCTGCACCGGAAAAGACGATCTTCACTTGATCCAGTTTTTTCCCAGTAACCTCCAGGGCGTTTAAAAAGCCCGCTGCGGATATGATAGCTGTCCCATGTTGGTCATCATGGAAGACGGGTATGTTCATGATTTCCTTCAGCTTTGTCTCTATTTCAAAACATTCTGGCGCTTTGATATCTTCCAGATTGATGCCACCAAAAGTTGGCTCCATCAGGCTAACCGCTTGAATAAAAGCCTGTGGGTCTGTTGTATCCAATTCTATATCGAACACGTCAATTCCGGCAAACTTCTTAAATAAGACCCCCTTACCCTCCATAACAGGCTTGGACGCTGCAGCCCCTCTATTGCCCAGACCAAGAATGGCGGTTCCATTGGAGATCACTCCTACCAGGTTGCCCTTCGCCGTATAGTTATAGATTTGATTTTCCTCTTCTGCTATAGCCAGAACAGGTTGGGCTACCCCGGGAGAGTAGGCCAGGGCTAGATCTTCAGCACTGGAACATTCCTTTGTCGGTACGACCGATATTTTGCCAGGTGTTGGATACCTGTGATAATCTAAAGCATTTTTATCTGAAGCCATCATATCCCCATTAATCAATAAGTATTCCTTACTCTACAAATCTTGGATATAAATTTAAAGTCCCATGTTGTAAGGTCTAGGCTTTTCTTAGTGGGTATTATTGGTTATACTTTCCAGCGAAAATATTAGAATACAAGGAAATAAAATGGGATTAAATTGTGGTATTGTAGGACTTCCTAATGTAGGTAAGTCAACAATCTTCTCAGCCTTAACTTCTGCTCCTGCAGAAGCGGCCAACTATCCTTTCTGCACTATTGACCCCAATGTAGGAATAGTTAATGTCCCTGATGAAAGACTTAATAAGATATCAGAACTCATTCCTCCTCAGAAACTCATACCTGCAGTGGTAGAGTTTGTAGACATTGCGGGACTCGTTAAAGGGGCCAGTAAGGGCGAAGGCCTTGGTAATAAATTCCTGGCCAATATCAGAGAGACCGATGCTATCCTTCATGTTGTCCGATGTTTTGAGAACGAAGACATCACACATGTCGATGGAAGTATCGATCCACTCAGGGATATTGAAACCATTAACATTGAGTTAGCCTTAGCTGATTTGGAAACTGTTGATAAAAGAAAAGAACGGGCTTCCAAAGAATTAAGAGCCGCTGGCTCTGAGAAGGCAAAAGAAGCCGCTCAGATTATGCCTATCCTGGACAAACTTCAAGCGCAATTAGGAGAGGGTAAGCCGGCTCGTGGTATCGAGTGGAGTGATGATCAAAGAATACTCTTAAAACAATTGCACCTCATTACTCTTAAGAAGACCATGTATGTATGTAATGTGGATGAAAACGGTCTTGATGAAGACAATGATTATGTCAAGAAAGTCAAAGCCCTGGCTGAGGAAGAAAAGGCTGAAGTTGTTGTCATCTGTGGTCAGTTAGAAGCGGATATTGCCAGCTTGGAAACGGAAGAAGAAAAACAAATGTTTCTAGATGAAGCAGGCATGACTGAATCAGGATTATCCCGTTTAATCCACAAGAGTTATAACATGCTTGGATTACGAACTTATTTTACAGCTGGTGAACAGGAAGTCCGGGCCTGGACCTTTCATGAAGGAGATAAGGCACCTCAAGCGGCTGGGGTTATCCATACAGACTTTGAAAAGGGTTTTATCAAGGCTGAAGTCTACCATTGTACAGATCTATTTGAGTTTAAAAGCGAAAGTGCTCTCAAATCTGGTGGTAAACTCCGTATTGAAGGAAAGGAATACGTTGTCAAAGATGGAGACGTAATGCATTTCCGATTTAATGTGTAGAGTACGTTTTAATAATAGCTTGTCATACCATATACTTTTGGATAGTATGAAGCGAATAATATTCCCCTTTCCTCTAAGGAAAGGGAGCTTAATAGTGAGGTGAAGGAAGTTATGTCTGATTCCGACGGCAGTTTATGCCTACATGACTTTATCCACCGGGGTGATCAATCACTCAGAGTGGGCAGCTCTCCTATTTAAGCATAAGAGACCATCCCCTTCTTGTGATTGTGTTTATCCCAAAACGAACTAAGAAGGTAGGAGGCCCTCCATGATATCTATCTGGAAGACAACTGACAAAAAGATGGTCAAATCCATTGTTCTGGAACGAAATAGCTGGGTGGAAGTTGCCAATCCCAGTGAAAGCGAAATCGAATTCCTAAATGTAGAACACCAGATTCCTGAAGATCTCATTCTGGATATACTCGATGAAGACGAACGCTCTCGAATAGAAATTACCAATTACTATACCTGCTTAATAACTCGTGTTCCCGTGTATGATGAAACGAGAGAAGTACGGTATTTTACAGTCCCTTTAGGGATTATCATCTCTAATGGATTAGTGTTCACCATCTGTTCACGTCCCTCAGCCATACTTGATGCTGTGGCTAAGAAAATTGGCTCTGTGGCAGATAGTAATGTCTATACTTTTATGTTAGAGATATTGAACAAATCCATTACCAATTATCTGCAATACCTTAAGCAAATCAACAAACTTACTAGCCGTATAGAAGAGGATTTGCAGAATGCTGTTAAAAATACAGAATTACTTCAACTTCTGCGTTTGGAGAAATCTCTCCTCTTCTTTACCACTTCTTTGAAAGGTAATGAAATGTTATTGGAACGTTTTGAGAAGCTCTTTGATTCCAAGTTATCCAGTTCGCAAAGAGAAGCTTTGGAAGATCTGAGGATTGAAGTAAGACAAGCTCAGGAGATGACCTCTATCTATTCGAATATCCTCAGTGGAATGATGGATATTCTCGCCTCTGTTATCTCTAACAATCTGAATGTTGTTATGAAACGATTGACTCAGATATCCATAGTATTAATGATCCCAACATTTATCGCCAGCTTATATGGTATGAATGTATCCCATCTTCCTTTTCATGATAAAAGCTGGGCCTTCCCGGCTATATTGGGTGTTTCTACTGCATTGGCTCTCATCAGTGCCATGTTTGTATCCAGGCAGAAGAAGTTTTGATTACTGGGTTTTATAATTTTGCTTATTGAAAACATTTAGAATCCAATAAGCAAATAGGTGGTTTGCTTATTGAAAACAGATGATTTTCAATGGGCAAACAGCCTAAAAGCAACGGCCTGTTGAGTCTTTGGCACATTCAGGACTGGAACATCGGTAGCACACTTCGTTTACTAACTTCTCTCCGGCAAGGTAGGCTTTGACATTATCCAGGGATGTTTCGGCTATATTATTGAGAGCTTCATGTGTCAGGAAGGCCTGATGAGAAGTGATCAATACATTTGGGAAGGAGAGTAGTCTGGCTAAGGTGTCATCAGTAATTCCTTCAATGCTCATATCTTCAAAGAAATAATCTCCCTCTTCTTCATATACATCAAGACCGGCTGCTCCAATTTTGCGATTCTTTAATCCATCAACAAGGGCTTTAGAATCAATCAAACCACCACGTCCTGTGTTGATAATGATAACGCCTTGTTTCATCTGGCTAATAGCATGAGCTCCAATAATGTATTGAGTCTCAGGAGTTAATGGACAATGAAGGCTTATAATATCAGCTGATTGAAAGAGCTCATCCAGGCTCTTATAGGTAAATCCTAATTCTTGGGAGGCCTGTTCATTGGGGTAGGGATCATAGGCGACAATATTCATTCCAAAACCTTTTAATAAACCAATCATCACCTGTCCAATCTTCCCGGTTCCAATGATACCCATGGTTTTGCCATGCATATCGAAGCCCGTTAAACCACGCAAAGTAAAGTTGCTTTCTTTGGTTCGGATATAAGCTTTATGGGTCTTTCGATTCACGGTCATGATGAGGGCCAAGGCATGTTCTGCCACAGCATAGGGACTATAAGCGGGAACCCGGAGAACATGGATTCGCTTGTGTGCTGATTTAAGATCCACATTATTATAACCGGCACAGCGCATGATCAGAACTTTTGTTCCCTGTTGTTCCAGTATATCCAGAACTTGATTGTCCAGGGTGTCATTTACAAAGGCGCATACCGCTTCATATCCCTTGGCTAAGAGGGCCGTATCAGGATTAAGTTTGGGTTCAAAGAACTTAAGAGTGTATCCATAAGCCTCATTCTTATTAATAAAGGACTCTACATCATAGGGCTTTGAGTCGAAAAAAGCTATTTTCATGGTCTTCTCCTAAATCTATTGTTTACTATCATAATAAGGATAGATTCTTTTACATAAATAGTGAAGAATCGGTCTAATGACAAGAGTCTTTACAAAATAAGGTCAAAAAGAGATAAAAATAATCGATATAAAAGGATCTTTTGAGTTCAGTGGTATAAAGTATTCTTTGAAAAAATGCGATATATGCATATCTTGTAAGAGGAGATAGCCAAATGAAAAAATACGCAATCATCAGTATACTGATTGGTCTTGCCTCAATGGTAGGAGCCCAATCCTTTAATGCATCCTTTGGTGCTGATTTTACATCAAAGCGTGCTTATGTTAACTTTGGTGGCGCCTTTGTGACCTTGGTCAGTACAAACACAGAATTCGAAATAGGTTCAGCTGTTGGTATCCAAACAGAACAGAATGATGGCAATACTGAAGCAAATTTTATTGTGCCTGTTAATATAGGACTTAACTTTGTATTCCCTTTTCAACCTACTTTTGATGGACTGGTAGGTATAGGTTTAGAACCTACTTTTCTCTTTCCCGGTGAAGATGATGAAGATGTTAACTTTCTTCTGGGACCATCAATTAAGTTAGGAACCAGGGTAAAGATTCATGATAATCTTAAATGGTATGTGGAAGCTAAAGAATCTATGCTAATCGGACCTCCCGATTGGATTAATCTTAAGACTACCGTATCAACAGGGTTTAATTTTAGTTTATAGGTCGTTTCATGATTGAATATGTCAATTATCATGATCCTGATGACAGGATCATTAAAAGGGCGGTACATATACTAACTGAGGGTGGGCTTATCGCCTACCCTACAGATTCGAGCTGGGCTATTGGATGTTCAAGCGAATCCAGCAAAGGTATTGATGCCTTAACAAAGCTAAGGGATAAGAAGAAAAATAAATTATCTCTTATCTGTTCCTCTATTAGTGAAATGAGTAGTGTGGCTCATGTAGATAATCAAAGTTTCCGTCTCATTAAACATTATACTCCCGGGCCGTATGTCTTTATCCTTGAAACGATTCAAAAGATAGAGAAAAAGATAGGAATCAAACGTCCGGAGATAGGGTTACGTATTCCTGATCATAGGGTCCCTATTTGTCTTGTGGAGGCATTAGGTGTTCCCCTTTTTTCCATAACCGCCGGTAAGGACTTGATAGATCAGGATGTAGATGTGGAATATCCAGAGGATAATTTATTAGAATGTGGTTGGGAATTAGAATCCATTAATGGAATTGATCTTATCATCGATTCCGGTGAACCTTTGGAAAAATCCCTATCTACAGTGGTTAAACTGGAAAGGGGTGAGGCTCAGATTATTAGGCAAGGCAAAGGGCCTTGGGAACAATAACCACACAATTACAATACAAAATATCAAGATCCATATATACTAAGTGGGGAGGTTAGCTTTCGATGTTCAAATCCCTTTTATCTAAACTCTACATGATGAGAGTCTATTCTATGTCTATTAGGCAAATCCATTGGACTAAAATATATCCAATATTCACCAAAGCGTATAAGTTTGGTCATTTGTCTTTAAGCCAAATGAACCGTTTGCTTTTTATGAGTATCAAGAAGAATGAGTTATCTATGAGTGAAAAAATCATTCATAGTATTGAAGCTATTGAGGCCAAAAATGAAAAGCAGATCCGGGAAAGGAGAAATGCCCAAGTTTATAAAGCTTTGTGGTTATGGAAGCTTGATGATATTCAAGCTTCCTGGGCCATTTTAAAGGACCTTCATAATCAAGGTTTTCGTAATACTGTATTTTATGGCTGTCTAGGCTTCATAGCCTCATTAGCTCTCAAGAAGGAAGAGGCTCTGGTTATCTGTCAGGAGGCCTATGATTATGACCATACGGATAGTGTCATTCTGGACAATCTTGGTTCCATATTGATTGATTTAGGCCGAACAGTGGAGGCCTCTGAAATCTACGGTCAGCTTATATCTTCCAATCCTCAGTTTGTAGAAGCCTGGTATAACTATGGACGTCTTTTATTAGTCCAGGATAAATCAGATGAAGCAAAAGAAGCTGTTTACAAAGCTAAGACCTTTGAATTAACTGGTGTTACGACTATTAAAGCTTCTGATTTGGAAGAATTGGAAAAGAAAGTAGGTTAGGAGTTTATTTTGGCAGATCAAGATCTGATTAATGTTCTTGATTTTATATTAAATAGGGCTGACTCTCCTTCTATAGAAGCAATCGAAGAAGCCCTTAAAAGAAGAAAATCCAACTTAACCCGTATTGGTTCTATAGGAGTTAGTCCTCAGAAAGCGGCAAAACAGCTGGCGGGACAACTGGAATCTTCTTTGAATCAAACACGTAATATGCTCGAGTCTTCTGTCAAACGAATGGCCATTGATGTTATTCGCAAGGAGGCTCCCGAATTAACAGATGAACAGATATCCATGCTGCTTGAAGAGTGGATTCCTAATGAAGATCAGAGACAGAAAAGAGATTCCAAAGCTATGGAAGCCAAGGTCTCTTTGAATCCTGATATGTTTAAGAAGATGATTAGTGATTTTCTGAGCTTCTCTACAGGTAAGATGAGTGCTTCCTATCGTATAGAACTGGAAAATCAGATCCCTGGATGGACTGATGTCTATTGGCAGAAATTCCCTTTACGGGTTCGTAAACTGATACGTTTATATCTGGATGGATCCATTGATGCTGACAGCTTTTGGGCAGAAGTTGCCCAGTCTCTAGGAGAATAGTTCTTGGGTAAATTAGAACAAATGATGCATGAAGCATCCTATTTAGTACAGCAAGGTGATTTTAGAAAGGCCCTTAAAAGTTTACAGAAAGCCCAATCAGAATGGCCTATGGAGCCTTTGGTATATTTTAACCAGGGAATGGTTTATTACTTTAAGAAGAAATATAAAATGGCTCTTAAGAAGTTTAATGAGTCTATATCTTTGGGTGGTGCTGATCCGGATCTGTTTAATCAGTGGGGCTTGTGCTTGGATCATCTAAACCGCAGAAAAGAAGCTCGTGAAGCTTACCTAACAGCTCTGTCCCTTGATGAACAGTACTGGAAAGCCCTTAATAATCTGGGTGTTTTGGCCTTTCTTGAGGAAGACTATCCACAAGCTATTGAGTATTTTAATCAGACCCTTTCTCTCAATCCCTCTAATGGAGATACCTGGTATAACCTGAGAGATTCCTATCGGGAAGTGGGGGACCACGTCGCTGCGGATTATGCAGATCAAAGATACCAAGAGTTGTGCCCCTAATACTTGCTCTTATCGTAAATATTTAGCATTTTGTAATAATGAAATACAGAATGCTATTAACAGATATGGATGATACTCTTCTTAATGATAATTGGGAGATCTCCCAGGATAACTTATTCGCTATGAAGCGCTTGGCCCAAAGTGGTGTGCAAGTGGTTCTCTGCTCCGGTAGACCTACGGCCAGTATGGCAAAATATGCCCATCAATTATTTCCTGATAGTAAGGATAATCAATATTTTATCTCCTTCAACGGAGCTTCTATTAACGATATTGCTACAGGAAAGGAAATCTTCCGTAAAGGAGTTCCTGTCGATTTGGCTAAAGAGGTAGCTGCTCTGGCGACTGAGGAAGGCGTTACTATTCAGTCCTACAAGGGGCAAAAGTTTTATGTCAATGAGTCAAATGACAGAGCCGAATTATACTCACGTGCATCAGGAATGGAGTATGAAGCCGTAGGTTCGTTAGTGGATTATATCGATGATGAGCCTCTAAAATTATTGATTAATGCGCCAGAGGAGGATCTGGACCGTATCTATCCTAAGGCAAAAGCTATTGCAGAGGGGCGTCTTTATATGAGTTATTCCAAACCTATATATTTGGAGTTTTTGAATAAAGAAGTGAATAAAGGTTTTGCAATGCTCGAATTAGCTAAGATGCTTAACATAAGTAAAGAGGAGATTGTGGCAGTCGGCGATAGTTTTAACGACCGTGAGATGATCGAAGCGGCTGGTATGGGGGTTGCTGTGGCAAATGCCCGGGATGCGGTTAAGGATATTGCTGATTATGTGACAACAAGATCCCACTCTGAATCAGCTCTGGCTGAGGTGATTCAAAGGTTTTGGGATCTATAATAGATTAGACTTCAGAGGATTCTTCTGTTTGATTATAGAAGAGGATCTTAGGGGGGGTGATCACCCATAAAGCTTTAAGGGTCTCCTCTCCTGTATTACGTATAATATGGGGCAGGTCACTTGAGAAAGAGACACTGTCCCCTTCTTCGAAAGGAAATACTTCCTTGCCGTATTGAAGCTCACCTGTTCCACTCATAATAAATCCAAGTTCTTTACCTGTGTGTCCGAACTCTTCATGTCCCTTAGAGATTCCTGGTGGAATTTCTAAAATAAAAGCTTCAATAGCATACTTATCTGTTGAACCTGGCAATACTGTTAATTGATGGTAGTTGATTCCTTCTAATAGAACAGATGGCCTTTTTGCTTTTTTTACAATGGTTACTTTTCTTTGTCTTTGTAGATCTGCGAATAAATAATCCAGTTCAATCTGCAGTGCATCGGCGATGGCAAATAGTGTATCTATGGAAGGGCTGACTTTGTTTCGTTCAATCTGCGAAATGAGACTTTCAGAAACACCGGCTATTTCGGCAACAGCTTTAAGGGTGATTCCTTTCTTTTCTCTCAGATTTCTTAACTTCTCTCCAAATCGATACTTTAATTTTTTCACGGTTATCTAAACCCTCCAGAATGAAAACTAAGGTTTTAAATCCCTTTTGTCAATAAAAGCTCAAAGGTTGAGACCTATCAGTTGAATCAAATAAGCACTATAATGACGTATTCATATGACAAGGAGTTAATAACAAGTATATGGATAATGTAATTTTTGAAGATAATTATCGAGTGACTTTTGTAGACTGTAATGCAAAGGGAGTCATTAAAGCGTCTGCTATTATGGATGTTCTCCAGGAGGTCGCCGGAGCTCATAGTGGGGCTATTGGCTACTCTTGGGAAAAACTTCATGATTTGGGATTTGTTTTTCTTTTGTCCCGCATTGGATTTGAGATGCATCAATATCCAGGTAATGGAGATATTATTAAGATCCTTACATGGACAACAGAGGCTAGGGGATTTGTAGGTGAGAGGCATTACCAGTTACGAAATGCTTCTAATGAGCTTGTCTGTGAAGCTCAAACGACTTGGATTTTATTTGATTTAAAGAAAGGTCGTCCTGCTCGTCCGGGTAATCTTCTGGAAGAATTTCCTGTCCGAAAGGATTATAGCTCTCCCATTAATGCGGTTAAGCTAGAGGCTGTGAGTAATCCTTCTTCCTTTACTGATTGGTCTGTTCGCTACTCTGATTTGGATATGAATCAGCATGTTAATAATTCACGATACCTGCATTGGCTTCTTGATACTTACGATATGGACCACCATACAGGACATGTTCTTAGTGAGGTCCAGGGGAATTTTCTGAATGAAGTTCATTATGGTGATCCTCTTCAATTTTATAAGGACTCTAAGGGGAACAGTGATCTAATATCAGGTCGAAGTGGTGATAAAGAATTATTCCGTTTTAGATTGAATTGGCGCGCTCATTAATCTTAGGAGCTTTTCTACGCCTCCGAATAGGTCTTCTGATGTATAAACCCTTATTTTTCCCAGTTCTGGGATACTTGATGTTTTGCTGAGACCGGATCCCCCTATCATTATCATCTTTAATTCAGAGCAATACTCTTCAATGGTTTTAAGATTCTGTTGTAAAGATGGTAATGATTTTTCCTGAGTTATGGATAAGACCAAGGCATCGGGATTGATTTGATTGATCCACTGACATGTTTCTTCCAAAGGTAATTTTTGACCAATGAAAAAGGTTTTTACTCCCTCCTGTTCTAACAAATCACAAAAAATTCTTAAAGGGATAATGTGTTCTTCTCCTGTAGGCAAAAAGCCTATTACTGTTTTTCCAAGGGTAGGTTTCTTTGGTAGCTTTTCTCCTAATATGCTGAGTATTTTCATGATTTGGCCGCTGATATAGTGTTCTTGGGCTATTTTTATATGTCCTTCAGACCAGGCCTGGCCGGTCTTCCAGAGAGCAGACAATATGAGATATTTGTATATTTGATGTGAAGTCGCACCGTACAATAGATTATTATAGACAATAGAAAGGGCTTTCTGCTCATCCCCTTGTAGAAGTTTTTGGTAGAAAGCCTGGCCCGATTCTATGACTTGTTCGTCCTTAAGGACGCCATAGTAGCCTATACCTGTTCCTAAAAGCTCATCCAGTGAGCTTTCCAGGGTTTGAGCAAATTTGATTAAAGTTTGTTCATCAGGAAAGCGTTGCCCTTTCTCGTAGTTAGCTATGGCTGACTGTTTGAGACCTACTTTGATAGCTAACTGTTCTTGTGTTAGATGCTTTCTTTTTCTGAGGATCTTTAATTGTTGACCAAATGGAGTCATAATTATCACAATCCGTTATATTTTGATTATATTAATATAAGTGATTTGATTATGAACGTAAATAGAAGGAGTCCCTCTATGGCTAAAGTTCTGTATCTATTATTTTCTCTGGTCTTGTTGTCTTGTTCCCAGGATGACAAATCCAATTCCTCTCTTGAAGTGAAGGAGCTTCCCACTCCCAAGGTCAATGTTGTTCATCCTGTTAAAGGGAATCTTCAACAATCTTTTCGTTTGAGTGCTTCTCTCATGGGGGGCAACGAAGCCTGGATCATCAGTCAAACGGAAGGAGTGATTATCAAAGTGCTTGTTAATTTGGGGCAACATGTTGAAGCTGACCAGGTGTTGACCGGTATTACAGATACAGTAGCCAAGCTGAATTATCAACAAGCGCAAGTAAGTTTTGAAAATGCTAAGCTCGAATATAGTACGACTCAAGATTTATATTCCCAGGGTGCTAGTTCTTCTTCCTTACTAAAGTCTGCTTTGAGCAAACTAAGCGGTGCTGAAGCTCAGTTAGTTAATGCCCGGGAAATTCTAAATAATACCCATATTAAGGCTCCTTTTACAGGAACAATCGCAGAGTGGCCTCAAGAAATATCTGTAGGTAATTACCTAAAAAGAGGGCAAAAGGTAGCTCGTATAGTTGATCTGGACCATCTCAAGGCAGAAGTTTACCTGGGAGAAGAAGCTATCAAGTCTTTATCTCTTGATAGTAAGGTGCAAGTTCGCCTACAGGGACAGAATTCCTGGACAGCTGCTGTGATCAAGGCTATTGCTGCCGGAGCTAATGGTAATACAGGAAGTTATGCGATTATTATCAATTGGGATAATACCTGGGGGGATGTGGTACGTTCTGGTATGACTATTGATGTTGAAATATTTCCCGATGGTCAGCAGGATCTAATTGTCCCTATTTCTGCCCTATACCAGAGAGGAAGTTCTCAAGGTATCTATCTGCTAGTTGATTCTCATCCTGTATATAAAGCCATAGAGTCTCCTAGATTTTTTGGAGATAATCTGTCTGTATCAGGGATAGCCAGCTTTGAAGATCTGGTTATAGTCACTCCTGCCGATTCCCTGGAGGGAGAGGCAAGCTTCGACTACCAGTTGGTACAGTAGGAGCAGGGTATGAGTTTTGGTAAATTTAGTGTTAAAAATCCAGTTTTTATCAACATACTTATGGTGTGCCTGCTCATTCTAGGGGGGCTTAGTCTTGTGAATCTTCCTAGACAACAATATGCAGATGTTCCTTTTTACTGGGTAAATATTACTGTTCCTTATCCTGGTGTGGCGGCTGAGGATGTAGAACGAAGCGTCACTATCCCCATTGAAAACGCTTTTAATAATATGAAAAAAGTGGATGAAGTTGAGTCCGCTACTTCTGAAGGCTTCAGCCTTGTGAGGGTTAAGATGGAGAATGGGATCTCCAAAGCTGAGTTTGAACGTTTATATCAAGAAGTTCAGACCAGATTTAATAAGGTTAATCTACCCTCGGGAGTTCTTGAAGGAGAGTTGAGTGACTTTTCCACAAGCGACTTCCTTCCCGTTATTGAAGTCATGATTCTAGGACAAACAGAGCTTCGGAATCTAAATGTTGCCTCAGAGGAATTAAAAGAAAAGATAGAACAAATTCAAGGTGTCTCGGATGTAACCGCTGTTGGTCTGGGAGATAAGGAGATTCAGATTGACTTAGATTTGAATCGAATGGAAGCTTTGAAGATTCCCTTATCTTCTGTGGTAACAGGCCTGGAAGGGTATAATATGAGTATTCCTGGTGGGAGTGTTATTTCTGATAGCAGGGAGTATCTTCTTCGTACTATTGGCGAGCTTAATGAGAGAGATGACTTTGGTGATATTGTGATTCGCCGATCAGAAGTAGGTCGTCTTACCTTACGGGATATTGCCAGTATTCGGGAAGGTTACAGTCCCGATGCTCCCCGTGTTCACTTCAATGGCATTCCGGGGATTGCCCTTAAGGTTGCTAAAAGGGAAGACGCTAATAGTATTGATTTGGTAAAGCAAATTAAGCTGGTGTCTTCACAGTATGAAAAACAGTTAGCCCCTCCTTTATCTATTACCTATATTAATGATTCGACTATTCCTATTAGGGATAGTTTGAATGTTCTCTTGTCCAATTCCCTTTTTGGTTTTATCTTGCTGATCGTCATTCTTTATATTTTCATTGGCTTTAGAAATGCCCTCATTACAGGTTTGGGTATTCCCTTGACTTTTGCTGTAACTTTTCTGGTACTGGATATGCTTGGGGAGACTCTTAATTCCAATACTTTGTTTGGTCTGGTATTAGTATTAGGTATGATAGTCGATCATGCTATTGTTATTATTGAAAACTCCTATCGTCTTAGGCAACAAGGCTTAACGTCCTCCGCTGCTGCTATTAAGGGGACTGATCAGGTTGTTATTCCGGTTATAGCCGCATCAGCAACAACGATTGCTGCGTTTCTTCCTCTTATGCTTTTACCAGGAGTCATTGGTAAGTTCTTGAGGGTCATCCCATTGGTGGTAACAATAGCTTTGATTGTGTCCACTGGGGAAGCTCTTATCTTTCTGCCCTCTCATTTTGCCGAGTGGTCAAGTAAACCCAAACCAGACGGTAAAATCTTTCAAAAGGTTCAGGAGGGACTTTCGCGATTCCTTGATTATTTATATGGCCACAAAAAGATATTCCTATCAATTATTGTAGGGATCTCCATAGCTATTTTTTCCTGTGTCCCCTTTCTTAAACAGGATTTATTTAGTGCTGAAGATTTTACATTATTCTATATTGATGTAGAAATGCCTGCGGGAACGACTATGAACGGAACTTCTGATGTTGTCAGGAAAATGGAAAAGCTTATTATTCCCCGTATTGGTAACGGGGAGGTCCTTTCTGTAACATCATTCATTGGTTATCGTTCAGGCAGTTCTGAAAACATTAGTCAAAGCAATATTGCTCAAATCATGGTAGATCTCTCTGAGAGAAAAGAAGGACGTAAGAGATCTATTACCCAAATCATGACCGATGTTAAGAATGATTTGTTGTCTATTCCTGGCCCTTCGCAGCTTATTGTACGCAAAGCTCAAAATGGCCCCCCTGTAGATCCACCTTTAGCCTTCCGTCTGAGAGGAAATAGTTTTGAACAGTTGCAGGAGTTGACCCAGGACATTAAATCGGTACTCTGGCAGAATGACAATTTATATAATGTTAAGGATTCTTTGAATGGAGGAACCCCTGAATTACAAATAAGACTTAAAAAGGACCAGGCTGCCTTGTATGGATTATCTCCTATCACTGTAGGGCGTTATTTGAATGGTATATATGGAGGGACAAAGGTTACAGAGTTCTTTAGGGACAATGAAGAGGTTGATGTTATCCTAAGTTATGACACTTCCTTTCGTAATAGACCAGAAGACTTGCTGACCTTAGGTATCCCCCTGGGGAATGGTTCTTCTATTCCCTTGTCTTCCATTGCTGTGATTGAGGAAGACAGAGGCATTGGCACTATAGATCGTGTTGATGGCAGCCGGGAGGTTGTTATTGATAGTCAAGCTTATGAGGAAAGTCTAGTGCCTTCGGTTAATAAAGAGATTCTGGATATGTGGGAAAGTAAATGGAAATCTGAATATCCGGATGTAAATCTAATACAGGGAGGGGAGTTTGCTCAGTTCTCAACTTTATTATACGATATCTTGAGGATATTTCTTGTGGGAATATTCCTTATCTACCTGATATTGGGTTCTCAGTTCAATTCTTACTTTCAACCATTTATGATTTTATTAACGATTCCCTTTGCTTTCGCTGGAGTTATTCTGTACTTGATTGTATCAGGAACACCCTTTAGTACTACCGTTCTGTATGCAGGAGTCGCACTGGCAGGGATAGCTGTTAATGATTCTATTGTTCTCATATCTTTTATTAATGATCTGAGGTCTCAAGGACACGCTGTGGCCTTTGCTGTGAAGGAAGCTGTATCTATCCGTTTAAGACCTATTCTCCTCACTTCTATAACCACTATAGCCGGATTACTCCCTACGGCTTTAGGTTTAGGAGGTCGTTCTGTTGTCTGGAGTCCTATGGCCAGTACCATTATTTTTGGTTTAATTTTCTCAACTTTTACAGCTCTTGTAATCATTCCTCTTAGTTATGGTTTATTTAATGAAAAGAAGTTAACCACAAAGGATATTAAATGAAGCCATTTTTATTGTTTGCCATTGGACTTATTCCCCTTATGAGTTTTGCTGAACCTTTTGACTATAACTTTGAAGACCTTGTATATGATGTTGATTCGCAAGAATATAAAAAGGTATTAAATAGCTACATTGACCAGACTAGTAAGGAAGACGATAAGTACTATGCCTATTATCTTCTTGGTATGGGGGCTGTCTATCGAGGCGATGAAGACACTGGTGTTGCTTTTTATAACAAGGTCATTAACCATACGAGTCTTCAATCTAGCTATCAAGGTAGAGGATTGATTATTATGTCCCGCAGTCAGCTTTTGATATTAGGGGGCTTTAAGGCTATGTTAAGAGAAGGCCGTGATTTGGCCCAAGATATTGAAAACTATTGGAAGGAAGATCCTTCTAATCCTATGGCCACTCTTATGTTTTCTCATAGTATAATGAATATGCCCAAATTTATGGGTGGTGATCCGGATAGGGCTATTAAACTTTTGTTGGCCAATAAAGCTGCCTTTCCTCAATCTAAAGTTTGGAAGTTTGAAGTTAACTTAGCTCTGTCCAAGGGGTATGATAAAATAAAGGAAGAGGATAAATCCATGGAATATTTACAAAAGGCCAAGGCTTTATATCCTCATAATCCCAAGCTTATCAGATGGGAAAAAGATAGGAAATGACAGAGGACATTAAAGATAATATTATTACGATCATCAAGAATATACCAAAGGGCTATGTTACTAGCTATGGGAGGATTGCTTCCATGGCTGGTATTCCCCGATCAGCCCGGTATATCGTTTATATTCTGAAAACTGAGACCTCCCATCATAATTTACCTTGGCATCGGGTTGTTAATAGTAGACTTCAGATAGCCATAAAAAATCCCATTGGGCAGAATGAACAGATGCAGTTACTCAGATCAGAAGGGATTCCTGTAGATCAGGAAGGAAAAATTACAAAAGAATATTTGTGGATGCCCTATTAATGGATATAATTATCATCTAGGAGGTTTAATAACAATGAGAAGAACAAGTCCTCTTGATATTAGATTAGATACTACACTACCCCAGAATAAAATAGTTATTCATCCCAATGAAGGTTTTGATTTGGGTCTTATGAAGGATTCCTATTCTATTCATATATTTACCAATATGAAGCTTCAGGATTTTATTGATGCTGAAAAGGACTGTGCTGAGGGATCTATTGATCTTCTTAATGAGTGTCCCCATGAAACGGTTCGTGTCGGATCAAAATTGTACAATCAGATGAATCAACCAGATAGGGCTTTACTCGTTCTACAGGATGAGAAAATTCTTATAGCTACTGTCTAATTATTAGACAGTAGGGATAATGCTTCTTCTGCTATTTGTTTGATGTTGTCTACTAATGGTAAATCAGAGAGTTCTTCCCTGCTTACCCATATCCATGAGTTGGCTTCCCCTGGACCTGGATTGATATTCCATTCTTGAGCATGAGCAAAATAACAAAGATCAATATGGTAATGTTCTTCTCCCACCTCTATTAATAAAACATGTCTAGGTTTTGGCAAGACAATGGCATCAGAACAGTTTAGGCTGTCCTCTTCATAGAGCGTGACCTCTAGGCCTGTTTCTTCTTTTACCTCACGAAGGGCTCCTTCATGGGGAAGTTCGTTATCTTCCAGATGCCCACCTGGAGGGAGTAATTTCCCTGTCTTTATGTGCCTATGAAGGAGGGTTTTGTTCTGGTTCACTATAAATGTGGTAACTGTAAAATGCTTTTTCATTACTTCTTCTTCTGTACAATAAAAATCCATAGGGCTGCAAAGACTATAATAATACCTCCTATGATGGAATAAGTATCAGGTACTTCCTGCCAAAGAATAAAGCCAAAAAGCGCTGAGAATACAATATTTGAATAGGAATAAATGGATACTTTAGATGCTTCAGCAAATTTATAGGATATGGTTAGGAAGTACTGTCCTCCAGCAGCAAATACTCCTATGAGCAAAAGGGATATAAGTTCTGAACTATCAGGAACTCTAAATCCTTTGATCATCATTAGGCCTGATAGTAATAAGGATACTAAGGAGAAATAGAACAAAATAACTGTTGAACGTTCGTTTCTGTTATGAAGACCTCTGATTATGGTATAGGCCACACCCGCCAGAAGTCCTGAAGTAAAACCTGATAAAGCCGGGAGCATGGAATAATTCCAAGTAGGTTTAATAATGAAGAGGGCTCCTGTAAAGGCTAAAACCAAGGCCACGACTTCTTTCTTTGTGATTTTTTCTTTAAGAAACAATCCTGCGAAGAAGGTGACAAAGAAGGGGCTGAGTTTGTTGAGTACTGAAGAATCAGCCAAGTTCATTTGACTGATAGCATAGAAATATCCTAAGACACCTAAAAAACCAAAGAGGGATCTGAGTAATAATAATCCGCGGTTTCCTTTTCGCCCCCATAAACTATAATTGGGTTTACTGATCCATGAGGCAAGGGGAATGATGAGAACCACCAGGTTGCGGAAAAAGACCCTTTCCATTAAGGGGAGAGAATTGGATCCTTTGACAAAGAGAGCCATAAGCGCAAAGGCTAAACCTGATAATATCATAAAGATGACGGCCAAAGGATATTGATTGTTTTGTGATTTCATTTTGTTATCATATCGGTAAACTCCTTGCTAGTCGATTCCCTCCCGGTTTATTATGGCTTTTGTGAATAAAGTACCTACTCCTTTAAAATTGACAGCTATTGATTTAGAAAATACTGGCCTCAACCCTTTTGCTGATCGTATTGTAGAGATTGGCTTGGTTCATTTTGACTTGTCTGGCGAGCAGTCTCGATGGAATGTCCTTATTAATCCTGAGCGAGATATTCCTCCCAATGTACAAGATATCCATGGTATATCTGAAGATGATGTAAAAGATTGTCCTCCTATTGAGAACGTCTTTTCTCCCTTTCTGGATCAAGTCAGAGGACGAGTATTAGTTGTTCATAATGTTTTAGCTGATTTGCCTTTTCTTGAAATGGAATCTTACCGATTAGGCACTAAGCTAGACAGCTTTTGGACTATTGATACATTAAAGTTAAGCCGTAAAGTATATCCGGAAGCTCCGAATCATCAGTTAAGCAGTTTGTGTCAATTTTTAAACCTGGAAATATCACCACACAGAGCTTTGGAAGATGCTTGGGGGGCTATGCAGATATTCCTTCATGCTATTAGGGATATGAAACTATCTCCTGACGAAATTGTTCCCGAATTAAAGCGTAATAAAATTCTGACAAAGAGTGGGTATATCACGAAGGTTCAGGGGCGAACGATTCATGACCTATGGATAAAACAGGGGGCCCGCTACCATTTGCTTTATTCTAACAGTAAAGGGGAAGATACAGACCGTTGGATTAGGGTTATTCAAATATACCTTAAAGGACGCCAAGTGTGTATTGAAGCCTTTTGTGAAACGAAGCAGGAGATTAGAATGTTTTTTGTTAAAAACATCAAAGAGATCACTAGTGAATAATTCTCCAGATCATAATATTAGTGTTTTGTACCGTTATAGGCATATTTTTCTTAAGCATAAGTTAGAAGAAGATGGCTTGGGTCCAGGACAGGTAATCATCCTGCTCGCTGTTTTTGATAATCAGGGAGCTACCCAAGATGATTTGGTTCATTATCTTAAGATGGATAAGGGGGCAATCTCTACGGGAATAAAAAAACTAATTTCCCAGGGATGGCTCTATAAAAAGGATGATCTTCATGACAAGAGGTCTCACCTCCTTTATTTAACCAATAAATCAGAGACACGTATTGCCTACTGGGAGGAGTGTCTTCAAGAATGGAGTGATATCTTAATGTCTGGTATTGAAGATCAGAATAAGGATGTTCTTCTAGAAGGTCTGGATAAGATGTCACGTAATGCCCACACTTATTTATTAAAGGAGAGAGCTCGTAATGGCAGATAGTAGACCCATCGCTATTATTACAGGTGCCACTAGTGGAATTGGTGCTGCCTATGGGGATAAGTTGGCTAGTCAAGGTTATGACCTGGTTCTGACAGGAAGAAGGATGGATGTTTTATCCCAGAGAGCTCATGACCTGGAACTGAAGCATCATGTCAATATCTATACTGAGTATCTTGAACTGGGAGATGAAGCCTCCTTAGATGATTTTATTAATAAGTATAAGGATAATCCCAGGATAAGTTTTCTTGTTAATAATGCTGGTTATGGTAATCGAAAAAGATTTCTTGATGATAATATTGATAGACAATTAGAGATGGTTGATGTCCATAACAAATCTGTTGCAAAAATTGTTCATGCTTTTTATCCAACTCTTAACAAGCAGGAATCAGCTTCCCTGGTTAATGTTAGTTCCATGATGGGGTTCTATGCCTTACCAGGAACTTCTATGTATTCGGCAACGAAGGCTTTTCTTATTCTGTTTACCAAAGCTGTAGCATTAGAAAACACCAATCCTCATTTGAGAATTCAAGTATTATGTCCCGGTTTGACCAGGACGGATTTTCATATTAATGCTCCTTTGGCTGATAAAAATATGAAGAATAGATTCATCGTAAGATGGATGAAACCCGACCAAGTTGTCAAAATATCCTGGAAAGCTTTAAGACGGGGACAAATTCAATGTATACCCGGTTTTTTTAATAAATTAACCGTTCTTCTCCTTAAACTTGTACCAGATGGGCTATTTAACTGGATAGCGAAAAAAATTGTCTAAGTAATTATGGAATAAAAGTTTATTTAATTTGATTTTCTTCTTTTGGTTAAGTAATCTTATAACGAGGTTGACCCTCTAAAAAGAGGGAAAACCACATTAACATAGGGGAACAAGGAGTTTGAAGCTTAGATCAGTAAGCAAAGCTTTAAGCCTGAGGGTTTTCTCCGTCCCTTAACGCTTTCTGATTGTCTTGTCTTGTTCCCCCCTATACTATCATGGTTTGTTTGTGGAGGAAACAATTTTCTAACATGAGCAAGTTTTCCTGTCCATTGTAAGGAAATCGTAGCCAAAGTTTTTATTTGTTCCTATAATAAAATTAATGGAAGTATTTGATCTCAACCAGAGGGTAGCCAATAAAAAAGTTGAAGCTGGGACAATTTTGATCCTTCAAGGTCAAAGTGAGAAAGCTATTACTATGGTTCATTCAGGAATGGCTGAATTGTTATCCTGTGAATCTGATATTGAAGGAATGTCTCCTGATGAAGTTATTAAGAGCAGTGTCCGTGTCGGATTAATTAAAGGGGAATCTGTCTGTGGGGTCGTTGGCTTAAGAAGTCCTAGACCTAGCTATACTTCTGTATTGACCGTGACTGATTGTATTATTACCAATCTTCCTGTAAGTGTAGAAAATCTTATTCAATCCTTACAGTCTCGTATTCGTTTAAATTTAAGAGTTCTCAGAGCTTTGGTACAACGTATTGAATCGGCTGTTTTTCTCTTCAAGAATTATAAATACTTATGGCATAAATTAGCTTCCATTCAGGATAGTATCGCTTTAGCTACTACTACCCATGAAGCGTTTGAAATAAAAAGTGATCAAACTCGTTATAATATGTCTTTGAGTCAGTATTCTGAATATTTGAGAAAATTGGGGTCTGATAAAAATCTCCCTCTTTCTGAGCCATGGGATCATAATTTATTCTTGGGAAGACTACAGCAGGATCTGGGACTGTACAATGAAGAGGATTTACTAAGACCTGAAGCTGTGATTGATTATCAGCAGTTTGTTTTTTTTAAAAGGCTGGTGAAGAAGTCTGATAAAATATTAGCCAATCTATTCTATCAGGATGAACCTTCTAATTATTATACCTTTCAATTTCTTGGTAAGGCCATGGAACAGTTGTTGGATCTCAATAAGTCTATGGTTCTTAATATCAAAAGCTTGATGGGAATACTGTATTCGGCTGGGGGATGGGTTGAGCAAATCCTGGCTTTGGATGGTGATGACGAAAATAAAAAGAATATCTTCGATCACTTTATGGCCAAATTTACCTGGCATTGTCGTAAAGACATCCAACAATTGCTGGGTTATGATCCTGCAGAACAATTCGATATATACAAAGATCTGGTAAAGCTCAAAAGCGCACCTGTAGTAACAGAAGCAAAAGCTTCCAAAGATGTTCCTGTCGTTAAAACAGATCAAGCTTTAGGTCAAGGTTTGGCCAAGTATAAAAACTTGTTAAAACGAATACTGGATTTTGCTGAAGTCAGTGATGAGTTCCGGGAGACCTTTACAGAACTTACTTATAAGATAAAAGCATTGAAAGATCGTTATTCCATGGATAAAGAACCTATAGAGCTTAGAAAAGAATTCAGTGCTATGTATTGGGAACTGTATGAGATATGTTTTTTCAAAGTCTTAGGATCAGATCTGAAGAGCTTTATACCTGGTATCATGTTGCATTTTGGTCTTATTGATGAGGATTTTTTAACCAAAGAGGACCTCGAATTCTTGGATCAGGCCTATAGTAAGGAATTGTTTGTAGATCATGACATTCCTGTAATGACACTCCCGTACTTCTTGGAAAAGGTTTACAAAGATGAAGTTATGCCTTCAATGGATGACATGGGTGACTCCTTTAGGGATAGGCTCAAACGTCAGGAACGGTTCACTAAGAAGGAAACCGAGGCTGAAATCATTTATAGAAATACAGCAGAAGATAAAGTTCGCTATGAGATAGAGAAAATTGTAGCCAATGTACAGCCCTTGTTGTTTGGTAATAGACGGCGCTCTCTTCCTATCTTGTGCAGCCAGGGATTTTTAGGTAAGTCAGAACGTTTATTTCAGGAACCAGAAGAGGTAAGCCAACGTTTTAACGAAGTGAGAACAAGGGATTTTTCTGTATTTTTCAGGGAAGTTGTGGCCCATTCCAAGTTTGGATCTGATGTTATCAAGATGGAAGTCCTTCCCAATATTGTTCTGTATCCCACCATTGGTGAACGAATGATGATGTGGCAGGAATTAGATGGGCGTAAGCGTTCTACCCAGGGCCGATTCTTTTTACCTCTCTATTTTAATGGTAAACTGGAATCTTCGATCCTTGAACTGTTGGGAGCTTTCCGTTGGGAGATGAGTAAAACTATTGCCGGTGCTAAGTGGACTGATCCTGTTGAGGGCGGCTTAGTAGGATATTACTATGATTATATTAACTTTTATCAAAAGCATCCTAAATTATCTTTAACTGTCAAGGAAGAGATCAAAGCATTAGTGAAGAAGACTCGTTCTGATAAAGAACGATTTATCAAAGATTATCAAACCTGGATTGAAAATGAATATGAAGGCCGGGTTAAACTTAATGCTGCTAATAGAGAGATCTTTTATAAGTTCTGTCCTTTCCCTAAGGAAGTTAGGGAAGTATTAGCTAAAAAGCCATTGTATACGAGCTTGGAGAATCGGTATGTGAATAATACTCGTAAGGCTATGTTACGTATGGATAGTAAACGTAAGAGGTTTGAGAAAGCAGGTATCCCACTTCCTGAAGATCTTGAATTATACATCAAGTACCTAGAGCAATAAGTCTACATGAATATTTGATAATGTCCTTGTGAAAGAGCTTCTGTGAAGGATTTGAAGCTTAAATCTCCCATTTCATAGATACTTTTACGAGTTCCCATCGAATGAAGAAAATGGGCATCTGAGTTAGTTATCAGTTTGTTGTCATAATAATCAGGGTGTGTGTCAGGTTTTGTTATTTCAAGGGCATGATAAAACTCATTTGGAATAAAGCCTAGTTGGCTGATTAAGCTGAAGACTGGTTTATCCACATGAGCAGGAATAAACAAACCCTTGTCCTCTATGGTTCTCTGCCTTACTTGATCAATGGTCCATGACACAGCGTTAGTTAAGTGATGTTCCACTTCTCCTTCAATCATATCGTCCTTGTCAACGTAAACTTGATCTCCTAATTTATCAGAATCATTCTTTATAGCAGGAAGAACCCGGTAGAGTTCCTTGCTTAAATCCATGGCCTGTTCTACTGTTTGAAACAAACAGAGGAGGTGAGCCTCCTCGAAGCTGGTTACTTCGATTCCAAACAGAGGTAATATTCCCTGTTGTTGACAGTGGAATTCGAAAGCCGGTGTGTTTAGAGCGCTATTGTGATCTGTAAGGGCTAGCATCCTAATTCCTAATTCTTTTGCTTTCATTACCATTGCAGAAGGACTCATCTCCAAATCGCCACAGGGACTGAGACAACTATGATTATGCAGATCTGCTGTTACAAGCATTAAGCAAGCAATTGGCCGATCTTACAGGATGCGGTAAATTGGTTGTCCTGGGTTTGAAAGATCGCAATTTCTTCCTCTTTAGCCGCTTGGATCATATCTTCCGGTATCTGCCGATTTCCACAGATTACAATGGCCGAAACTCCGGCTAATGTGGCTACAGCAATGGTATTTTTATGAGCCTGAATGGTTATGAATACCGAATCAGCTGGTGCATTCCCCATGACATCGCTTAATAAATCGGATGTATAGCCTGAATCAGCTTCTCGATCTTCAAAATCTTTTGTTATTATCTTGTATCCTAAATCTGATTCTAACTGACTGATTTTCATTATTCCCTCACTAATCGTTATTTAATTATCTATATTAATCTAGGATAAGCAAGTAAACAAGGGAAAAGTGTAAGACCTTTTGCAAAGATATTTTTAGTGTTAGACTTATGCGCATATGATAATACGAGAAGTAAAACCAAAGGATGCCAGTATCCTTTCTGAATTTTATGTGAACAACCATGACCATTTGGCTCCCTGGGAACCTGCTAGAGATAAGGAATATCATAGTATAGCGTCCTGGTCTGTTCGTTTATTGCAATGGGAACAACAACGTAATTTGGGTGGCTTATTTAGTTTTGTTGCTTTGTCAGATGAAGAAGACCAGATTTGGGGACACTGTACTTTATCCGGTATCTCTGGGGGTGTTTTTCAAGCTTGTTTCATGGGGTATGGCGTTGATAAGAATCATGAAGGTAAGGGGGTTATGACTTCCCTATGTCATTTTGTTCTTAAATTTGCTTTTGGTGATCTCAAATTAAATAGAGTTATGGCTAATTATATGCCCTCTAATAAGAGATCAGCCCATCTTCTCAAGAAGTTAGGTTTTGAGACAGAAGGATATGCAAAAAAATACTTGATGATTAATGGCCAATGGGAAGATCATGTCTTAACAGCCTTATTGAATGAGGATTATAATAGATTGTGAACCAATTTATCAGCACTTATATATACCATTCCCCCTATGGAGATATGCTAATGGGCTCCTTTCAGGAAGAATTAGTTTTAGCTGATTGGTTTTATCGTAAAAAAAGGGACTTGATTGATAAGCGTATTAAAGATCGATTACATGCCGAGTATCGTGAAGAAGCTAGTCCTGTCATTGACAAGGCCATCGCCCAGCTTAGGGAGTACTTTGAGGGTGAGAGACAAGAATTTGATTTGCCCTTAGGACTTGTGGGAAGCCCTTTTCAGGTTAAAGTGTGGAATTATTTGATAACTATTCCATTCGGCACAGTTGTTAGTTACAAAAAGCAATCACAGGATATGGATTTTGTTACAGGGCTAAGAGCGATTGCTTCTGCTAATGGTGCGAATGCTTTGTCCATTATTGTTCCATGTCATAGAGTCGTTGGTAGTGATGGAGCCTTGACCGGATATGCTGGTGGGCTTCGTGTTAAGGAAAAGCTTCTTCATCGGGAAGGAGTTCGAGAGGAGAGCAAACAGCTTAACCTGTTTAACAGTTAAAATGCAGGAACCTTATCATATCGATTATATCCAATCTTTGATCATTGAATATCCTCCTCGCTATAAAACTTCATTTAGATATGTATCTGAACCTGTGGGTGGTAGAGGCAAATATTACATACTTATTAATAGAAGCCCCTATAAATATCTACTTCTTTTTGGTAATTATTGGCAGAGGAATGAGAAGTCTATTGGTGGACAAATTGAAATATCCGAGCTTGTCTCTTCAAGCTTTATTCAGGACAGCTTTACAGGTATAGAGCAATCTTATCCTTTTGAATCCTGGATTCTCGATGGCGTCGTGCTTCCTGGTACTTTAGTTGAACTTAGTACCTCTCATTTAAATAGTGAGTGGAGAGATATTTTTATTGAACACACAGGTCCTGTTTATTTTCATACACTCAAATGGGATGCTAAGGTTTATGAAGCACAAGCTTCCCTGGGTATGATTGCTATTTCTAGTGAACTATCGGGTAAAATACATATGCTTCCCGAGCTTCAGGAATCCTATGCTGTCCTGGATTGGGTTAATTTACATGTTGATTCGAAGAGTCATAAGATTATTAAACGTATTGATGAAGGTTTAAGCCCTTATATTTTAAAGGTTTATTCTGATCCATTAAAAGTTTTGTATCATCTTCAAAATGTTTGGAAAGAAAAAAGTTGGCTCAGAAGACCTTATCGAAGATTAATGATGGAGTTAGCCCTTAATCGTCATTTGTACAAGCTTAAATTATGGGGTGTGACATTAGAGAATTCGATGACTCATGAGGTCATTGCTGGTGAGCTAGGTTATACATTGGGCAGGACTTATACTAGTTTGACAGGTTTTTTCTACCGACATAATTCGGCATGGAATAATTTGGGTAAAGTACAACTTATTCTGTTAGCTCAATTATTAAAAGAAAAAGGAATCTCTTTCTGGAATCTCGGTCATCCTTACATGTCATATAAGACAAAATTAGGAGCACAAATCTTGTCTCGTCAAGACTTCCTACGACGTTGGGATGATAAGGTTCAAGCTGATACTATTGATATCGATAGTTCTTTTGACTAAATGATATAGTTCCGATAGACTGCTTTCTTCATTCGTCTCAAAGTTAGGGAGTAAGTCATTGATTAATCTGTCCAATATTAAAATGTCCTTTGGTGATAGAACTTTATACAAAAACGCCACCTTTTTGGTTAGACCTGGCGATCGTATTGGGTTGGTAGGCCCTAATGGTTCCGGAAAATCTACCTTATTCAAAATAATGACGGGTGTCGAAACTCCTGATGAAGGTTCTGTCTCTGTAGATGCAGGTGTTGTGATTGGTTATTTTTCACAAGATGTAGGGGAGATGACCGGTTCTTCTGTATTAGAGGAAGTATTATCCGGAGCTGGTGAGGTCTTTGAAATTGGTAGAAAGCTAACTGATCTTGAGCATCGGATGGCCTCTGAAGAAGGGTTAAATGATAAAGAGATGGATCTTTATGGCGAACTACAAATGGCCTTCGTTAATAGAGACGGTTATGAACTAGATAATAAAGCAGAAACCATTCTTGAGGGTTTGGGGTTTGATAAAATAGCTCGATCAAGAAGTGTTGATACCTTCTCTGGAGGATGGAAGATGAGAATAGCCTTAGCTAAAATTCTTCTCCTTAATCCAGATTTATTGTTAATGGATGAACCTACTAATCATTTGGATATGGAATCAATTGTATGGTTGGAAGAATGGTTAAAAAACTTTGAAGGTTCTCTTGTTATGACAAGTCATGATCGCCAATTTATGACCAGGTTGTGTAATAGAACAATCGAGGTCGCTGGAGAAACAATTACTATGTATTCCGGAGATTATGATTTTTATTTGCAGGAACGTCATATTCGTAGGGAGCAACTAATCGCTGCTTACAATAAGCAACAAGCTTCCATTGCGAAGGATGAAGAATTCATAGCTCGATTCAAAGCAAGGGCTTCTCATGCGGCTCAAGTTCAATCCCGTGTGAAAATGCTGGAAAAACTGGAACGGATTGTCATCCCTCCAGAACCTAAGGTTATGAAATTTGAGTTTGCTCAAGTCAGAAGAAGTGGGGATCGAGTTATTAACTTTGATAATCTAAGTAAGGTATGGACAGATGAGGAAAGGGGAAATGTCAAGGTTTTTGAAGGACTCTGCGGTGACATTAATAGAGGTGATAAGATTGCTGTCACCGGGGTAAATGGCGCCGGTAAATCTACCTTATTAAAGATTATGTGCCAGCAAGTTCCTCAAACTTCCGGTACTATTCAAATAGGTAGTTCTGTGGATCTAGGATATTTCAGTCAATACTCATCGGACCTTCTTCATGACGAACGAACTATCTTTGAAGAAATAACACATCGCTTACCTGATTCTACTATTGGATATAGAAAGACCCTTTTAGGAGCCTTCCAATTTTCTGGAGATGATGTGGACAAGAATATTGGTCTGTTATCTGGAGGAGAAAAGAGTCGTGTTGTGTTAGCTTCTATTTTGGCTAATCCCGTAAATTGTTTGATATTAGATGAACCCACAAATCACTTAGACATTACATCTCGGGAAGTTTTGCTAGAGGCTCTTAAGTGTTTTGAAGGAACTCTCATTATTGTAAGTCATGATAGGTATTTTTTAACTCAGTTGGTTAATAGGGTGTTTGAAATTGATCATGGCAAATTAAATGTGTATGAAGGTGATTATCCTTACTATTTATCTAAGAAGGCATAATAAAGTTAAAATAATATTTGGACTCAGTGAATACCCATTCTATAATGGATAGCATAGCGTGTTAATTATAGGAGTCAGGGATGAGTATTAAGGTCAAAATCTTTGGAATATTATCATTATTTATTTTGGCCACTATTTTATCATTCGGGATTTATTCACTATTCGAATTAAAAATAAGAAGAATCAACCAAGATACGGATCAACTGGATTTTTATAAGACGGAATTAATAGATGAAAGAGCTATTATTAACGAGTTTCAGTTGAACAACCTGTCTATTTTAAAAAAGAAATATGATGATTTTAGCAAAAACCGTGTTCCTGCCAATGTTATCGTTCAGGATTTAAAATATCTTAACAATACCAATAGCAGTATCAATGATTCTCTCAATGTCATCTCCAAATTAGATTCATTAATGGATAATAGAAGGGATGAGTTTCTTGCCTCTTATAATCAGTTAATGGATATTGTTGAAGATATCATGTACATGACTAATATTTCTTTAAATCAAATTCTAAAGAATGATCGTATCTATCAAAGTCCTCGATATGAGGAATTTCAAGAGAAACGTTCTGCTTTTGGAGCTGCAACATCAACGGTTGTTTTTTCTTTGACAACAAGTATAGAGCAATTAGACGAACAAATGGATAATATAAAAATGGAAGTGCAGCTGATAAGGCGTCAGGGGATTATAGCGGCTTTTATGATCATCATTCCTATCTTTTTGATTGTGTTGCTTTTAACAGGCAGGGTTGTAGGCTCCATTATTAAATCAGTTAAAGCTATGCAAAATAATATTGCTCAATTTATAAACCATGATTTATCTCAGCAAATTACAGCCAAATCAAAGGATGAACTTGGTAGTCTTAGTAATGACTTAGAAACTTTTCGCTTATCCTTAGTAGAAACATTTGGTGGCATTAAAAATCATTCTGATGAAAATATTCACACAAAAGACAGTTTGAAATCTTCTGTTAAAGAATCTCACGAATCCTTGGAAAGTGTTGATCAATCTGTAGGTATGATTAATTCAAGTGCTAGTGAACTCGATACTAGTATGAAAAAAGCTGTGAATGCAGTTAAATCAACTTTTGAATTGGTAAATAGTCTTAGCCATCAAATATCTAATCAACATGGAATGATTGAAGATACTTCTGCTGCGATTACTGAGGTGATCTCTTCTGTAGAAAGTATTGCCAATACAACCGATTCTACCAGGGATCGTATGTCTAATCTTGTTAAGACTAGCCAAGATGGAACAGAAAAATTAGTTGAGACAAAAGAAGCAATTGAAAATATTCAAGATGTTATAGAGACCATAAAGGGAATGGTTGAAATTATAGAGAATATATCTTCTCAAACTAACCTATTATCCATGAATGCTGCCATTGAAGCTGCCCATGCTGGAGATGCGGGAAAAGGATTTGCTGTTGTATCAGAGGAAATAAGAAAACTCGCTGATTCTTCAGGGGACAGCACTCATGAAATGTCTTCTCAAATTAATAGAATAGTGGATACTATACAGCGGGCTACAGAATCTAGTGAAGTAACCTTCTCTGCGTTCACTGTCATTAGTAAGGAAGTTGAACAGGCTGATCGAATTTTTTCAGAACTACACTCCGCTGTAGATGAACTTCGTCAAGGGGGTATTCAAATCCAGAATAGTACAATTAATTTAAAAGAGTTTTCTGATTCTGTTGATCATACTTCCCAAAGTATTTCTGGTAATACTCAGGAGGTGATGACTGAGGTAGAAAAAGTTAACAGAATCGCTCAGGAAGTAACAAAGGAAGGAAGTGATATTTCTTCAAATATGGAAGTAATAAAAAATAAGATGGATACTGTGACAGAAGCTTCTATGAATATGGAACAAGGAAGTTTGATTCTTAATAAAATAGTTAATCAATTCAAAACAATTGAAATTCAGGAGGATACTTCTAGGATTGAATGATATTCCATTGAGCTAATTGCTTTTCTAGATCAGATCGTGAAGCGGTTTTCCCTGGACTGGCTCCATGAAAGGCTTTTGACCCTTTTACCATTCCCCCTTTTGAGCCAATGACTTTACTTAAGTATCCAAAAACCTTAGGTGCTGTTTTACACTGAGGATCAGCCTGTACCGTACATAAATACACTGGTTTCTTATCCAAATCTGCTTGATCTACAAAACTATTTATTATGGGATTACCATTTCCAGCCCAAATAGGAGAAGCGATAATTAGAAAATCTGCATCATTTATAAGGTCTGTCGGTATGGTTTCAATAGAAGACCTTTTCTTTTGCATGGCCTTGAAACCTGATAATAAAAAATTCCTACTTGGTTTAGCCTCTTTTAATTCATAGCTACAAGTATCCCATTTTTGGCTCATAAGTGACGCTAATAATCGGGTACTACCATCTCTACTAAAAAAGACTGTTAAACCGCTTATATTATTCCTCCTCTTGTTGGATTGTCAAAAAAATAATGGATTTGGCTGTGGTCCCGTTTTGCAAATCCGAGGCAATATTAAACTCATCACTTACTCTTCTCACATTGGGCAGTCCCATACCAGCTCCAAAACCTAAACTTCTGATCCAATCATTGGCTGTAGAGTATCCTTCTTGTAGGGCCAGATTTATATCCGGTATGCCTGGACCAGTATCCACTGCTGTTATTTCGACTCGATCTTCTTCAAAAAGAAATATAATACGTCCACCATCTGAATGTTTGACTTGATTCATTTCCAACTCATAAGCAGCAACAGCGATTCTCCTAATTGTTTTTCTATCTAATTCTTTGTTTTTAAGGATCTTCTTAATCTCTGTTGATGCTTTACCTGCATTTTCAAAATCAAATTTTCTTACAATATACTCTCTATGCATATGACTTACAGGAAGAGGTGGGTTTTGTGCTCGTATACGCTGTTCAAGCTGTTCCATTTCTTTGTTCAGTTCGACTAGTAGAGCAGAAGAGATATCCCGGCTTGTGACGATTCCTACAAGTTTGTTATCCTTATTTAATACTGGAAATCTTCCATATTTGTATTTATCAAAATAGGTGATACCGAATGAGAGGGGCATATCATCTTCGAGAACAATAATATTACGACTCATATGATCTTGGGCTCTATCATCTATATAACCTAGATCAAGAGCATTAATAATATCATCCACAGAAATGATCCCAATTAATCTACCATTATCAACAACAGGAACTCCTGTAATAGAGTTTTCCTTCATTATTTTTTGTATGGATCTCATTGTATCAGAGGGTCCTGCTAAATGCAGTTCAGAGGTCATGACATCTTTGATTTTTAATCTATAAATGAGCTCAAGTACAACAGTAGGACTGGAATCCGTATTGATGGGAATACCACCTGATGAGGTCATTTATCGTTCTCCTTTTTGAAGTTGTCCAAGTGCATAACAAGCTTCAAAGCAACCCAATGGTGTGGTTAGTATAGGGATCCCGGATTCTTTTGCCAGTTCCTTAAGCTTTGGTTGAGGGGTTTTTCCATTTACTAACATAATGGCTACAGCGCCCACTATGTCTGATGTCCTGGCTACCTGATCACTAGTAAGGCTCGTAACAAGAAGAAAGTCTTCTTTGTCCACGACTAGCACATCACTCATTAAATCACAGGCAATTATATCTTCGAATTCTATATCTTCATATCCATCAACATCAACTGCTATATTAGCCTTTAGTGGAGTCATTACTGAGGTGACTTTCATATATCGAGCTCTCCTTTTACTTACAATACCTTTACCAATGATACTACATTTATAGTGCAAATATCATCCCTTTTCCCTAAGGAAAATAATTTAAACATTATCATTATACTATACTATTCCTATATATAATAATGATTTAATTCGTGTTAACAGGTTTTCCCTGCTAAGGTTTTGTTAAAAGATAAAAAAATGATTCTTTTTCGATACATTTTTATTGATTTGCCAGAAACCATAGCCTATACTGATAAAGCTTCTAGAGAAGCGGACAATAGAAACTTAATTTTTAAGGAGAAGTGGATGGCTGTGGACACCCAAGATGAGCTCAAGTTTTCTGATCAACTCGTCGCCTTCATTGAAGAGTGGAGAAACAAATCGGGTAACTTGATAATGATTCTGCATAAACTGCAGGAAGAGTTCGGCTATATTCCCCGACAGGGAGCAATAAAGCTATCACAAATGCTGGATGTACCTCTAGCAAAGATCTATGGGGTGGTGACTTTTTATCACTTTTTTAAATTGACTAAACCTGGTCGACACAAAATCTCTGTATGTATGGGAACTGCTTGCTATCTAAAGGGAGGCCAAGACCTTTTGGTAGAATTGGAGAACATATTAGGGGTACCTGTTAATCAAGTAACTGATAATGGAGAATTTAGTGTGGAAGCAGTTCGCTGTATTGGCTGTTGTGGACTTGCACCTGTTATGACAGTTGGTGACGAGGTATTTGGTAAAGTCAAACCTGATGAACTACCTGGAATCATTGCTAAATATAAGGATTAAAAGGAATGCATTATTCCCTCTGTGATTTTTTGATGGATGCTGTACAAAATTCCATTGAAGCAGAGGCTTCTCTTGTCAACATACGTTGGGAGGAGAGTGAAAGAGAATTATGCATGTCTGTTGTTGATAATGGTTGTGGAATGTCTGAACAGGAGTTAGCTATGGCTCTGGACCCTTTTTGGACAAATGGAAAGAAACATTCTAAACGTAAGGTTGGATTAGGGCTTCCATTCTTGATGCAAACATTAGATATGACTGGCGGTGTTTTCAAAATTCAGTCCCAATTAAATAAAGGGACGGTTCTGGAAGCAGTATTTAATAGGGAACATGTTGATACTCCCCCGTTGGGAGATTTCATGGGCGCCTTCTTTTCTTGCCTGACACTCGAAGGGGAGCATGAAATGATAATCCAACGCATTTGTGACCATAGGGAGAACAATATTAATTACACCCTGGTTCGCTCAGAATTAAAAGCAATTTTGGGGGACTTAAACGATGCTGCAAATCTAGGACTTCTGAAAGATTTTATCTGTTCTCAAGAAGAGAATAATTAAGGAGATCCTAATGGCAAAGATGAGCTTAGCTGATTTAAAAGCCCTTCGTGATCAGAAACGATCCGAGATGGCTAGAAGAACAAGTGAAGGAAAAATTGTCGATATCATTATTGGAATGGGAACATGTGGAATTGCAGCTGGTGCAAAAGATGTTCTTAATACATTTGTTGAAGAGATCAATAGTAAACAATTAGAAGGTATCGTAATAAAACAGACAGGTTGTATGGGGCTATGTCACTCTGAACCTACTGTTGAAGTTCATATGGCAGGAATGCCTGATACAATTTATGGCAATGTTAATTCTGAAGTAGCGCGAAAAATTATAGGTGATCATATTCAAGGTAAAAAACTCGTTTCCGGTCATGTCTTTGACAAACCTGCTACGGACATTAAGTAAGGAGAATATATATGGGAATTAGTAACTATGTTTTAGTTTGTGGTGGGACAGGTTGTGAATCCACCAAATCCGATACCATCTATAAGAACCTTATGGCTGCTGCAGACAAGGCAGGTATTGGAGAAACCGTTCAGATTGTAAAAACAGGTTGTTTTGGTTTATGTGAAAAGGGACCTATTGTAAAGTTCCTGCCTGATGAATCATTTTATGTAGAAGTAAAACCTGAAGATACTGATGAACTAGTTAATGAACATCTTGTAAAGGGTCGTAAAGTTGAAAGACTTCTTTATAAGAATGAAAAGCAAGAAGCTCTTCATAAAGAAGATGATATTCCTTTTTATCAAAAACAAAAACGTATTGTTCTTAGAAACTGTGGTGTCATTAACCCTGAAGATATAACTGAATATATTGCTCGTGATGGATATGCGGCATTAGAAAAAGTTTTGTTTGAGATGACTCCTGATCAGGTTGTTGAAGAATTAAAAACAGCTGGTTTAAGAGGTCGTGGTGGGGCAGGTTTTCCCACTTGGATGAAATGGAACTTTACCAAATCTGTTCCTGATGATGGTGGTCCTCGCTATGTAGTATGTAATGCTGATGAAGGTGATCCGGGTGCCTATATGGATAGGTCCACATTGGAAGGTGATCCCCACTCCATAATTGAAGCTATGACCATTGCTGGATTTACTACAGGGGCAAATCAAGGTTTTATTTACATTAGAGCTGAATATCCTCTGGCTATTGATCGTTTAAAGATTGCCATGGCACAGGCCAAAGAATATGGTCTTCTTGGAGAAAACATTCTAGGATCTGGTTTTAATTTTGATCTGGAGATCCGTCTCGGTGCTGGTGCGTTTGTTTGTGGTGAAGAAACAGCCCTCTTAGCGTCCATAGAAGGAGAAAGGGGTATGCCAAGACCAAGACCTCCTTTTCCTGCTGTCAAAGGTTTATGGCAACGTCCAACAGTGATAAATAACGTAGAGACCTACGCCAATATTCCTGTGATCTTAACGAAAGGTGGAGAGTGGTTTAATAAAATTGGTACCGAAAAATCAAAAGGAACCAAGGTTTTCGCTCTAACTGGTAAAATTAATAACTCCGGTCTTGTTGAAGTTCCTATGGGGACTACTCTACGTGAGATCATTTATGATGTCGGCGGTGGTATTCCTAATGGTAAAGCTTTCAAAGCTGTTCAGACAGGAGGACCCTCTGGTGGTGTTATAACTGCAGACTATCTGGATACTCCTATAGATTATGACAATCTTATCTCGCTAGGTTCTATGATGGGATCAGGTGGAATGATTGTTATGGATGAAGATGACTGTATTCTGGATGTAACTAAGTTCTACCTTGAATTTAGTGTAGAAGAATCTTGTGGTAAATGTTCTCCCTGTCGTATTGGAGGAAAGAAGCTACATGGAATTCTTAATCGGATTACAAAAGGGAAGGGTAAGATGGAAGATCTAGAGACCCTCAAAAAAATAGGAAAGGCTATGCAGAAAGCTTCCCTTTGTGGTCTTGGACAAACTACCCCTAATCCTGTCATGTCAACTATGAAGTACTTTGCCGATGAGTACCGAGCGCACATTGTGGATAAAAAATGTCCTGCAGGAGTTTGTAAGGATTTAGTTTCCTACTCTATTGATGCAGATAAGTGTATTGGTTGTACTGTTTGTGCACGCAAATGTCCCGTCAACTGTATTGCTGGAGAGAGAAAATCACCCCACGTCATTGATAAAGATAAGTGTATTAAATGTGGTGCTTGTTTTGATGCTTGTAAATTCAATGCGGTTATAGTCGGATAGGAGAAAGATTAGTCATGATTAATGTTAAAATAAACGGTACCCCTGTTCAGGTAGAATCTGGTACGTCTATTCTAAATGCAGCTAAAGCGGCTGGAGTAAAGATCCCCACTTTGTGTGCTCACCCTGATCTGCCTCCCAATGCTTCCTGCGGAATTTGTGTTGTCAAGCAAGAAGGTAGTCCTAAAATGGTTAGGGCTTGTGCAGCTGCTTGTACTGAAGGGGTCAATTATATAACCCATGACCCAGAAATTGTTGAAGTTAGAAAAAGTGTTGTTGAACTAATATTAGCGAATCATCCTAATGATTGTTTGACTTGTGGAAGAAGTGGTAACTGTGAATTACAGAAAATTAGTGCTGATTTTGGTATTCGCGAGATTCCTTTTTCACGCGGAACTAAGAAGTTACCCCGTGATACTTCTACCCCTTCTATTGTTTTAAATCCTGAAAAATGTATAGGATGCGGCCGTTGTGTAACTGTTTGCCAACAACTTCAAGATGTATGGGCTCTCGAGTTCCTCGATCGTGGAGATGAAACAAAAATGGCTCCAGCAGCTGGTGTTCTTTTAAATGATTCTCCCTGTATTAAATGTGGCCAATGTTCAGCCCATTGTCCAGTAGGTGCTATATTTGAAAGAGATCAAACACAGGATCTATGGGATGCTATCCGTGATCCTGCTAAGCATGTAGCAGTTCAAGTTGCCCCAGCTGTTCGTGTTGCTATCGGTGAAGCTTTTGGTTTAGAGCCTGGAGTTATCTCAACAGGTAAGTTATACGCAGCTCTTAGACGTCTCGGTGTAGATGCTGTTTTTGATACAAACTTTGCTGCGGATTTAACCATAATGGAAGAAGGTACTGAGTTTGTTGAAAGATTTACGAAAGGTGGTATTCTCCCTCAGATAACTTCTTGTTGTCCTTCATGGGTTGATTATATGGAAAAGTACTATTCTGATATGATACCTAATTTTTCTACTGCTAAATCACCTATGATGATGCAAGGAGCAATGACTAAAACTTATTATGCTGAAGTAGGTAAGTTGGATCCTGCTAATATCTATTCTGTTGCTATTATGCCTTGTACTTCAAAAAAATATGAAATAGATCGTGATGATGCTATGAGATCTTCTGGTTATGCAGATATGGATTTAAGTATCACAACTCGTGAGCTTTCACGAATGATTAAACAAGCAGGTATTGATTTTAATTCCTTACCTGATGAGCAAGCAGATAGTCCCATAGGTCAGTATTCTGGAGCCGGTGTTATTTTTGGGGTTACTGGTGGTGTAATGGAAGCGGCTTTAAGAACTTCCTATCATCTAATCACTAAAGAGGAGCTGGACAAAGTTGAGTTCATGAATGTTCGTGGTTTAGATGGTGTAAAAACCGCAGAAGTTGATATTAAGGGAACTAAGGTTAGAGTTGCCGTTGCTCATGGTATTGCCAATGTGAAGTCTGTACTTGATGAAGTAAAGAAGGCTCAAAAAGAGGGTAAAGAATTACCTTATCATTTTATTGAGGTTATGGCATGTCGTGGTGGTTGTATTGCTGGTGGTGGTCAACCTTATGGAACAACAGATGAAGTAAGAGCTAAACGTATTGCTGGTATTTATCAGGATGATGTCTCTTCAACCAAAAGGTGTTCTCACCTAAACCCGGATATTGTTAAAATATATGATGAGTATCTAGGAAGTCCTAATAGTGAAAAAGCCCATAAGCTTCTTCACACTCATTATACAGCACGTCCGTTATATACAAAATAATATAACTATCCCCTGACTTTAACAGTCAGGGGATGTTTTATTCTAATATCAAAAATGAACTTGAAATATAAGTACTTAGCCTACCTTGTTCGCTACTTAATCTACGACAAATATTATGCTATAACTTCTTTATGAAAAGGTTTATCTTCTTATTTTTTATATTTAATATCATGATATATTCTGTTGTTAGTCAGGATTTGCCTCATATAAAAATTGATAAAACATGGGCATATGAAGGTGAGATTTTTGATTTAACTGTCGTGATTCCTGATAATAAATTGAAAACAATACAGGATGTTAAATTAAGTCTTGGAAGTGGGGCCTTACGTATTCAGTCAGAAAAATCCGGATCTGGATATTCTTTTGATGTGGTCACGAATATACAGAAGGTCTGGGAGAACAGAATATTCACTATGTATCCCACATCAAATGACAAGGTAAGTATAAGTGCCTATATTACCTATGATGATGGCAGTGTCTATACTACTCCTTATATTTATATCAATGTACTTAAAGTCCCATCCATAACGGAGTTGGGTGCTGTTATTCTTAATATGACTGATAGTGTATATACTGCTAGAATTCCTGGTAGTGCCATGATTGAGGTCATATCCTATGATTATCTAGCTGAAAGCTATACTTCAATGATTGATAATATAAAAACGGCCTTGGCGGTGGAAGCCTTTTGGTCTTTAAATAGGTCCCTTATTTATAATAACCAAGAATACAGGATTTTTTCATTCCCACTTTCCCTAGTATTCCAAAACGAGGGTGAATATAAAATACTTCCAGATAAATTACTTCTCGAATTCAGATCTTCAGAGAGAGAGATCATATATAAAGAATTACCTGTATATCAAAACTCTTTAAATGTTAGAAAAGTAGCATTGGATGAGAAATATCCTGTTTATGGAGATTATCTATCAATTGAAACAAAGGATTATCCCCAAAAATTAAAGAATGATACTAAGACTGAATTTTATATAAAGTTGGCAACAGATGGTTTGTTTACCTTCGAAAGTCTTAGACCTTATATTTCCTTACCTAAATTTTTAGAGGAAGAAGTCTTACGTCAAAAAATAGTATGGAATGATGATCATGCTGAAAGGGTTCTAAATTTTAAATATGCGGGACGGGCTGAGTCCTACATAGGATATAATGTTAGTGATCTGATTATTCCTTTTCAGAAAAAAGATGGAACTATTGATACTTATGAACTTGGCTTCGCTCCTATTGATGGCAATGTGAATTATATAGCCTTTATCTCTTTCATAGGTGTAATTGCTTTTCTTTTCATTGGAGGAATATTTTTCTTCTATCTGTATCTTAAGAAGATTACAAAGAAGAAAAAGATCCAACTTCCAAAAGATGAAATGAATACAGCTCAACTACTCCTATTTAGTCAAGAATATGAACTCACCAAACGTGAGCAGGATATTCTGAATGTTTTAATTGATGGTAAGTCTACTAAGGAAATTGCACAGGATTTGTATATTTCTCCAGAGACAGCAAAAAAACATATTAAGAACATAATGAAGAAGACTAATACTAAATCACGCTTAGAAATATTTGTACTTGTATCCCATTATATTAAGAAAAAAAGCTAATTACCCCCTAAATACCCCCCAGGGGGGTATGTTTTTACCCCCTAAATGTCATTTTTTAATTGCTCATATACCGGTAGCTTTATGTCATATCATAAAGGAGGTTAGTCAGATGGGACTAATTGGTGGAATAGTTTTAATAGTATTGGGAGGTTTATGCCTTCCTAGTTTGGTGGCTCAGAAAAGCCCAAAAGCAAAGGAGTTTTTAGATAAGATTACTCCATTTCAAGGAACTCTGGGACTTGTTGTTTTCGTATGGGGATTATGGGGCATTATATCTTCCATTCTTTCTTTAGGAATTATAGGCACTTGGCCAGTGCAATGGGTGAGTTCTCTAGTTGCAAACATTATTAATTTTGCAGGTGGTCTAATATTGGGCTTTGGAATGATTCAAAAGCTTATGTTGTCTAAACTTCCAGAAGAAGCTCAAGCAAAAGCTGTAATCTTAAGAGACAAACTTGTTGGCTTTCAAACAAAAATTGGAATCGTGGCTTTAATCTTTGGTGTTTGGGTAATTCTATATAGTGTGTTACTTCGAGGAATAATCCAATTATAAAAACATCGGAATAAAGGAATAGATAAAATGAGAAATAAAATTGTAATTAGTATATTAACGATCACAACTTTTTTGGCAGTTGGTTGTTCAACAAGTGGATTAACTAGTTCTATTACGAAAGGAGTTGGTCCCTTAACTGTACATGCTCCCTATGCTAATATGACCAACTTTTATGGGTATGTTGCTTCTGATGTGAAAGCGGATGGAGAATATAAAGGTAAGGACTCTTACTATCTTTATTTTTGGGTACCTGCCGTAATAGATGAGGTTGGTGTTGCTATGTATTCCCCTGCTGATCAAGTTCCTAGTGAAGGAGATTATAAATCAGCTATATTTGATAGTGCGTATGAAAAAGATTCTGAAGCCTTCTTTGATACTTTTATTGCTTTAGAAAAAATGGATATTTTTGATCCAGAAAAAATTAAAGATGGAGGATCTGTTGTCTCCGAACTAGCTACAAACGATGACTCTGGTGAAATGCCAAAGAATCCTGCTGGTCAAAGTTACAATTCTTTACTTCGACATAAGTCAGATGCTGGTAGTCCGTTAAAGGCATTAACTAGAGGAGTATATCGCATAGCGTTTACTTCTTTCAGAGGTGATATAGAAGGTTCGTTTACTGCTCAAGTAGGAACTAATATTCCTGGAGTTGTTATCGCTTCCTCTTTGGAAGAATTACACAAAGCTGTTAATGGAACAGAATCTGAATAGAAAAAAAACAATCTTATAGTTACAATTACCGGGGGCCTAGGGCCCCCTTTTTATTTGGAGGCTTTATGGTGGGATACAAAGAATTATTTCCAATCACTTTTCGCAAGTATCAAGAAGATATGATTGAAACATTTGAAAAGCAACTTTCTCTTGGTGATAAAATATTTCACTATGTTGCACCACCTGGTTCTGGTAAAACTTTAATTGGGCTGGAACTGTTTAGACGTTTGGGCCTAAAAGCCGTTGTTTTTAGTCCAAATTTGGCTATACAAGCCCAGTGGATTAATAAACTGAATGAATTATCAGAATTTTTAGTCGCTTCAGATATTGGTGAGGATTGTGATCTTTTATCCTTAACTTATCAAAGTATTAGTGTGAAAAATAGTAAGGGGGAATTGCATCCAAATTCCATTGAACTCATAAAGAGTTTAGACAATAGGAAGGTCATCATATTGGATGAGTGTCATCATTTAACGGCTCATTGGGCTAAAGTTATTGAGGATCTGTTAAAGAAGGATGTCTTTTTAATCGGTTTAACAGCAACACCCCCCTTTGATAAAGGGTTGAAGGATATTGATCAATACTCACGATTATTAGAGGAGGTTGATTATGAAATCCTTCTTCCTCCCGTTGTTAAAGAAGGGTATCTTGCTCCCTATCAGGATCTGGTTTATGTTGTAGAGCCTACCGATCATGAGGTTGAATTATTGCGTCGGCTTAGTAAAGAGCTCGATGATTTGTTATGTGTTTTACGAAATTTAGAGGATCTGACTCCTATCCAACTTTATATCTCAGATTATCTTGAAGATCCATTTGTAAAAGACAAAAGTTTTACTTTTAGTGAGCTCTATAAATATGATCCCTTACTTACTTCTGGACTTGTTAAGTTTCTTATGGAAAGTCATTGTGAGCTTCCTTTCTCTGTTATTCCAAATACAGAATATGAAAGCCCTCTCACTCTGGAGGAATTAATAAAAGTTTTAGAGTTATATTGTCTACGCTATTTATATCCAAAGAAAGAGGGCAAAATCCATTACAAAAAGGTTAAAGATATTTTGAAAAATATCGGCTATTCATTAACACGTAATGGAATTCGACCGATAGATGGAGGCTTAAAGGATCTTCTCTCATTTAGCAAAAGTAAAACCATAGGCGCAAGAGAAGTGATACGCCAAGAACTTAGATGTCAAGGTGACTCCTTACGCGCATTAATACTTACAGACTTGGAAGTTAATAGCAAAAGTCTGGGGGACAAGGACTATAGAGAAGGGACTTCTGCTGTTGATGTTATGAAGCAATTGGTTACTGATCCTGAAACCGATGAAGCAGATCCTATAATGGTTACGGGCAAATCCTTATGGATCGATGATGATCTTTATGAGCGTATAAAAGAATGGGCTCTTGATTATGTAAATCAAAAAAATCTTAATATACTTTTAGAAGCGGTAAGTTATGATGGTTTTGTAGAGATAGTAGGATCTGGCAGTGATTGGAACAGTAAAAACTATGTTGTTTTTGTTTCTAAACTTTTAGAAGATGGAGTAACCAAGTGTCTAATAAGTACTAAAAACTTATTAGGTGAAGGATGGGACTCGATTAGCCTAAATACTTTGGTGGATCTGACTGTTGTGTCTAGCTTTGCCTATGTTAATCAGATTAGGGGTAGAACAATACGCTTAAACGAAAAATCACCTCTTAAGACAGCTAATAATTGGGATATTCTAACAGTTCATGAGGATAACCTACAGGGTGGTTATGACTTAATGCGTCTTAGAAAGAAGTTCTCCCAATTCTATGGATTGAGTGAAGATGGTGTTGTTGAGAAAGGTCTTGGACATGTTCATCCCTTATTAGGAGCTGGATCTGTTTCAAGTGTTGTTAAACAACGTGATACTATTAATAAAGTTATGCTTAATCGTGCCAATGATAGACTCGGTGCTTATAAACGATGGAAGGTCGGAGGCTCTTATCAAGATAAACAGACTTATGATTTTGAGATAATATTTGATGAAAAAATGTATTCCCGAAGAAAAGTATATCGATTAGTAAAACGAACAGCTAATGCTATATTGAGAGGAATGAAGTATGTATATCAATATGCAAATTATGGCAAATTCAAAATCGAATGGCGGGATACCAACATCCTTCGTGTTTACCTAGTGGCTCCATCAAGTGCGGACTTATTTGCCCAATCCCTACAGGATTTTTTCAGTCCCCTATATGAACAACGATATTTTATGATTATTGAGGATCATGAAAGTGCATTGGGTCAAAAAACTGTATTTCCAGTCCCAACTTATTTTGGAGTGAATAAGGATAGAGCTAACTATTTTATGAGAAAGTGGAGAATGTTTTCTTGGAAATCTGTTTACACTGTATCAGCCTGGAGTGAGGAAGGAAGAGCTATCATCAACAAGTTTCACAGTAAGAAATCCATGTTGATGACAGCTTATAATAAAGAAATATGGTTATAATCTAGAAAGATTCCTGCCATTGTGAATGGGGTAGGTAATCTTCTAGACAGAATGCTTCAGAGGCTTCATGTATAGAATTTACCAATGAGGCAGCTTTTTCCCTGAAAACACTCAAGGCATTATTAATCAAATCTTTGTTGAAACCAGATTCTCCTAACTCAAGCGTTAGCTGAGCTGTAACTATGTAACCTAATAATTCTCCCAAATCAACTCGTTTACGTTGATTAAGGTTACTTGAGATATTAAAATTAATGTGCTTAGCAAACAAATCACTTGCCTTTGTTGTCAAAGGATGTGTCTTGATATAGTTAAGAAGGTTCATTTCTTTTATTCGTTCCATCCCTTTAACAAAAGAATCTGCTATCTGATTAAAAATTACATCATTTGAACCTTCAAAAATCATAAAAGGACGACTATCTGTTATTGATCTACCAGCTAAATGATCTTGTCTGTATCCCGCTGCCCCCACAAGGGTCAATAGAGACTGGCTAGCTTTTTGCATCATTTCACTTAGCATTGTTTTATGTACATTTGCAATGAGACCTTGCTTTTCTAAATCATTCTGGATCCCAGATATCTCTGCTGCATTTTTACTAAAGGCAGAAGCTGCTGTAAACCATGCTTGGAGTTCAGCTAATCTTCGTTGTACTTGATCGAATGCTGTTAATGGACGACCACCAATAAATCGTTCTTTAGTGTGAGCAATGGCTTCATCCATCATCCTTTTAATAAAACCAAGTGCCATTCCAGGGAATCTCATTCTGCTTCTATGTAGCAAATCTTGCATGAGTTTTATTCCCGTTGTTTTAGGTTCTAGCTTGTAATTGACAGGTACATGGATATCAACACGGTTTTTGGCATAAGGAATAAAATAAAGACCTAAGTTGTTGTAGTATTCTTCGGCTATTACCTGCTGGTTAGGATCTGAAGAGTCACAAAGGAAGAAATCAATATCCCTATTTAAGGATAAGTCATCCTTTTGTTTTCTTGCTGTCATTAACCAATAATCCGCATGGCCGGATAATCCTGCCCAATGTTTTGTTCCTTGGATGTGATAAGTATCCTCGACTTTTTTATAATTGGTCTGCATTCCTAATGCATCAGTTCCAAAATCGGGTTCTGTTATCATCAAACCACCCAACCTATTGTTGTTCATTAATTGGCTAAAGACCTTTCTTTTGACATCCTCTCTTCCATATTTTGCCAGTGGCTCTGAAAAGAGTGCTCCACTTATTCCTAACATTAAGGATAATGGTAATGAATGATAGGAAGCTGTTTCCAGTATAGAAAGGATTTCTACTGGATCTGCTCCTCTTCCTCCAAATTCCGTAGGAATAGAGGCTGATAAGGGTTTTAGGTTTAATACTTCATTCAAAAGGAAAGGAGGTATCCCTCTTTGTAGATTTTGTTTTAAGGGATCTAGTCGAAGAGTAAACAGGTTTGTTAGTTTTTGTTCAAAGTCAGCTATAAATGACTTTCTATCTGATTTGTTTCTCATGTTCATAAGTTCCTCGCTTTATAATTCTGATAATAATAGTTAAGAAATACTTGAGCAAGGCGAAATAGGTAAATTGTCAAATATTTTGATCATTTTGTTCAATTATGTAAGTTTTAATTTACCGCAACTATCTCTAACGCTTTAGAGTTCATTTGATAACTCGAAAGGAAGGGATGATACTTTTTATAGGTTTGGAATGCTAAAATGTCTTTGTACAGGACTTATGCTCATGGTTTAATGGAGGAAATAGCAGGTGAAGCTTATCCTCTTTCATTTGTACATCCTTGTTTCAGCATACGTATCTGGTAACTCTGGAAATCTTTTCATAGTTGGTTCTAATAAGAGAATTAGTAGAAGATATTAGTTTGACTTTACCCGAGATATACAAAAATGTTTCTAAGACAACATTAGCTTGATTTTTAATATTTTGATTAAGTTATCCAGGCTAATGCTGTTAGTTAGAACCAGTTGTTAATAATGTTAAACACGAATTTCTTTGAGGTTTGAATCCATATCTTCTTTGATTTTTATAGAAAGGTCTTTTACTCTGAGTTGACCTACAGTTTCTGCACTTATAGGGGGGAGAACGCGTATATTGATCCTTTGTTTGTGATTCATCATTAAACCTTTTTTAGGTATAGCTTGATACGCGCCATCCAGAACAATGGGTTGGACCCCCACTCTGTATTTCTTGGCGATAAGGAAAGCCCCATCTTTGAATCTATGGATATCCCCATCAGGGCTCCTTGTCCCTTCTGGAAATAAAATTATAGAGGAGCCTCTTTGTAAATGCTTACCGGCTTCTTTGATAAGGTTTAAATGACTTTTAGGGTCTTTACGACGTAGTTTTATGTAACCATTAAGAGACATATTCCAGCCAATGAAGGGAATATTGAAGAGACTGTCTTTTGATACCCATTTAAAGTGAGTAAATAGGTTGTACAACAATATGATATCTAAAAGGGATTGATGGTTGGAAACAAATACAAAAGGTTTATCCTTCTCTATTAATTCTTTCCCTTCCCAGTGTAGATCCCATAGAGGGTTAATCCATACATATGAACTAGCCCAAAAACAACTAAAACTATGGAGAATTCTTCTGTTTCGATCAAAAGGCAGGGTGACTAAAAATATTAAAAGTGCAATTGGAAAAAAAATAATGGATGTAATGGCTACAAATAACCAAACAAAAATAGATAATATCCCATAAAACACGGGGAACTCCTTGAATAGATCCGAATGTTTTCCCGATTATAGAAGAGAATAGTTATTTGACAAAGTGTTTTACTATTTTAAAATGGAAAAATAGGAGAAATAATTAATGAAAATAAAGTTTGTACTTATCATTGGACTCATTTTTGCCCATTCATTGATGGCTCAAAATAATATAAGTAAGGGAACTGTAGATCTAAGAAACTGGGATGGTACCCCTATTAAGCTTGCTGGGGAATGGGAATTTTATTGGCAGCAGTTTCTTGAACCTTTTCAGAAAGGTTCCTCAAAGGAATTTTTAAATATTCCCGGACAATGGTCAGAATCCAACAATTCTAATCATCCTAGTTCTGGATATGGTACCTATAAATTAAACTTAAATTTAGGTCAGAATCATGAAAACCTCGGTCTCTATATACCACGAATTAATACTGCCGCTACATTATATATAAACGATCAACTACTTGGATCTATTGGTACTGTTGGAGAAAGCAAAGGGGAGGAAACCCCTTTGTTTAAAAGGATGATTTACCCTTTAGGGGCTCTTTCAGGGCAAGCGACAATAACCATTCAAGTTTCTAATTATCATCATCGTGAGGGGGGAATCCTTACTCAATTAGAAATAGGTAATTATGATGCTCTTCAGGAAGATTTTTTGACGTCATTAGTGAAAGATTTACTCATCACTGGAGCGTTGCTTGCCATATCTTTATATCATCTTGTTTTGTTCTACTATGAACGAAAGGAACTCTCAATAATTTATTTCTTCTTATTTACTATGATAGCTAGTTTACGTGGACTTGTAACAGATTCTGTGGCCCTCCAGTATATCTCTTCTATTCCTTGGTTTATTTTAATAAAGATTGAGTATTTGAGTTTGGCTCTGATGGCACCTGTATTGATTTCCTTTTTACGTAAAGTATTCCCCCTGGAAGTCAACAAGTGGTTCGATCGGATTAGTATGGGGGAGGGGCTACTGTATAGTTTGATTATTGTAGTTACTCCAGCCACTATTTTTACAAGTTTAATGGTTGTACAACAAATTATTTTGATTTTTGAAGTTCTGTTTGTTCTATTCGCTATTATTATGGCTTTTGTACGTAAACGAGAAGGAGCCTATATTGTCTTTATTGGTTTTGTACTCCTCCTGTTAACTTTTATAAATGATATGCTTAATGCCATGCATCTCCTCTATACTCCTTCTTTATTACCTCTAGGAACTTTATTGTTCTTTTTCAGTCAAGCCACGCTACTAGCAAAGCGTTCCTCTATAGCAAAAATGCAAGCTCTGGATTTAAGTCGTGACATCGAGTCTTCAAACAAAAGACTGGAAGCTATGGTGCTAAAGATTAAATTAGCCTGTTCTCAATTATTCTCAGCAGGACAAGAGCTGAGGATGAGTATGGAACATGCTGAGTCTTCAACAAAAGATATTACAGATCATATTGGTCAAGTAGGAAACGTTATTCATCAACAGCTTGAGAGTGTAACTCAGACAGCAGATGCTGTGCAAAATATGCAGAGTTCTCTGTCAGGACTGGAAGCTGGTATTAAATTACAGGATACTGAGATATCAAGTACTAACCAGGCTACACGTGCTCTTCTTGATGGTGTTGAAGCTTTAAAGAATCAGTTTTTATCATTAGAAACAGCTTTTGATACGTTAAAAAATAATGCAGGGACAGGACGTGATCGTGTAAATCAGGTGTCTATATTGGTAAAAGATATGAGTACACGTTCAGAGAGTCTTATTGAAACCAATAGTCTTGTGGCTTCCATAGCAGAGCAAACTAACTTATTGGCAATGAATGCCGCAATTGAGGCCGCACATGCAGGAGATACAGGAAAAGGTTTTGCCGTTGTAGCTGATGAGATTAGGAGTTTAGCAGAACAAACGACCTTACAATCATTAGAAACAAAAAAGGAGTTAGAAACAATTTCCAAAGGGATTAATGATATCGTTATATCTACAGATGAGACAGAAAAGGCATTTAATGATATTACGGAAGCAACCGGAGAGGTTGGGCAAATTCTTAAATTATTACTAGATACTCTGAATCAACAAGGTCGAAGAGGGGATGATATAGAAAAAGCTATAGCTTCTATAGAATCTATTAGTAAGAATGTCCGTTCAGGGTCTCTTGTTATAAGTGCTGGAACAACCCAAATAGATGGTGTCGTGGGAGAATTAAGCAAGATATCAGATCAAGTATCACATAGTATGGATCAAATTATTAGCTCTACAACTGGATTAGCTGATTCTATAAATAGAGTGCAACAAACGGAAATAAAGAATAGACAATCTATTGATACACTGGTGAAATTAACTAATGAAGGATGATACGATCCTAATAATCGGAGCTCTCTCTGGTGAAATAAAAAGTTTACTTCTAGAACTTGAAGTAAAAGAAAAAATACAATGGAAAGAGTTCGAATGGTATGTCGGTGTCCTTTGTCATAAGAAAGTTGTAATTGCACGATCTGGAGTAGGTAAGGTTCTCTCTACTATTGTTACTCAGAAGCTGATTGATGAGTACAAGCCTTGTGCTGTTTTATTCACAGGAATTGCAGGCTCCCTTAAAAGTAAATATCAAATGGGAGACATTATTATCGGTAATTCTACTATGCAGCATGATATTGATGCTACCAAGTTTGGATACTCAAAAGGACATATTCCTTATACTACCTATCAAGTAATTCCTGCTAATGAAAAACTTGTTCTTCATGCCATGACATGTGAGTTCGATGATGTTTCTCTTTATCAAGGATTAATCCTATCAGGTGATCAATTCATAACAGAAAAAGAAAACCTTTTAGAATTCGATGGTGATTGTGTTGATATGGAAAGTGCTGCAGTAGCCTTGACTTGTTATATTAATGATGTTCCTCATTTGGTTATACGATCGATAAGTGATAATAGTGACGGCAAAAATTTCCCTAACATGAAAAAGTTCTTACCTCAAGTTAGTCATCGTTCTCATATGTTAGTAAAACATATCATAAATACCATTGAAAATGATTTTATCCAATAGGTATACTTATCCTAACTAATATGTTGGAGGGGATTCTATGGATTCATTTTCTATAGCCATTGTATCTGGTAAGTTAGGTGATGTGGATGGTGTCTCACTTGAAGTTGATAAATGGATTGATGTTCTTAATGAACTTGGGCACAAAGTCTTTACCATTGCCGGTTTCTATGCAAGTACTCTCTCCAATATTCCTATGGAAAATCAGATAACTCTGGAAGCCATACGTTTTGGCACGGACTATCAAAAAAAATGGGAGAATGCTTTTTTCCCTCATATACGGAGAAGACCTCAGCCTATCAGGCAAATATACTCGGAGGAACTTGTGGAAGATCTTCTTATAAAAGGAGAGGCTGTTGCACTGGATCTTTTTGAAATTGTTCAACGATATAATATAGATGTTCTGGTTGGAGAAAATACTAATGCCATGCCAATGACATTGTTAGGAGCTATAGCTATTCATAGGGTCGCTACAGAAAAAAGAGTAGCAACTATTTTTCATCATCATGATTTTTGGTGGGAACGCAGCCGTTTTAGTGCCAATAAAATAGAGGCGTTGTTGAATGAGATAATGCCCCCTGTTGATATCGGAGTAGATCATCTTGTTATCTCTAGTTATGCAGCTCACATTTTACGTTCAATTAAAAGGGTAAATCCCAAAATAGTACCTAATTGTGAAGATTTCTCCAAAGCACCAGTTAAGGATGATTATAACATGTGTTTTAGAGAAGATTTTGGTTACTCTAAAAGCGATATTCTGATTGTACAACCAACAAGGATTGTTCCTCGTAAGCGCATTGAAGATTCTATTCGACTTATAGGAATGTTACAGAAAAGATTCCCTGAATTAGGTCAAAGAATAAAATTCATAATAAGTCTTTATCAAGGGGATGAGCTTGATGATAACTATGTTGAAGAGATAAAGAGTTTGGCCCTTAAACAAGATGTATCGATGGACCTCATATCAGATCGAGTCGCTTCTGTACGAAGTTTAGATAAAGATAATAGAAGAATTTATACCAATAGAGATGTTCTGGTTAATGCTGACTTAGTTACCTATCTTCCTATATGGGAAGGCTTTGGGAATGCCTTATTAGAAGCGATAGCCGCAAGAGTGCCTGTGGTTACCACCACCTATCTTGTTTATAAAACCGATATTAGAGGTACGGGTATTCAAAATATAGAAATTCGTGATGAATACGATGAAGATGGTAACTTAATAATTCCAGATTCTGTTTTATTAGATATTAAGCATTTGCTAAACCATCCTTCAGAGGTTCAGCAAATTGTTCAACACAATTTTGATATTGCCAACAAAGAGTTCGGTTATGGAAAGTTAAAAGAGTGTTTGTCTAAAGCCTTGAATGATTATGGGGATGAAATCAAAGCAAGTCGAAGACGCATAGCCAAAGCAAGAAAAGAATATTCTGTATAAACCTCTTATTGACAATTAATAAACTGAGGGATAACCTCTTACCATTAGCCCAGATGGTGAAATTGGTAGACACGCTAGATTCAGGTTCTAGTGGGGGAAACCCTGTGGAGGTTCAAGTCCTCTTCTGGGCAACATTAAACCTGTATTCTCCCCACAAAAGCAGTGGACATATAAGTAGAAAAATCTACTAAACCTTGGGATGTTAAAACCACATCAGAAAGTAACAATTCACAAACAACCAGATTATTGGTTACTTAAAACAGGCCGAGCAAGATTTGTCGCGATGCCGGTATTTCAACAGCACTCTTTTATCGTATGGTCGGAATAGCACAAAGTCATGGATCATTTTATTTGATGTCTGTATTTCGCATTGGTATTTATAGTAGTTTTTTACTGACTATTGATATTGATAATAAGTCCCATTTTAGCGAGAAAGTTATCCTTACTCAAAATAAAAAAAGACCGTCGACAGGAGTGAACGACGGTCTTGGACATTATTATATTTTGATAAAGAACTTAACCTCTAAATGCATCCCAGTATAATGTCTCCAATTCACTAATTAATGGGAAACGAGGGTTTGCACCTGTACATTGATCATCGAATGCCTCAACAGCTAAGGAAGGAACAGCTTTTGCAAAATCAGCTTCTTTAACTCCTGCTTCTTTTATGGTAGCAGGAATATCAATCTTAGCTTTCAATTCTTCCAAGGCCTCTATAAGTTTTTCAACTTTTTCATCAGCTGTTCTACCACCCAAACTAAGGTAGTCTGCTACACGAGCATATCTTTCTTTGGCTTCTGGTGTCTTATATTGAGGGAATATTCCCTGCTTTGTTGGTGCTTCAGAAGCATTATATCTAATAACATGACTGATCAGAAGTGCATTAGCCAAGCCATGAGGAACATGGAAACGGGCACCTAATTTGTGAGCCATCGAGTGACAGACCCCAAGGAAGGCATTCGCAAAGGCCATACCAGCCATAGTTGAAGCATTGTGAACTTGCTCTCGTGCTTCTGGGTCTTTAGCACCATCCTTATAGGCTCTTGGTAAGTATTCAAATAGCAATCGAATGGCTTCCATGGCAATAGGTGTTGTGTAAGGGGACGCCATCACACTAACGATTGCTTCCAGGGCATGGGTAACAGCATCAATTCCTGAAAAAGCAGTTAGGGCAGGTGGCATATCTGATACTAGATTGGAATCACAAATACTCATTGTAGGTGTCAGCGCATAGTCTGCGATGGGGTATTTCTTGCCTGTTGTATCATCAGTTATTACAGCAAAAGGTGTGACTTCAGAACCTGTTCCACTAGTAGTTGGTACAGCCACAAAATCAGCTTTTATACCCATTTCAGGGAAGGTATAGATTCGTTTTCTTATGTCCATAAATCGAAGAGCTAAATCTTCAAAATCAATGTCCTTGTGTTCATACAGCACCCACATAATCTTAGCTGCGTCCATAGGAGATCCTCCTCCTAGGGCTAATATTACATCAGGTTGGAAGGCTTCCATTGCAGCAGCTCCTTCTTTTGCTGTACTAAGAGTTGGATCAGGTAATACTTTGGTGAAAGCTTCAACTGACATTCCATTTTCATTCAGTGTTTTAATTAATGTTTGGAACATCTCCGTTCCAGATAGGTATCTATCTGTGACAACAAAGGCTCTTTGTTTACCTCTTAAGTCTTTAAGTGCTTCAGTTAAACAACCTGGCTTGAAATATACTTTGGCAGGTAATTTAAACCATAAAGTATTTTCTCTTTTCATAGCTACCGTTTTAACATTGATTAGGTGTTCAGGATTAACATTCTCAGACACAGAGTTTCCTCCCCAGCTACCACATCCTAGAGTCAAAGAAGGATTAAGGGCAAAGTTGTATAAATCTCCAATAGCGCCATGACTGGAGGGCATGTTAACAAGCGTTCTACCTGTTTCCATTTTGTTTCCAAAGCTGTTGATCATTTCCCCATTATCAGGGTGGGTATAAAGTACAGATGTATGTCCCATTCCTCCTAATCGGATAAGATCAACGGCTTTATCTAGTGCAGAATCAAAATCCTTCACTTTGAATAAGCCAAGGACAGGGCTTAGTTTTTCTATACTGAAAGCTTCCGCATGATCGACCACATTAGTTTCACCAATAATTACTTTGGTTGATTGGGGTACGGTCACACCGCCTAATGCTGCTATTTTGTAGGCAGGTTGTCCGACGATACCAGGATTTAGTTTACCGTCTTTTAGGATAACTCCAGCTACTTTTTTCTTTTCTTCTTTTGAAAGTATGTAGGCCCCTTGATTTGTGAGGAGTCGTTTTACTTCATTGTATATTGATTCTTCTACTACCAAGGATTGTTCTGAAGCACAAATCATTCCGTTGTCAAAGGTTTTACTCATTAATATTGAACTGACAGCCATAGGCAAATCTGCTGACTTTTCAATAATAACCGGAGTGTTCCCAGCGCCTACTCCAAGAGCAGGTTTTCCACTTGAATAAGCCGCTTTGACCATACCGGGACCCCCTGTTGCCAAAATGAGGTTTACGTCTTTGTGCGTCATTAAGGCATTGGATACTTCGATTGAGGGCTCGTCGATCCAGGAAATAATTCCTTCAGGAGCCCCGGCTTTTACCGCAGCTTCAAGTACTAGTTTTGCTGCATCTATGGTACATTTTTTTGCTCTAGGGTGTGGAGAAAAGAGAATTCCATTTCGAGTTTTTAAGGCTATTAATGATTTAAATATGGTAGTTGAAGTTGGATTAGTGGTAGGAACAACACCAGCTAATATACCGATAGGTTCAGCAACTTTGATAATTCCAGCTACGGTATCACGTTCTATTTCACCACAAGTTTTTAAGTCTTTATACTTATTGTAAATGTATTCACTAGCGAAGTGATTCTTGATGATCTTGTCTTCTGTTACTCCCATTCCTGTTTCTTCATGTGCTTGTTGTGCCAGTGGAATACGAGCTGCATTAGCAGCAAGTGCTGCGGATCTGAAAATTGCGTTTACTTGCTCTTGTGAGTAAGTGGCAAAAACTTTTTGAGCGGCCTTAAGTTTTTCGATCTTTTGATCTAATAAGGCTAATTGTTTTTCTTTTACAGCGTCCATAATCTTCTCCTTATGGGTATGGAGTAATATATATCGATATATAAATACCGATAAAAAATATCTTATAGATAGTCTTTGAGTATGACAAGTACTTTCGATAAAAAAATATCTTTTTATGAAAATAAATGATTCGTAGAAGAAAATCGTCTTTGCCGTAATTTATTTATATGATCAGTTTAAGTCATATTACTATCTGGAATTCTTTTTTTTAAAAGCGAAGATTTTGATATTAGAACTGTAGTATCCTGTTCTCAAAATATAGTAAATGAAAAAGAGCTGTCACAAATGCCATATTGCAACAGACTCTTTTCCAGTGCCACCCTTATCAAACAAAGTGGCAAGCGACTTTATGTCCTGGCGAAATCTCTCTTAATTGAGGAGCCTCTTGTTTGCATCTGTCCTTAGCTAAAGGACAACGAGGATGAAAATGGCATCCCTTAGGTGGATGTAAGGGACTTGGGACGTCTCCTACAATAATTTTTTCTTTCAAATTCTTAGCTGAAGGCTCTGTCGATGGGTATGCTTTGAATAAACTTATCGTATAAGGATGTAAGCGAGTCTTCATTAGCTCTTCCTTAGGAGCTTCTTCAACAATCTTACCTAAATACATGACTAGTATCCGTGTGGACAAAAATTCAATAACAGCCAAATCATGGGATATAAATAAGTATGTCAGATTATGTTTTTCTCTAAGATCCAGCAATAAATTAAGAATTTGAGCTTGTACAGATACATCTAAGGCACTCACAGCTTCATCGCAAATGATAAACTCTGGATTTACTGTCAAAGCTCGTGCTATTCCAATTCTTTGTCGTTGGCCTCCTGAAAATTGATGAGGAAATCTATTTTTATATTTTGGATCAAGTCCCACTTCCTTCATTAATTGATTAATTCGTTCATTACGATCTCTATAGCTTCCTATATTATGAATCTTCATAGGTTGTTCTAATAGATGGGCAATCTTTTTTCGAGGATTTAAGGAACTAAAAGGATCCTGGAATATCATTTGTACATTCCTGCGAAAATCCTTCAATTCTTGTAATGACATATCAAAAATATCCTGGTTTGTATAAGCTGCATTGGAAAACAATACCGTACCAGCTGTTTTTTGTTCTAACCTAATGAGTGTTCTGCCCAAAGTTGATTTCCCACAACCAGATTCTCCAACCACACCAAGTATCTCTCCTTGGTTAATGTTGAAACTAACATCATCGATAGCTTTAACCGTAGGAACTGGTCCTGTAAAAGTATCTCTGGGCAAGGTATAGTATGTTCTTAGACTCTCTACTGTGACTATCTTACTCATCCTGGCCTCTTTTAATTGGATTATGGCAGAATACCATGTGATCGTCCGTTCCTGTTGCATGTACAGGAAATTTTGAACAAGCCTCTGTTTTACGGGAACAACGATTACTGAAAGGACATTCTTCTCCAATCGCCAAAGGATCAGGAACTGTTCCTTTTATCGTTTCTAGTCTACTTTTCCCTTTGTTTTCCTTGCTTAAAGGGAGTGATTTTAATAACCCAATGGTGTAAGGGTGTTTGGGATTGGCAAAAATCTCTTCAACGGGACCTTCTTCCACTTTTCGTCCTGCATACATGACAATCACTTTATCTGCTGTCTCAGAAACAACACCCATATCATGGGTAATCAGTAATAGCGATACATTTAGTTGACTCTTTAAATCTGTTAGAAGCTGTAGTATCTGGGCCTGTATTGTTACATCTAAAGCTGTAGTTGGTTCATCAGCAATAATGAGACCAGGGTTGGGACTGGCCAAGGCCATAGCTATCATGACCCGTTGTCGCATACCACCGGACATTTGGTGTGGATACTCTTTTACTCTTCTTTCTGGTGCAGGTATTTTAACTAGATCCAAAAGTTTTACAGCTTTGTCCATAACTTCTTTCTTTGTGATGCTTTCATGTGATCTAAAAACGTCAGCAATCTGCTGTCCAATGGTGAATACAGGGTTAAGACTGGTCATGGGCTCCTGAAATATCATGGATATTTCTCTACCCCGATATTTTCTCAGTTCTTTGGGACTAAGATCGGTAAGATTAGTTCCTTTATATTCTATGACACCACTTTCTATTTTCCCTGGAGGGGTAGGGATTAATCCTGTAATAGAGTGGGCCGTTACAGATTTCCCACATCCTGATTCTCCTACCAAGGCGACAGTTTGGCCTTCTCCTATGGACAAGTCTAAATCTCTAATCGTATGAAGTCTGCCTCGCTGAGTATAGAAGGCGACATTCAATTTGTTTATCTTAAGTATATCATTCATAGTTAAACCTTAATTAATCCCTCATCCTAGGATCTAATACATCTCGCAACCCATCACCTAATAGGTTAAAACCTAGTACGGCAAGCAAGATAGCAAAACCGGGGAACGTTACAATCCACCAGGCATTAGTGACAAATTCTTTGCTGGAAGCAACCATTAATCCCCATTCTGGAGTAGGAGGTTGAGCTCCTAAACCTAGAAAGCTTAGTGCCGCAGAACTTAGTATTGCATCCCCAATACCTAAGGTCGCTTGTACCGAGATGGGAGCTAAACAGTTTGGCAATATGGATTTGAATATGAGGCTCCAATCAGAGGCTCCCAGGGAACGTTCTGCTTGAACATAATCATTTTCCTTTTCACCTATTATCGCTCCTCGAGCAATACGGGCATAGCTTGGTATCTGACTTATCCCTATGGCAATCATGGCATTCACTAAATTCGGACCAAGGAGAGCCACAATTACGATAGTCAAAAGAATGTAAGGAAAGGCTAGCATGATATCGATTAGTCGCATGACAATTCGATCTATCCATCCTCCAAAATATCCACTAATAAGTCCAATTGTTCCTCCCACAACTAGTGAGATTAAAACTGATACGACACCAATGGTCATGGATATTCTTGATCCATAGATGATTCTTGATAAAAGATCTCGTCCTAAATCATCCGTTCCGAGAATATATTTTGATGCAAAAGGAACTGTCTTCCTTAAGTCTATATTCTGTTCAAGTGGATCAAAGGGCGTGAATAACGGGGCAAATATGGCTAATAGGAGAAAGATGATTATGATGACTAATCCAATTCTCCCAGAAGGGTTTTTCATAAAGTTATAGCGAAATTCCTGCCATGCAGAAGGAACTTCAATGTTTTTATTTTTTTCTTTCATTCATTCCTCCTACTTTAATCTTATCTTTGGATTTATATAGGAATACAAAATATCAACAGCCAAATTAATTAACACAAAGGCAACAGATATGAAAATAATTCCTCCTTGTACAGAAGGGTAATCCCGTGCTTCTATCGCTCCATAAATCCATTTGCCAATACCTGGCCATGCAAATATTGTCTCAGTTAATATGGCTCCGGACAGAAGCAATCCAAACTGTATTCCTATAACTGTTACAACTGGTAATAGAGCATTCTTAAGTGCGTAGTTGTAGACAATCTTTTTTTCATCAATACCAGCTGCTCTAGCGGTTTTAATATAGTCTTGCTTTAGCACCTCGAGCATGGAACTCCGGGTTGTCCTTGCAATAATAGCTAGAGGAATGGTAGCAAGAGCTATGGCTGGCAGAACAAGATGGTGCAACACAGACAGGAAGTAAGAAATATCTCCCTTTTTAAAGAAGTAACCCAAAGTATCAATTAAGTAGAAGTTTGTTGTTGGTTGGAAAAACATTCTTATATCAATACGTCCTCCTGTTGGAAACATATCTAAGCCCACACTAAATATCATGATAAGCACTAATGCCAGCCAAAACACAGGCATGCTGACACCAATAAGTGCTCCCATCATAGAGGTATAGTCTATCCAGGTATTTTTCTTAGTAGCTGATAATACCCCTATAAAGATCCCAAAAGAACTTGCTAGAATTATCGAGAAAAAAGAAAGCTCAATAGTGGCGGGGAATCTTTCTTTTATTTCTTGTAAAACCGGTTGTCCGGATTTTATAGAATTGCCCAGATCTAATTTGACAATACGTTCAAGATATAGTCCATATTGTCGATAAAGAGGTTCATCTAAGCCTAACTCATTTCTTAATTTTTCTAGTTGTTCTTTGTTAGCCCTTTCGCCCAACATAACTCTTGCCGGATCTCCAGGAGACAGGGCTATCATTAAAAAAACCAAGGTTATGATCCCAAAGATAGTTGGAATAAGAAGTACCAATCGTCTTAAAATGAATTTAAACATTAATAGTCCTTCAAGAAAAATTGAACCCGAGCTCGGCTACGAACCCGGGTTTAATTTTAGAAAATATGATTTTGCTGATTATTGAAAATAGACGTTATAGAACTTCCTGCTACCTGTAGGGTAGAGGACATAATCCATAACAGATTTTTTAACTGGTGCATATACAACGGAGTGTGCTAAAGGAACCCAAGGGGCTTGATTGTGGAAAATAACCTGTGCCTCTTTATAAAGTTCAGTTCTTTTTTCAATATCAAATGTCTCTTTAGCTTGCTTTATTACTGATGTGAATTCATCGTTTTTCCAGAAGGCTATATTACCAGCTGGTTTTACAGCTGCAGGTGCGGACAATAATACCCATAAGAAGTTATCCGGATCCCCGTTATCACCAGTCCAGCCCATAAGTGCCATATCATGTTCACCTTGGTCAGTCTTGTCCAAATAAGTACCCCATTCATAGGATACTATTTCAACTTGAATACCCACTTTTGCTAGTTGTGCTTGCATGATTTCTGCGACTTTACGTCCATTGGGATTATAAGGTCGTGCTACAGGCATAGCCCAGAGGGTTGTACTAAATCCATCAGGATAGCCTGCTTCGGCTAATAGCTTCTTAGCCTTTTCAGGACTATACTCATAAGGAGTAATATCATCATTATAAGACCACATATTAGGTGGGAGAGGATTTTTAGCTGCTGTACCCGCTTCACCATAGACCCCTGCAATGATTTCCTTCTTGTTAATAGCAAAGTTTATGGCTTGTCGTACTTTGACATTATCAAAAGGCTTTTTTTCATTGTTTAATGCTAAATAACCAACATTCATACCCGCTTGACTAATGAGTTTGATATCAGGGTTTGATTCAATATCTGCTAAATCTTCAACTGATGGGAAATCTACAACATCCACTTCACCCTTTTGAAGAGCTAAGTAACGTGCTGTGGCGTCAGGGATAACTTTTAACACCAATCTATCAAGATAGGCAGGTCTTCTCCAGTATGATTCATTTCTTTCAAGGATGATATTGTCATCTTTTTGCCAGGATACGAACTTAAAAGGACCTGATCCTACAGGGTTGGAGGCAAAATCAGTTCCGTATTTTTCAAGTGCAGTAGGACTAACTATTGCGGCAAAATCCATAGCAAGGTTCGCTAAGAAGGGAGCCTCCACTTTTTTCAGTTTAAATATGACAGTTGTATCATCTTTAGCTATAACTTCAGACACAATACTGTCCATGTCCATGTACCCCCAGTATTTCCAGGGTCCTAATTTGTAATAAGGATTGCTTTTAACAAATTGTCTGTCAAAGGAAAATTTAACAGCTTTTGCATTAACTGGAGTTCCATCATGGAACATAGCTCCTTCCACTAAATGGAAAGTAAAAGTTAGACCGTCATCGGATATATCCCAGCTTTTAGCCAAAGCTGGTTGAACTTCTGTAGTTCCTGGTTTGAACTCTACTAAAGTATCGAAAATATTCCCAGTGGCATAAAACGACTCACCATCTGTTTCTCTGGCAGGATCTAGTCCAACTGAATCTCCAGATCGAGCGAAAACAAGGACACCTCCAGACTTTCCTGTTGAAGTAGACTTTTGCTGTTGACCATTCGCCATCGCGAATGATGATACGATTAGGATGTTCAGTAAAATTGTTGCCAATCTTTTCATCAACACACTCCCTTTTTTGAATATATATGCAAATGATGAATAAATATCAAAGTTTATGTCAAGAAAAAAAGCTAAAAATGTTGGTACAAAGTTATAATCCTACAAATTTGTATATGTTGAAGCTGGGTAATCTACTTGTGGGAAGTATTTTATGTGGTCTGTTTGATAAGGTTGAGAATTCCATCTTTATAAGTAAAGTTGGATGTATTGATTAATTGACTGTCTAAATAATAGAGAACAAAAGGTACATGATGGTTATTGTAATGCTCTTCTTTGAAGGACATAAACTGTTGGTAATAATCTTTTAAATCATATTCAATATAATAGATAGTTATATCCGAATTCTCTTCATCTATTTCCATTAACTGATTTTTCATGTAAACCCATTGTGGACACCAGCTTTGTGTAAGGACGATGATGGTCTTGTTTGTCTTACTCAGTAATTCATCACTGAAGTTGTGAGTTTCTATAGCTTCTAAGCAATCGGAATCATTTAATTCTATTAACGCCATGTGTACTGATTAAAAACCTTTTTTCTGTTAAATTGTGCCTTAATGATAATCTAATGGAGAAGAAAGTGCAAACTCCCCAAGAAGAATTTGAAAAGCTTCTAGGACTGACATATCAAATGAAAATGCCTTTTGGTAAGCATGCCGGACGTTATGTTTATGATCTGCCTTATGAATACCTGGCTTGGTTTCTAAAAAAAGGAGGTTTTCCTAAAGGGCCTCTAGGACAAGTGATGGAATTCGTACATGACATCAAAAGGGATGGGGCGGAACAATTATTTAACCCATGGTGGGAGGAAAGGGGGGGGCGTCCCTCTTTCAGAAAAGTACGCCAAAAGGAATGGCATTTTAGTAAAGAAGAATAAAAAAAAAGGTTATTCCAGAACTCTGGAATAACCCTCTGAGGTCTTAAAACTATATTTAATACCTTTCACGAGGTCTTGGTTGTGGACCTCTGGCTTCGTTTACTTTAAGTGGTCTACCGATTAATTCAGCACCATTAAGAGCTTCGATCGCAGAAGCTGCTGCTTCTTCTGTCTCCATTTCCACGAATCCGAAACCTTTAGATCTACCAGTGTCTCGGTCCATGATAATTTTGACCGACGCCACATCTCCATACTCGCTGAACGCGTCTCGAAGGTCCTCTTCAGAGGCCCCATAGGCAATATTGCCTACATAAATATTTTTCAAAAGTAACTCCTAGGATTTTTTTTTAACAGGTCCAAGCGACATAAAGAACTATAAAAAGGTAGGTTTTACAAACTTTTTGTGCTTATTTTCTGTTAAACATCCGCCTATTATCCTAAGCTGAGGTTAACTACTTTGCAACAAGAAACTTTCATTTACAAAAAAAAAATTCGAAAAAATGAGAGTAATCAGTTAAAAAGTACAATATGTATTGTTATCCTAATATTCGGGGCCTATAGTAGCAACAAGGGAGTAGTAAAATGCCGGATCGTTTGACTGAAATAACTAAGAAAGAACGTAAGAAAACCCTTCTTATAGAAGCCGCTTGGGAGGTCTGTAATCAAGTTGGTGGTATATATACTGTCATTCGAAGTAAAGTGCCTGCCATGCAAGAGTTATGGGGTAAGAATTATTGTGTTTTAGGTCCCTATGTCCATGAAAAGGTAACAGCAGAGTTTGAAGAAATACATGATGATAAATCACCATTTGCAATAGCAGTTAACAAACTGAATTCCAGAGGATTAAAAGCCCATTATGGCCGTTGGCTTATTCCTGGTCGTCCTCAAGTTGTACTCCTGGATCCTGAGTCTATTCGGGTAAATCGAGCCAAATTAAGGCAAGATATATACGAGACTCAAGGCATCCTTGTAGAGCCTGAAAATGAACTACATAATCAAGTTATTGCCTTTGGAACAATGATAAGAGAATTTTTTCGAGAAATCCTTGATTTCCAATTAGGACGCAAAAATCTTATAGGTCATTTTCACGAATGGATGTCTGCCAGTTCTATCGGGGACATGACAGGTCCTTGGTGGACTTTTAGGAAAGTTTTTACCACTCATGCTACTCTACTAGGGCGATATTTAGCGATGAATGATGGAGCCTTTTATGAACATCTGGATAGTTATGATTGGCAGACAAATGCGAGACATTTTGGAATCTTGTGTCCTGTGTCCATTGAAAGATCTGCTGCCAAAAACTGTGATGTCTTCACTACTGTCAGTGGAGTCACAGCTAAGGAGTGTACCGCTTTGTTAGGGAGAACCCCTGATGTGATTCTTCCTAACGGTTTGAACATACAACGTTTCACAGCCTTTCATGAGTTCCAATTAAAACATCTGGATAACAAGGAAAAGATTAATGAGTTTGTTATGGGACATTTTTTCCGAAGTTACTCCTTTGACTTAGAAAAGACACTTTACTTTTTTACTTCTGGACGTTTTGAATATCGCAACAAGGGCTTTGATATCACTTTAGAAGCCTTGTATCGTCTGAATGAAATCATCAAGCAAGAAAGTTTGGATGTTACTGTTGTCTGTTTTTTTATTACCAAGCAACCTTTTACTTCTATCAATCCGCAAGTACTGCAAAGCAGAGCCGTTATGAATGAAATCAGAGAAACCTGTGATGATATCGTAAAAGGAGTTGGACAAAGGATTTTTCAGGCGGCTGCTAGTGAAGACAAATTCGGGCTACCAAATCTTAACAGCTTAGTGGATGACTATCTATCCTTGAGATTAAGGAGAACAGTCTCTGCGTGGAAATCAGAAGAACTACCAACCGTTATAACTCACAATCTTATAGATGATGGACCGGATCCTATACTGAATTTTATTCGCAAGAAGCAGTTCTATAACAAGAAAGAAGATCCCGTCAAAGTTGTGTATCATCCAGATTTTATTACACCCATGAATCCTCTATTTAAGATGGAATATGGACAATTTGTGAGAGGTTGCCATCTGGGAATATTCCCTAGTTATTATGAACCCTGGGGTTACACTCCCTTAGAATGCATTGCCAGTGGTATTCCTACTGTTACTAGTGATTATTCGGGATTCGGAGAATATGTGCAAACCCACATCAAAGATCCAGAGAGAAAAGGGATCTTTGTCATTCCCCGTTCAGAGATGACGGAACAGGAGATTATTAAGAACTTAACCGATGTCCTTTATGAAATGGTGGTAAAGAATCGTAGAGAGAGAATTAACTTGCGTAACTCTACAGAAACCCATTCTGTACGCTTCGATTGGGGGCAGCTGGTAGCTCATTATAATCAAGCTTATAAATTGGCTCTCAATTCTTCGCCATTACTGTGATTTCCCCCATAACACAAATCCCTTGAACTATGATCTTACCCCCGTCTTTTTGTCGTTGGGGTAGGGTCTTGTCACTAGTAGATCCCAATATATTAGCTACCTGTATATCAACCTCAGTAGTATGAGGTACTATAATAGTGATCTTGCCCATGACATTCACCAAATCAATGTTAACAGGTGTTAGAGGAAGTTCAATTCCTCTTAAATCAAAGGTGCTTTCTCCCATAATCGTAATATCACTAGTCTTTTGGGCTTTGAGTTTGTCGCCCTTGATTATTTGAGAACCCATTATGCAAAAATGGGATTCAGAATTTCTTTTGAATCGTTTAATACTATGGTTTTGAACAGGTACTGTTGTAATGATGTTCTTAATAATATCCTGGGGAGCATCTATGATGAGCTTATCCAAATCGTCTTTTGTGGAGGCATGATTTAATAGATCGTGTCTTCTTTCAAACTCACTAACATCCATATAGTCATGGCTAAAACATTCAGATAAAACACTAGCGACTTGGTCTCTATAAGTTTTTGTTATGTATTTACTTTCTTTCTCCACTTTGTAACTCCATTGTGTTCAAATATAATTAATTAAACAATTTAATGAGAAGTTTTAATTTATTTTTCTTTCCTTAATACTTCAATGTCCGATATGCTAAGAAGGCATGATTTTAAGCTACATACAGGTTTTTGTCCTTATATTTTTATTATCTCCCTTATATTCCTTCAGTATGTCTCCTATGTTAGTGGGTACAGGGCAGAGTCGAGTAGAAGATTTGGCTTTGTTTTTACTCCATTATAACCCGGATGTTGATAAAGAATATGCCTACAAGTTAGCTTACTATTATGTGGATGAAGCCAGGCAAGAAGGTATTAATCATGACATTGCTTTTTTTCAGATGCTTCTTGAGACAGGCTTTTTACGTTTTGGTGGGCAGGTTAAAGCCAGTCAGAATAATTTTTGTGGACTAGGTGCTTTAGATGGGGGAGAAGCAGGAGCTAGTTTTCCTTCTGTACAAATGGGAGTTAGAGCTCATATACAACATTTAAAGGCCTATGCATCAACAGAGGATTTAATAAACCCCCTAATCGATCCAAGATTTCAATACGTGGTTCGGGGAGAAGTTCATAATGTCTATGACTTATCAGGACGTTGGGCTTCTGATCCGGATTATGGCAAAAAAATCGCTTCACTAGCTCAAAGATTTCTTCAATTTTATAATCAAAAATCATAAGACTTGACTTTTCGTTCTATTCTTAATAGTAATTATTACTAGGAGAGTGTTCATGAGGATGACAAAGCAAAGACAAACAATTCTGGATGTTCTTAAGATGGATAAAACTCATCCTGATGCGGAAAGCCTGTATTACGAAGTTAGAAAGTTAATGCCCAATATAAGCTTGGGAACTGTCTATCGTAATTTGGATTTCTTGGCAGACCAGGGCCTGATCAAACGCTTGCATGTGTCAGGAAGACAGATGCACTTTGATGGTGATATGGACGATCATCATCATTTTGAATGCAGAAAGTGCGGCAAGATTATAGACGTGCCCTTATCAGAAGAACCTCAAACTCTCAGCCTGCCTTTTGACCATATTAATGGTCGTATAGATGGGTTCAGTGTAAGCTTTTATGGTGTCTGCGAGGACTGTTCTGAGAACTGAGTTGCTTCAAGAATATTTTGAAGAACTTTACCTAAAATGGAACCATAAAAAGTTTGTTTGTCCAGATCCCTTACAGGTTGTCTATGATTATAATGAACCTGGGGATCAAGAATTGGTTGCTTTCATAGCAGCAGTAATGGCCTACGGCCGGGTGGATGCTATACTTAAAGCTATTGATAGCATACTAGTCCCTTTGGGAAAACACCCGGCTGAAGTCCTCCTGAATAGTGATATCAGATGGTTAGAGCGAACATATGAGGGATTTCGTTATCGCTTTTATTCTGATAATAAATTGATTCGCTTTCTCAGTGGAATTTCTGGTATAATAAAGAAATATGGATCTTTAGAACTGTGTTTTAATCATGGTCTAAAGGACAAGGAAGATAACTATCTTAGTGGATTAGATTACTTACAGAAGTGTATACAGCAGAATAGTGATGGTGATTGGTCACATATTCTTAGTTTTTCAGATAAGGGAGGTGCTCAGAAGCGTTTGAATTTATTTCTGCGCTGGGTCATAAGGAAGGATAACGTTGATCTTGGATTATGGTCATTATCACCATCTAAGTTATTAATTCCTTTAGACACACATATGCATAAGATAGGATTGAAATACGGTATGACTGTAAGAAAAAATTCTTCTGGCAAATGTGTTTCAGATATGACCTCCTTTTTCAAACAACTATGCCCTGATGATCCTGTAAAGTATGATTTTGCCTTAACCCGGGAAGGGATACGCAAAACCAATTTAGTGGACACAGAGACTGGAGTCATTTGAATACCCCTTGTTGGCTTATGGGGTATGGTAATTATTGCAGTCTCATAAAACATAGAAAAGAGGTGTTGTGAGATGAAGAGTGTTAAAGGAACGGAAACTGAGAAAAACCTTCTCAAAGCGTTCGCAGGTGAATCTCAAGCGAGAATGAGATATACCTATTTTTCCAAACAAGCTGCGGAAGACGGGTATCATCAGATTGCGGCCATCTTTGAGGAAACTGCTAATCAGGAAAAAGAACATGCAAAAAGGTTCTTCAGTTTTCTTGAAGGAGGGATGCTGGAAATTACGGCTGCTTATCCTGCTGGTAAAGTTGGAACAACAGAGGAAAACCTGACAGAAGCGGCTGCAGGGGAGCATGAGGAATGGACACATCTATACCCATCCTTCGCTAAGGTAGCTGCAGAAGAAGGCTTTCCGATGGTAGCTAAGGCATTTGAAAATATTTCTGTTTCTGAGAAACAGCATGAAAAAAGATACAACGACTTACTGGCTAATGTAAAAGCCAAGAAAGTCTTCAAAAAAGACAATAAAGTCATGTGGCGTTGTCTGAACTGTGGTTATATCCTTGAAGCAGAAGAAGCTCCTAAAGCTTGTCCTGCTTGTTTATTTCCTCAGTCCTATTTTGAGATTCTTGGTGAGAACTGGTAAGGAGGTTGAAAATGGCAGTTAAATCAGAAATTTACTTATGTGAACTATGTGGTAATTTGGTAGAAGTTTTACAGGGCGGTGATGGCGAGCTTGTTTGCTGTGGACAAGCTATGAAAAGACTAGAAGAGCAGACAGCTGATTCAGCCAACGAAAAGCATGTCCCTGTGATTGAGAAAATAGATGGTGGTTACAAAGTCACTGTAGGATCAACATTGCATCCAATGTTGGAAAAACATTTTATACAGTGGATTGAGTTGATTGCAGATGGAAAAAGCTATAAGCAATTCCTAAATCCCGGTGATGAACCTGTGGCCGTGTTTAATGTAGAAGCATCCACAGTTTCCGCTAGGGAGTACTGCAACCTTCACGGTCTCTGGAAGGGGTAAAAATGACATCAAAGAACATGCTGGACAAGCTTAACCAGCAAATGTATGAAGAGCTTAATTCCTTTTATATCTATGCATCTATGGCATCAGATTTTGAAGCTAGGGGTTATTTAGGATTCGCAGGTTGGATGAAAAAACAAGCAGAGGAAGAAATGTCTCATGCTTGGAAGATTTATGGATACATCAATTCCCGAGGAGGAAAGGCTGTATTCCAGGCTATCCCTCAACCAAAAGCTGACTATGCTAGTGTTGTAGAAACATTTAAAGCCTCATTGGCTCATGAGCAGCATATAACTGCATGCATTGATAAGTTAGTTTTTCTTGCTAGAGACGAAAAAGATCTAGCTACAGAGCAATTCCTCGGCTGGTTTGTTAGTGAGCAAGTAGAGGAAGAAGCTTCTGTTCAGGAAGTTCTTGATAAACTCAAAGTATTGGATGGTTCACCTAGTACTCTTTATCTTCTTGATAAAGAATTAGGTGCCAGAGCATAAGATTTTTACAAATTCATCTTGCAATTTGTTGAAATCACGCGTTATCTTTAATTTAATTTTATATGGAGGATTCCATGAAGAAGTATGTATGTGACGTTTGTGGATATATTTATGATCCCACTGAAGGTGACCCTGACAACGATGTAGAAGCAGGCACTCCCTTTGAAGAAATCCCAGATGACTGGGTTTGCCCAATGTGTGGCGCTGAGAAAGATGATTTCTCTGAATATGAAGAATAAATCTTAATTAGATTTGGAGAGGGAGCTTTAAATAGCTCCCTTTTTTTTGAACCTACTATCTTGTTTAGAGCTTTAAAAAATATTAACCTCCTGAAGCATGAATACATATGTTCTGAAGATCTCCTGTCCTGACAGCAAAGGAATAATTGCTGAAGTCTCTCAAGCCCTCTCCCTGAGTGGAGCCAATATCATCGATTTGAATCAATATTCAGCCGGTGATATCGATATGTTTTTTCTGAAAGCGATCTTTAGTGTCGTAGATGATTTTGATGAAGCCGCTTTTACTGATAGCTTCTCCCCTATAGCCAATAAGTTTTCCATGAAATGGGATCTGTTTAATCAAAGCAAAAAGTTGAAAGTAGCTATCCTTGTCAGTAAAACGAATCATTGCCTATGGGAACTTCTTCTTAAACATCAAGATGGGGAATTAAACTGTGAGTTTCCAGTCATTATAAGTAACCATCTTATCAATGAACCCATAGCAAAACAATTTGGGATACCCTTTTATCATTTGGATATGTCCGAAGGAAAGGAAAAGGCGGAAAAGCGTAAACAAAAAATTCTGGAAGAGTATAAGATTGATATTCTTGTCATGGCCCGATATATGCAAATACTCAGTTCTGATTTTACCAAAGCATGGAATAACAGGATCATTAATATTCACCATGGCTTCCTACCGGCCTTTATGGGGGCAAAGCCCTATCATCAAGCCTGGTACAAGGGGGTAAAGATCATTGGTGCCACAGCCCATTTTGCAACACAAGATTTAGATCAGGGGCCTATAATCGCCCAGGATGTCCTACATATAACAGATAAATGTTCTATTACCGAGTTTGTTCAACAAGGGAAGGATATTGAAAGAAAGACCCTCTATACTGGATTGAAACTCTATCTGGAACACTCGGTATTTGTTTATGAAAATCGTACTTTTATCATTAATTAAAAAAGGTCGATAGGGGCTTACCCTATCTTGACCTTATTCTTTTGATATCTAGCCAATGCCATATAACAGAGACTCAGGATGACGCCGACCACAAGGACTATAGTCCAGTGAGTGCTATAACTAAGATATTTCAAGGACATTCCTCCTATAATAGGAGATATAGCCCAACCAGCCTGAAGGAACATACTGCTATAGCTGGAAAAAGCACCTCGGTGATTCTGTGGTGTATGTTTTGCTACATAAACACTAAAATTAGTTACAAAGAGAATCTCTCCCCACGTCCAGAATAGAGCTGACAAGACAAGGATGATGCTGGCAACGGGTTTGATTAGTAATCCAAAACCAATGGCCATGGCCATGGCGGCTAAGGCTACATTATTGGATTCTCTGAGCTTTTTTGTTAGAGACAGAATAAGAGGAGTAAAGCATAAGACTACAATAGCATTAAAAGACATTAGCCAACCATAATACTGCGCTCCTTTATCAGGATACAGAAATTCCATCTGCAAAGGAATAGCAAAGCTATGCTGGCTATAGATCAGGTTGAGAATCAAACCCATAAAAGAAAACAGTAAGATCATAGGACGATTAAAGAAGGCACGTAGACTATGATTTAGATCTTCATCTTCCTCTTTCGAATCTTTGCTTCGTTGGGAACTGGCAGGTTCTGCTACAAAGATCATAATAAGAGTTCCGCAAATAAGAGAAGTCAATCCATCTCCCCAAAATATCCAGGCAGGATAATTCTCAAAAAGAAAACCTGCTAATATAGGTCCAACGGCTACTCCTATATTCGTTCCTAAATAGATTAAAGACATGGCACTTTGCCGTTTTTCTCCTGAGCTGATGTCTGTCACCAAGGCATTAGCTGCAGGACGAGTAAAACCCATAGTAAAAGAAGCAGGAATGAGGATTAAAGGAAGTATGGTGTTATTCACAAAGAATCCCGCAATGATATAGATGATACCTCCCAAAAAATGGGATATCAGTATGGTATTTTTCCGTCCAATCTTGTCACCCAAGTGTCCTCCTGCCAGAACACCAAATACTTGAAAAAAGGTAATTAGTCCTAGGATGAGTCCTACAGTGGTTTCTTCCATACCCAAGCGTTTTGTTAAAAGCAAAGCGAGTAAGACAGATACAAAACTCCCCATTCTTGTGATGATCTGTGCTACAAACATAAAATATATACGATGATCCAAAGCCTTATAGGTTGTCATGGGATTTTTTATCCTCATTAAGGGCTCTCCTTTTTATGACATTATTGTAATAGGTATAGTTTTTACTATTTAAACTTATACAAAAATACTATACTAGTGTATAGTATGTATGAATGGATTTCGCTTTCTAATAGATCATATTTTTCCTGGGGTAAAGGTATCTACAGCCCTGAGGATATCGTAAAAAGAGCTGTAGCTCAGGGCTGTCCCTATGTGGCCATGACAGACCTGGATAACTGGGCAGGAATGGTTCGTTTTATTAAATCAGCCATTGAACATAACATTATTCCTGTTCCGGGTGTGGAGCTAAGCTTGAATGGACAAACCCTTCTTACGGTCTACCCCAAAAATCGTAATGGTCTTGCCCTGTTAAATACTATTCTTACCAGGAAGAATAACGATCCTTCCTGGTATTGGCCTGAAGCCTTTATTGATGGATGGGAAGGGCTTATTCTTGTCGTGGCTAATCAGTCATTAGGAGATTATCTTGTAACAGTTAGCACGAGAGATCTGTATTGGGGGATGTATTGGGGCAAACCCTATTATCAGGATCTTAAATGGGCTCAGTCCAAATCCCTGCCTGTAGTCGCCTTAAATGAAGTAGCCTGGAAGGAAGAAGATTATTCCTTCTATCGTCTTATCCGGTCCCTGGCGACCCATAGTCACATTGACAGGATTGCCACTAGTCATGTGTGGGGTTGTATGGCAGGGCAGAATGCCTTGTATAACAGCTTTGGCTCTATTCCTGATGCTATTAGTAACCAGAGGAGAATTGCTTCCTCCAGTATAGGTGAGTCTTTTCTCTATGATGGTTATATCTTTCCTTCCTTTAATAACATGGAGCGTAAGGAGGAATACCAACACTTAAAAGCTCTCTGTATGGAAGGACTGAGAAAACGTTATCCTGATATGATGGATGTGGCCCTTAAGCGATTGGAATATGAGCTGACCATCATTCGGGATAAAGGATTTAGTGGATATTTTCTTGTGGTTCAGGATATTGTCAATGTGGCTCCCCGGACATGCGGAAGGGGAAGTGCCGCCTCCAGCCTCGTGTCTTATTGCTTGGGCATCACCCATGTGGACCCTATTAGAAATCATTTATTTTTTGACCGCTTCCTGAATTATGGACGGATAGATCCTCCTGATATTGATGTGGATTTTCCCTGGGATGAAAGGGATAGAATATTTGAGCATATCTTCAAAAAATATAAAGGCCGGTCTGCTATGGTAGCAGATCATGTCACCTATGCGGATCATCTGTGTTTCCGGGAACCGGCTAAAGCCATGGGAATGGAAGAGGAGGAAATTTCCCAGATCCTCAGATGGCGTCATCGGGGAGAGTTGGAAAAGATTCCTCCCTATATAATGGAGGCTGCCCAAAGGTTATACGGTATGCCCCGTCACTTAGGAACCCACCCGGGAGGTGTTGTTATAACACCTGATAGTTTGTATCGCACAACCTCCCTTCATCGAACAGGTTCTGATTATCCCCTGTTACCCTGGGATAAAGATTCGGCTGAGGATGCGGGACTTATAAAGATTGATATCCTGGGAAATCGTTCCCTTTCCGTATTAAGAGATGCTATTACTTTGATCAATGATCATGAAGAAGAACATCTGGAATGGGAAAAGTTTCAACCATATCAGGATACTGAAGCCCGGCAACTGATAGAAGAAGGGCAGACCTTAGGGATATTCTATGTCGAATCCCCTGCCACAAGACAATTACTAAGGAAGATGCGCGAAGGGTCTTATGATCAACTGGTTATCGCCTCCAGTATTATCAGGCCGGCGGCTAATAATTATATCAATGAATACGTGGCTCGAAGGAAGGGTAAAGCATGGCAGCCCTTTCATCCCTCATTAAAAGAGACTCTCAAAGATACAATGGGCTTGATGGTGTATCAGGAGGATGTCTCCCGAGTGGCTATGGCTGCCGCTGGATTTTCAGGGGCAGAAGCGGATCAGTTGCGTAAAGTACTGTCCAAGAAGAATAAACGTCTTAAACTCAAGCATTACAAAGAATCCTTCTACCTTGGAGGGTATAAGCAGGGATTACATAAGAGTGATTTGGACCAGTTATGGAAGATGATCCTATCCTTTGAAGGATATTCTTTCTGTAAAGCACATAGTGCCTCCTATGCTCTTATCTCCTACCGCCTGGCTTACATCAAAGCTCGCTATGAAAGGATCTTTTACCTGGCTGTTATAAATAATGGCGGAGGATATTACAACAGACAGGTTTATATAAATGCGCTTAAACGTAGGGGATATCAGGTTCTTCCTCCCCATATCAATCGAAGTGAAGTACTGTATACACTCTGTGAAGAAGGGATCATTGCAGGCTTCTCCCAGATAATTGGCCTAACTCGGGATCTAATAATGAAGATTTTAGAGGCACGTTCGGAGGCTCCCTTTCAGGATATCGGTGATTTTATATGCCGTGTCCAACCCAGTTTTGGGGATATGCGTCTCTTGATACGTTCTGGGACTCTGGACCCTATATCCAGGGCATATACCAGGCCCCAATTGTTCTGGGTTTATTATCATTTTAAGGGTAATGAACTGAATTGGGATCCGCCTAAAGCCCCTTCTTTTATTGGAGATTATGACCAAAGCCGTAAGTTACGGGATGAGTTTGATACTCTGGGAGTGGTGTTATCAACCCTTCCGATTCAGATATATCTCCCTCGAGTCCAAAAAATCTTATCTCAAGATTCTTACCCTTCCTATATTCGCTCCCGGGATATCGACAAGTATCGTGACAAACAGGTTACCCTTGCAGGAGCCTTTGTTACGCGCAAATGGGTACGAACCAAGAAGAAGCAGGATATGAGTTTTGTAAGCTTTGAAGATGAGGATGGTATCTTTGAGACTGTGTTTTTTCCTGATAGTTGGTCAGATTATGCTTATTACTTTGATGATTATTCAGCCTTTCTTATCTCAGGGGAGGTCAAGGATGAGTTAGGCGCATTGTCTGTTCAGGTGGACCACCTTATTCCCATTAGCCGCATGAAAGTTACAACATAATCACTTTCCTTAAGGCTAAATGGGAATTATGTTATACTGGAGAGGAATGAAGTATGGATAAAGACAGAGAGAAAGCCTGGGCCTTATTAAAACAGTATAATGAATCGGACAGCTTGCTCAAACATGCCTTAGCTGTTGAAAGCATTATGAGACATTTTGCCAAGATAAAGAAGGAAGATCCAGAATTTTGGGGTAATGTAGGATTACTTCATGACCTGGATTGGGAAAAATATCCAGAAGAACATTGTCGCAAGTCTTCTGAGATCCTAAAACAAGAAGGGTATTCAGATAAACTCATAAGGGCTATAGAAAGTCATGGTTGGAATATCGTGACAGATGTAGAACCTCAACATGATATGGAAAAGGTTCTCTATGCTATTGATGAATTATCAGGTCTTATAACGGCGACAGCCCTGGTTCGACCTAGTAAGGACATAAGGGAAGTACAACTCAAGTCTGTGAAAAAGAAATGGAAGACCCCTGCCTTTTCTGCTGGTGTCGATCGATCTATTATTCAAAAAGGATGCGATATGATGGGCATGGAATTGGATCAAGTTATTAAAGAGTCCCTGGAAGCTATGAAAAGCATAGCTCCCGAATTAGGACTTGCCGGGGAATCTTAAATATCGATTCCCCAAACTTGTCTGATGACAACGGCAATACCAAAGGATATGGCTGCCACACTCAAGCTTAAAGCTCCCATTTCAAGGAATCTTTTACCAAAATTAAGGTCCTTAGCTACTGAAATATAGAAGTTAAAGAAGAAGATAATGGCGATGGCTATGGTTAGTGTCGCACCTAGACAAAGGTAGAGGTTGTTAAATAACAAGTAAGGCAATATGAGGGCGATGACCGTTGTAATATAGGCAAAACCCGTATAAATGGAAGCTCGCAGGGCGTTCTCATTTTCATCAGCTTTATTAGACAAATACTCTGAGGCTGCCATAGAAAAACTAGCAGCAATCCCAGTGATTAAACCGGCTGTTGCAATGAGCCTTGTATTCTGAAGGGCAAAGGTTAATCCCGCCAGGGTTCCTGTCAGTTCGACAAGAGCATCGTTTAAGCCCAGAACAATGGAACCTACATAGTTAAGCAGATCTTCCTGAAGCATATTGATGAGGGTCTGCTCATGCTCATCCTCTTCATTGGCTATTTGAAGTGCTTCCGGGACTTCTTTGGCTAATTGCCTGTAACCTGTTTTACCTATTTCCTCACGCTTTTCCATCAACTTAATACCAAAGGTAAGGCCTAGTATTCTTGCTATTAGATAGAAGAAAATAATTTTGAAATGGTTAGGTTTTATTTCAATATTGGTATATTCCTTCCAGATCTCATAATGATTTTTTTCTTCATTAGCTATACGAATCAAAACTTGCTTGTTGTTTTCATCCTTAACTCTTTTTGCTAGTTTTAAATAGATATAATGCTCGGTTATTTCACTTTTTTGAGCTTTAAGTATAATTTTACGCGCTTCTTTAGAAATATTCATTTTTGCCCTCCCTAGTCATTATATTCAATATAGCGTGAGTTGAACAGTTTGTTTTGCTTGCTTTGGATAGTCACAAAATATATAATTCCATGCGAGTAATGAAGAATAACCAAAATAAAGAGGTAAGGGAAATGAAAATCGATTTCACCAAGCGACGAGCTAAGATGGTGTGTACCTTAGGTCCAGCTTCCTCCGACTATGAGACTATCTTGGCGTTGGGTAAGGCTGGAATGGATGTGGCGAGATTTAACTTTTCCCACGGTAGCTACGATGATCACAAAAGAAATTATGATATCGTTCGTAAAGTGGCTGATGACCTAAAGCACCCTATCGCTATTCTCCAGGATCTTCAAGGTCCAAAGATTCGTGTTCAGAAGTTCGAAGAAGGACAGGTAGAGTTAGTTGAAGGAGCTCGATTCACTTTAACGGCACGAGATGTTCCGGGAACGAAGGACATTGTCTCTGTATCACACAAAAATCTGCATAATGATGTAAGTGTAGGTCAAAGTGTGCTTCTTGATGACGGTAACTTAAGACTCAAAGTTTTAAGCATTGAAAATCAGGATGTTCATTGCGAAGTAGTCTTCGGAGGCATTCTGAAGAATAACAAAGGGGTAAACCTTCCTGAAAGCATCGTGTCTATCGCTGCTTTAACAGAGAAGGACAAAAAGGATCTAGAGTTTGGTATGTCCCTTGGTGTGGACTATGTGGCATTGAGCTTTGTTCAAAAGCCTGAAGATATTACTGAGATCAAAGAACTAATCAGTGGTTATGGCAAAAAGACTCCCGTCATTGCCAAAATCGAGAAACCCCAGGCTGTTGAATCATTAGACGCGATAATTGATCTAACAGACGGTGTGATGATTGCCCGTGGTGACTTAGGGGTGGAAATGCCTACAGAAGTTGTACCGGCTATTCAAAAAGAGATTATCAGGAAATGTAACAATCTAGGAAAACCTGTCATAACAGCCACTCAGATGCTTGAGTCTATGATATACAACCCTCGACCAACCCGCGCAGAAGCAGCTGATGTAGCTAATGCTGTATTAGACGGATCTGATGCGGTTATGTTGTCAGGAGAGACAGCCGCAGGTAAGTTCCCTGTGGAAGCAGCCGCTACCATGGGCAAAATAATCAGCCTTATTGAAAGCAAGGATATTATTCCTTTGGATCGGCGTAAGCCAAAGCATAAGGGCGAGTACTCTGTTCCCCTGGCTATTGGTGATGCCTCCAGTCTGACAGCGGAAGTCGTAGGGGCTAAGGCCATTGTTTGTTTAACAACCAGCGGATCTACCGCTAAAATTATAAGTCACTTTCGTCCTTCAAAGCCCATCATTGCTTTAAGTAATAAATTGGAGACCCTAAGGTCTCTAGCTGTGTACTGGGGTGTGAGAGGTGTTCTTGTTCCGGACTTTAATGACAATATTGACCATGCTGTTCAAGAAGTCATTGATGAATTAAAGAAGGAAGGAATGACCAAGGAAGGTGACATCCTTGTTGTAACAGCAGGACTACCTTTTACAGCAAAAAGGGATACCAATATGCTCCGCATTGAGACGGTACGCTAGTTGAGCAACAGCATTGGTTTTGAAAAGCTATCTCCTGATCTGATTATTGACTCTGTAGAAGCCGCCCTGGATGAGAACCTCACAGGTTTTACCCAGGCCTATCCGTCCTACATAAATCGAGTCTATGAAGTACACACAGAAGATGGTGAACGTATTATTGCTAAATTTTACCGGCCTGGACGGTGGTCCAGAGCCGGTCTATTAGAGGAACATCACTTTCTCTACGAACTGGACGAAGCGGAAATCCCTGTGGTGGCTCCCTTTTATCTGCAGGACACAACCTCTCTTGTCTCGGCTGAGGGCATTCCCTTTGCTTTGTTCCCCAAACGCTCAGGTCGTGGTTTTGAAGCAGAAGATTTCAACAGTTACAGGCGATTGGGCACCCTTATTGGGCGGGTTCATCTTATAGGGCGTCAAAAGCCCGCAGAACATAGGTTCCGAATGAAACCTTCTTCTGTGCATGAATATCTGAAAAACATTATAGAGGAAGACCTCATGCCCTCTGGACTGGGCAAAACCTTTCAATCTTTAAGTGACATACTGGTTCAACGCTTAACGGAAGCCTTTCACAATGTACCCCTGCAGCGTATCCATGGAGATCTGCACAGAGCCAATATTTTGGATCGCATGGAACAGGGACTACTTCTCATTGACTTTGATGATATGATGATGGGTCCCCCTGTTCAGGACCTATGGCTACTCCTTCCGGATTACAGGGAGTTTTGTAAATCCGAAATCAATGCCTTGTTGGAGGGCTATACTTCTGTTTGTGATTTTAATTACAAAACACTGGATCTGATAGAACCCCTAAGAGCTATGCGTATGATTTATTTCCTCGCGTGGCAGGTTAAACAGCGACAGGACAAAGGTTTTGATAAACATTTCCCTGATTGGGGGACTAATGCCTTCTGGAATAAGGAAATCATTGACTTACAAGAACAGTTGAATAGAATTTGATATAATAGCTTACCCGGGAGGTTTTCATGAGGCATAATAGGCATTGCGGCGTTCTACTTCATCCTACATCTTTGCCCAGCAAGTACGGCATCGGTGAATTGGGTTACGAAGCTCATCGTTTTATAGATTTCCTGGAACAATCAGGAATGAGCATCTGGCAAGTATTACCACTAGGCCCTACTGGGTATGGTGATAGTCCTTATTCCAGTTTTTCAACCTTTGCAGGTAATCCCTTATTAATTAGTTTAGATAACCTTGTCGGTTATGAAGATCTGTCCATGATTGATCTGGCTGATCGTCCTGATTTTCCGGAAGATCGCATAGATTATGGTAAGGTCATAGAATGGAAAATCCCCAAGCTACGTTTAGCCGCTGAGAATTTCCTCAGCCATAAAAACAAACAAACACGACATGAAGCTTATAAACATTTTTGCAAGTCCAAAAAAAAATGGCTAGATGATTTTGCTCTCTTCATGGCTTTAAAGGAACACTTCCAGGCCAAGGCTCAATCAGAAGGGGTGGACGGGGCTATTTGGAGTAACTATTGGGATGAAGATATTGCCCTCAGAGATCCTCTAGCTATCAAAAAATGGAAGAGTGAATTGAAATCAGAGATAGAGATTCAGAAAGTCTGGCAGTTCTTTTTCTTTTGCCAATGGATGGATCTCAAGGGATATGCCAATCTTAAGGGCATCCAAATCATAGGTGATATTCCCATCTTTGTTGCCCCTGACAGTGCTGATGTCTGGGCTCACAGGGATATCTTCTGTCTGGATGAGAAGGGCAGTCCCTCTGTTGTGGCAGGTGTTCCCCCGGATTACTTCAGTGCCACAGGACAACGTTGGGGGAATCCCCTCTACGACTGGGACAAAATGAAATCTACCGGATTTAAATGGTGGATTGAACGTATTGAAGCTACCCTGGAACTAGTCGACATCATTCGGGTGGATCACTTTAGAGGTTTTGAGGCCTATTGGGAGATTCCTGCTGAAGAAAAAACCGCTGTCAAAGGACGATGGGTAAAAGCTCTTGGTAAGGATCTCTTCACCAAGGTCCGTTCCAAGTTAGGAGTCTTACCTATCCTGGCGGAGGATCTCGGCGAGATCACAGAGGAAGTTATTGAATTACGGGATTTCTTTGGTTTTCCTGGTATGAATGTTCTTCAGTTTGCCTTTGAAGGAAGCGCTTCCGATCCTGATGGACAGAATCCCTTTCTTCCTCATAATCATAACCCTAATGCTGTGGTATACACAGGCTCCCATGACAATGATACCACCAGAGGTTGGTATGATAAAGCTTGTGAAGCAGACAGGGATCACGTTAAGAGTTATTTTGTTTGTAATGACATGGATGTGGTCTGGGCCTTTGTACGGGCGGCCATTGCTTCTGTGTGCCAATATGCCATCATACCCATGCAGGATTTGCTCAACCTGGAGAGTGACTGCCGTATGAATCTTCCCGGTAAGTTGGGAGGCAACTGGGGTTGGCGAATGTATGAGGATCATATGCATCATGAATTAGCAGGAAGCATAAGATATCTTGTACAACTATATGGACGCTTACCTGAGTAATTGTTTAGTATGGCCGGGATGAAACTCATTGTTGTCAGGCATAGTGAAGCAGATACATACCATTCCCGAGGCGATTATTATCGGGAACTAACCCAAAGGGGGCTAGATAAAGTCCATCAATTAGGGACCTTCCTTCAAAAGCAGGAACCTATCGATGTGATTATTCATAGTCCCTACATGAGAGCCAGTCAGACAGCGAAGCTTCTCAAGGAGTATGTTAAGTCATCCCATCTCTATATAAGTCCCGATCTGGTTCCTTCCTCTGAAATCTTTGATATCCTGGATGAGATTAATAGTCATGGGGAAGAGCGGATAATGCTGGTGGGACATAATCCTCACCTTAGCTATCTTGTAACTGCTCTTGATAGACAGAATAAGGTCTATGCTCTAGGAACGGCAACCGCAGTTGGTCTTCAATTCCCTCATCAAGTTGAGGCAGGAGCCGGCCAAATTCTATTCGTCAAAGAAACTAATTAGGAGCTCTTCATGTTTTATCTACTCTTAGCCATTATCTGTTCCATCATATTAGGACATCTTTTCAAAGTGGCTAGTAAGTATCATGTTCCCCAATCTCATGTTTTCGTTGTTAATTATCTGGTTGCTACTGTAACCGCTTATTTATTAATCAGAGACCCTTTTGTCTATTCCCTTCCCGTTGTGGCTATGGGAACGTTTGTAGGTGTCTTTTTTGTTCTGGGGTTCTTCCTTTTTAGTTATAACATCAAGTTACAAGGTGTGGGACTGGCTTCTATCTACATGCGTTTATCTGCCCTTATTCCTACAATAGGATCGGTCATCCTGTTCCATGAGCAGTTAGGGATTTCTCAGGTGATCGCCATTGGTTTGATTTTTGTGGGATTACTCTTTGCCGGTTCTCAGCTTCCTTGGCGTAATAGTACAAAAGAAGTTCGTCAGGCACTCCTCTGGGGAATCGTACTATTCATTGTGGTAGGGTTGAGTGACTTTTCTCTTAAGCTCAAAACGGAACTCTTCTCTCACGTCGGTTCTCAGAACTTTCTTTTTTATGTCTTTGGGGCGGCCCTCCTGATCTCCCTGGTCTGGTTCGTTATAGAGCGAAAAAGGGTTACCCTGGTGGGAATTCTGTTAGGAGCTGTGGTTGGTTTATTTAACTTTGGATCGGCTCAATTCTTATTAGTAGGGTTAAAAAGCATACCAGGTATGGCCGCTTATCCCATTAATGGTATCGGAGTCATTCTGGGAAGTCTTCTCTCAGGAATCTTAATATGGCAGGAAAAATGGTATCGCCATAACTTTATCTTCCTTGGGGCCAGTCTGATAGGGCTTTATTTGTTATATTAAGAACTATGTCCTTGATATCCCCCTATAAGAATCTCAAAAATTGGTTTGATAAGAATAAAGTCCTCTTTCCCTGGCAGAAGGACTATTCTCCCTACAAAGTATGGATCTCAGAGATCATGCTCCAGCAAACAGTCCGTACCGCTGTGGTTCCCTACTTTGATAAATGGATGGAGACCTACCCGGATTTGGAGAGCCTCGCCTCCTCCTCTGAACAGGAAGTGGTTAGGTTATGGGAAGGATTAGGTTACTATAGCCGGGCCAGGAATATACTTAAGACTGCTCAATTATTACATGATCAGCAAAGGGGAATGCCCCGGGAATATGATCAGCTGATTAAGCTACCCGGCATAGGTCCTTATACGGCTTCCGCTATAATGAGTATGTCTTATAACAAAGCTTATCTGGTCCTGGATGCAAATGTGAAGAGGATCTTCATGAGGCTCTTCCTTCAGAAGGAATGGAGCTCGACCTTTGAAACCCAGGTTCAGCAAATGTATGAGTCCTGGAGTAAAGAAGGGACCCCCCGCTTTTGGAGTGAAGCCCTCATGCAATTGGGCCAGCAAGTCTGTCGTGCTACCAACCCCCTATGTGATAACTGTCCTTTACAACAGCTCTGTTCTGCCCTGGATCAGAACCTGGTAGATTCTATCCCTCAGAAGAAAGTCCGAACTATCACCACGAAGAAGACGGCTCTTCTTCTGCTGGTTCATGGAGATTCCCTTTTGATCACTCCCTTTGGTCAGGGACGTTTCCGGGGAATGTGGGGCTTTCCCCAACGGCCCTACGAAAAAGGAGAGGAACTACTAAGATCAGGATTCGTTCATTTACTTGACCTTAAGGAACGTACGCATACCTATACAAAATACAAAGATCTATTATATCCTAGCCTCTACCGAAGTGATAATAAAAGCGTTGTTTATCCGGGTAGTCAATGGGTACCCTTTCATCAAATCAACACTTACCCCATGCCTTCGGTGTACCGCAAAATTCTGGAGGAAGCCCTTAGGGCTATCGATCATCATGAAGAAAATCATACTTAGTTTAATTATAGTTCTCTGCCACTTTAGTCTCTGGTCCAATGACTTTTATTTGGAGCAAGGACATTTATATAAACAAACAGAGGCCGGGGGAACCCTTGTTACAACCCTCCCCCAAAGACAGATCTATCCCTTTAACGGGACAGAGCCTATTCTCCTAACCTCCTTGGCTCAGGTGGATGCTAATACTATCTATGTGACAAGTCCCTTTAGGATCTATAAGAGTATCGATGCTGGTCAATCCTGGACAAGTATCGTTTATCGCTCCCAATTCGGACGATGGGCTTACTTAACGGCTATTGCAATAGACAGTCAGAACCGTATTGCTATAGGAACCAGTTTTCATGGTTTGTATTTATCTGATGCCGCTCAAAAGAAATGGACTGATCATTCTGAACATGTTCCAGGGTTAAGTTCCGGGGCTGGTTATTTTGATGATATAGACAGTCTTGTCTTTGATGGACAGGACAATCTGTATATGACAGTCCGACTAGGATCCGAGTTATATAAATACAATGTGACAAGCTTTCAATTTGACAAGTTAAAGTATACGCTGAATGAACAAATCAGAGGGCTCTCCTGGAAAGAGGGACTTCGCTTTGACACGGATTGGGGCCATTACGGATATGCTGACGGTGAGGCTACTAAGCTTACGGCCTGGGATAAAGGTCTAACACTGACAGCAGAGGAAAAGGCCAGACGTGCCTTAGCCAATGACAAGGCAGGGCTTTATCTATCTGCATGGCAGGCTAGTGCCCATTTAGATGAACATATTGCCTTTGCCAAATCCCATGGACTTAATGCTATCGTCATTGACTTCAAAGATGACCTCGGACGTGTCACTTATAATTCCAAGCTGCCTATGGTCAAGGATACGAAAGCGCTCTATTCCCTCCTGGACATTGATACCATAGTGGCTAAGACAAAAGCAGCGGGACTGTATTTGATAGGAAGAGTGGTGGTCTTCAAGGATCCTAAGCTCTATGCCTATGATAATAATAAATACGCCCTCTGGGATGAGACCCGTAAAGCCCCCTGGGGCCACTTCATCAAGGTCAAAGATGAGGAAACGGGAGAAGATAAGTTAGAACAGCGGGAGTTCTGGGTTGATGAATATTCTGAAGAAGTCTGGGACTACAACATCGCCATAGCCAAGGAGATGGAAGCTGCCGGAGTTAGTGAGATACAGTTTGACTACATACGTTTTCCCTCAGAAGGGCCTACCCAGAACATAACATTCCGCTATCAGAAGAGTAATATGGATTATATGGATGCCCTGGAATCCTTCCTTAAAAAGAGCCGGGAAAATATATCCATTCCTATTGGAACAGATGTCTTTGGATTTAATGGTTGGTATGTCATGGATTATCTAGGCCAGAATATCCAGCGCATCAGTTCCTATGTAGACGTTATCAGTCCTATGACTTATCCCAGTCACTTTAATGGCGCCTTTATGAGAGGAGAGGAAAGTTACAATGAATGGGGAGAAAAACTCTACTTCACAGGAGTAACACGGGCCAAGAGAATCGTGAACAACAAAGCCCTCATTCGTCCTTATGTCCAATCCTTTCTGATCTATAAAGAACTTAAAATGGAAGAACCTGAGTATACGGATTATTTATACAAACAATTAACTGGTAATAAGAAGGCCGGTGCAGGAGGATTCCTCTTATGGAATGCTTCCGGCCGCTATTATATGGTCAAGAAAGATCTGAGTGAATATCACTCCCAGACTAAGTAAGATAATAAGAGGAGAGTAGTTCCAAAGATTCCATAATAGGGCTAGTCTCCTCGTTGTAGGTGAGAAGCATTCCTTTGGTGAGTGCTTCCTGAACACCCTGTTCATCATGGGATACATAACCTAAATAGGTAACATCACTGTCCTGTCCCAATATATCCTGATAGGCGATCACATCTGCCTTTTGGGTATATCCATTAACCAGATAAGTCATATCCCCTTTTGTTGTCATTCTACGATAGTGTTCAATAAAGCGGGATAGATAGGCAAAATCCCCCGGGCTACCTACATAGGTGATTATATCTCTCTTGTTCCAGGTAAAGGAAGAAGACACAAAAGCCAGGGCAGGAATATCCCAGACAATATAATCATAAAGTCCAGAACACTCTGATTTGATATCATCTAGCTTATTATAAAAAGCTGTTAAGTCGAATTTGTTCTTCTTAATAGGATGAAGATTGGTCAGAACATCTACCCCTCCCAAACCTTTTTGTATGAGTTGGCTTAGGCTCTTACCCTCGGTCAGATAAGCTTCTGCGGGGTAGTTTTCATTAATATGATAATACAAAGCCTGGGTTGGATTCAGAGGGTCCCCATCAACAACCAGAACCTTCTTATTGTGTTGATACAGGACAATGGCCAGATGAGCCGCAATTAAGGAACAGCCTGAACCTCCCCTCATAGACGTTATGTAAATGTTATGTGCTTTCATTTAATCCTAATCAGCAAACTATAACCAATGAGGCAGAAGTTGTAGACAAAATCTTCAACAGGGATAGTTAGTACCCGCAGTCCCAGATAATGCCCTTCACCGTAATTAACTACTGGCAAACCTGTTAAGATTCCATTGGTTATAACAAAGGCTACTGTAATAGCCCCACAATATACGATTGACCTTGTGTCAACAAGAGGGTAGGGGTAGTAAAAATACAAAAGCAAAGGAAGGGGAATTGCCACTATACAAACGGTGCGTGTGTACTCATACTGCCAGAAGACAATAGCCGCCACAGCAAAGAGAAGCATAACAATAACTGTTACTACGATAGATTTGGATTTCTTCCTGTTATGTGTTTTAGGGAAGAAATAATTAACAATCTCCCAGAGGAACATACAGCTATAAGGGACAGATATAAAAAAGAGAATCTCTCCTAAGGGTAGATTCCCAATCTTAACACCTGTATAGCGGGGATTGAAGCTCCAATGCCCCTGATGAGTCGCCCACATATCCCAAACAATAAAGAACACACTAACCGTTAGATATATCAATCCCATTTTGGGCCATACCTTATAAAAACTCACTCTTTTATCAAAAGAAAAGATGAGTGTGGAACCCAATATGATAATGTTGAGAATGATATATAAGCTCATTAATGCCTCCTGAATAATAAGATAATACTATTTTTGAGAATTTGTAGGATAATCCTTCCCTTGGAAGGTTTGATCTTACCCTTATAAAGAAGGTAGGGATGCTTCACCATACGCCTTGCTGTCCAGTTATACATATCCGATGCTGTTTTGATAGGAACAAGATAGCGATAGGGGATATAGTGGTAGCCCGATTCCGCTTCTGCCTGCCACTTATTATACCGATCTATCTCCTTAACCAGAAAGTCCTCCCATTCCTTAGGATGCTCCTTCGTATGTTCTTCCTCAAAGCTATTAAGCCCTTCTTCGGGAAGAGGAATATAGCGTCTGCCTAAATCAATATCTTCTGCAATATCCCTTATGAAGTTGATATACTGCATAGAACGACCCTGCATCTGGGCGGCATGATAACTAGCCTCTTCCAAACCTAAAAGCTTGGACATGTATAAACCGATAACCTCGGCAGATCCATAGATATATTCTAAGGTCTCATCGATGGTATTGTACTCTGTCTTTGTTAAGTCCATTCTCATAGACTTAAGAAAACCTTCTGTCCATCGGGGAGGGATCTCTTCCTGTTTACAAAGTTCTACAAAGTCATCGATAATCGGATTGCCTGAAGGTTTTCCCTCCATCGCCTGATTATAAGCCTGACAGAAGTCTTCGAATTCTTGTGCTTGCTGGGGGGTGGCATCTACATAATCGTCAGCTACCCTTACAAAACCATATAATATAAAGACTTTATCCCTTACCTTTGGGGGGAAGAACAGACTGGAATTGAAATAAGTTTTACTTCCCTTCTTAAAAGTCTGTCTATGTAAGTCTTTTGCTTTCATTTTTGATCTCCTGAGCTAGTATCTTGGAGCTGATTAAAGTCATAGGGACTCCCACTCCTGGATGAGTGTACTGTCCATTATACCACAGATTCCTGACTTTTTTACTCTTATGTCCTGGTCGGAAGACTGCGGTTTGAAACAGGGTATGGGCTAAACCCAGAGCGGTTCCTTTATAAGCATTATAATCCTCTGTAAAATCCCTATGGCTATAGAGACGTTTGACAATAATACTATCTTTGATGGTTTGTCCTGTCCGCTGTTCCACATGGGCCAGGGCTTTATCAAAGTAGGCTTCTCTTTGACTATCATCCATCCCGGGAGCTACAGGAAAGAGGAGAAAAAGATTGTCTCCCTCCGAAGGAGCCATTTCAGGATCTGTTTTACTGATCACACTCAAGTAAAAGCAGGGATTATCAGGCCATGTCTTAGTCTTGAATATAGTATCAAAATGGGCATCCCAGTCTTCACTGAAGTAAAGGTTATGATGTTCCAGTTCGGGAAACTTCTTATTAGTTCCAATGTAGGCAAGGAGCATAGAAGGGGCCATGGTCTTCTTCTTCCAATACTTGGAAGGGTAGGTTTGATGAGAGGGAGGAAGAAGTTCTGTTTCCCCATGATGATAATCTCCGGTCATGATCACCAGATCCGCTGGATATTCTTTATTCCTTGTGACTACCGAACGAATACGCTTTCCCTCCATCTTATAGGAAGTGACTTCCTGATTCACATGAATGCTTACTCCCTTTTCCATACAGACACGGGCTAAGCCTTTGGCTACGGCATGCATTCCGCCCTTGGGGAAATAAACCCCCAGATTTAAGTCCACATGGCTCATTAAACTATAGAGCGCAGGAGCATTCTTAGGACTGTTCCCGAGAAAAACCATAGCATATTCTAATATCTGTTTGGCTCGGATATCTTTAAAGTACTTGGATACAAATTTATCAAGAGGTGAGAATATGTCCAACTTCAGACCTTCTGTCATCATCTTTCTGTTAAAAAACTGGCCGATATGTTTATAGTCCTTATAAAGAAACTCTGACATGGCCACATTGTATTTATAGGCTGCTTTATCAAGATAGTCTTTGAGCTTTTTGTCACCCTGGTCCTCCAGGGAGCGAAAGACTTCTAAGGTATTTTCAAAATCACTGGATATAGTCAGGGGAGGATGGTTTTCAAAAAACACCTTATAATAAGTGTCCAATTCTACCAGTTCATAGTAATCTTCCCTATTGAGATTAAGGTCCTTAAATAACTCGTCGAATACCTCGGGCATCAAATACCAGGAAGGACCCATATCGAAGGTAAATCCCTCTGTCTTCCATTCCCGGGCCCGGCCACCGAGGGATTCGTTTTTTTCCAGTATTGTTACTTTGTTACCCTCAGCGGCTAGACGAGCTGCACAACTAAGACCTGCAAAACCAGCACCGATAACAATAATATCCATGAAAACACTCCTTCAAGCTATAATCTATATAGAGTGTGATTCCAAATAGGTAATTTGGCAATATAGATTTGATACGACCTTTACAAAAGAGGTAAAATGCAGTAAAAATGCTATTCTTATATAGATGAGGGAGGGATATGGAGCAGGATAATTTCATTGGCAATGGAAAACACTTAAAGGTGCTCTTAGACTGTATCGAAAAAAGTGATGTCAGTATATGGAATTCATTTGTCCGTAAGCAGGGCCCTTACTTTAAGGCTGACCTCAAAGGATTAATCCTGGAAGCAGAAGCTCTGGCTAAGATTAACTTGCGTTTTGCTCGTCTTCAAGGGGCTTTTTTCAAGCAGTGTGATCTGACAGGTGCTAATTTTTCCGGTTCTGATATCACAGATGCCACCTTTAACAGTTGTAATCTATCAGGGGCTAACTTTGGGGGAGTCAATATCAAAGCCGCTTCTTTTGAGGATACCGAACTAAGGGGTATTGTCTTAGGTCGGAAGGTTAAAGTCAAAGCTATTCCCAAGACAAAGATTCCCGATGATCTTGATAAAGACGATCCCCTATGGCGTAAGCTTAAGCAATTAGAAATGCAGGAAAGTGCAGTAGCCTATAACAAAGAAGTTCAAAGAGAAGCCGCCAAGAAGAAGCAGGAAGAGGATGCTCATAAGCTTCAGAAGGATTCCCGATTATTTGAACTGGATGAGGAACCGGACAATGAGTAATACCCATCGATTTGAACAGCAGCTCAAGCAGTTGAAGAAACGATTATTTCAAGAAAATCTGACGAACATAACTGATGAAGTAGGGGTTATCTTCAAGGATAGTCTTAAACGTTATCCAGAGGATTTTGTAAAAGAGATCTATCTACACTTTAGACCTTCCCTGTTGATAGCAGAAGGGGAAGCTAACTGGGATAAGTATTTTGATTTAACAGCCAAACTTATGGATGTGATCGATCTTCTTAATGAAGAATACTCTCCAGAATCCAGTCTTCTGGAAGATTCCTTCTGGCAGTTCTTAGGGGCTATTATTAATGATTTTGCTGAGGACCTTGATTTGGACACTCTTCAGTTTATTATGAAGATACTAGTCGATAAGAAAGCTTTTTAATTATTTATGTCTGTCAATGCGGGGGATCATATACGTGCTGAGGGGCTTTGTTAAGGGGTATTCCCTAAGCTCTTCATATATGGCTCTCGCTTCTGACCAGTTCTGGTTGTGGTAAGCATCGTATACTTTCCAGCATAAATGATGAATCGCCTTTTTGTGGGGAGATAAGTTCTCCGCATAACCTTCCCCCAATAACCAGTACAGGGTTATCTTTTCAGTCTTATTATAACGAATATCATCAATAGGAACAAAGGCAAAATGGTCACGTCCCTTTAGATAGGTATCTTCAGAAACGAGGATGTCTGTTCCATAGTATTTGTTTAAACCTTCTAAACGGCTGGCAATATTCACCGAATGACCTAGTACTGTATAATTCATCCTATCACGGGAACCTACGTTACCCACCATTACAGGTCCCGTATGAATCCCGATACGTGTATCCATAATGGGTTTAACTTCCCCTAACCAGCGAGAGTTCAGTGTATGAATCAATTCCTGAAGAGCCAGGGAGGCTTTCAAAGCATTAAAGACATGATTCTCCTGAGGTAGCGGGGCTCCCCAGAAGGCCATGATTGTATCCCCAATGTATTTGTCTATGGTCCCTTCATGGTTCATGATGATCTGGGAGGTTTGTTCCATGTAATCTGATAGATGGAGAAAGAGACTTTCCGGGGTCAATGATTCACTCGCCTTGGTAAAGCCATTAATAGAGGAAAAGAATAGGGTGAGTTCCTGACGTTCTCCTCCCAATCGGGCTTCTTTCTTTGTTTGTATTAATTGACGCACAATATCTGAAGGAACGTATTTGCCGAAGGCTGTTAATCCTTTGGTCATAGAGAGTATAGACTGATTGAGGATATGCACTTCTTTAAAAGGACTTTCAATAGAGCGCACACGTTCAAGATGAAAACCTTTGATGTGTTCCGTCTCCTTAGCCAGTAGGATAATGGGTTTGGAGATTTTCTTACTTAGGTAAGATAGAAACAACAAACTGATAAAAAGAAGGCAGAAGCTTATTCCCAGGTTGAGATAAAGGGTCGATTTAATAGGCCCCAGAACATCAGCTGTGGGAATCACAATCAAGATGTTCCAATTGAATCCTAAAGAGGACGGTAAACTTGATTTGATTGTGTAATAAGTCAGATTATCGCTTTTAAAATATAAGAGCTGATCATCCTTCTCCTGGGATGCTTTGTACGCATTGACCAGTGTCTTGTCTTCCAATGCATCCAGGGTATAAGCGGAAAAATCCTCTTTATCACCTGTATAGAGCAAACTTGTCTGATTAGAAGCGATGATTTGTCGGGAAGGTGTTGTTAATACGATTTGTGTTCCCTCTGTTAAGCTCATCTGTTGAAGAAAATGTCCTAAATCACTGAGAGTGATATCCGCTCCTAAGACAAGATTTTTATCATTTCTTAAGGTGACGGGCATACTGGCTGTAACACCGGGCTTTCTATTCGAACTAAATACGTATAGGTCTGACCAGGAGAGTTTATTGAAGGTGAGAGCTTTCACATACCAGGGACGATTTCTGGGATCATAAGCACCATCCCTATCAAGTTCCTTAATGGTTACGTAATCATCATCCTTGAATTCCCAGGTCTCCTCGACTGTTCCCTTTGAGCGCAGAATATGTCTGATAGCACGTCCCGGTTCTTGTCGTGCCTGGATGAAATTCCCATCTTTATCTGCTATGTACAGGGTATAGATTTGCTGATTCGATTTGACCAGCTCCCACATTGTGCGCAAGGTCGTCTCAGAGTCGAGATATTCAGGATCCCCTTCCAGGATGCCGCCTAATATGGCCACACTGGAAGTGGCTGGTTCCAGGAAGGATATGGTCTTTTCTTTAATACGATTGGAAGCGGAATTAACGATGATCTTGGCTAGTTTTAAACTGGACTGTTTTGTTTTTATATAGAAGAGAGTTATAATGCTTAGGCTTGTCACCAACAATAAAGGCAGAAACAGTTCTAATATACCTACTCTAAAGGCCTTATGTTTTTTCATAATGAAAACATCATAGCCTTTTTATCCTTGTAAAGCCAATAATAATGTTCAAAAGTTTAAATATGGACGAGGATAAGCGTCAATACAAGCGATACGAGTACTATCAGGAGGTCATTGTTAGTACTCATCAGGGAGATAGCCATATGGCTGTGTTTAAGAATCTAAGTCCGGGAGGGGCTTTACTCGTATCTCCTAAGTCTATCGGCCCTTTTCAGAACATATCTTTTACCTTTGATCCGGAGGATGGCTTTACCTCACCTATTATGGTAAGGGCTCATGTTGTCAGGGAGTATAAGACCTCAGAATTGTATTATTGGGGAGTTGAGTTCACCCATATTCTTCCCCGTGATAGAGGAAGAATACGGGATATGCAGGATCGGATGTCTATCCTATAGGGAGTTTCCAATCTGCTTGATTTCTTCTAGAGCCGTATCGATTTCGCCGGTTCCCAAAGCGGCCTGGCTAATTAGTTCAGACAATTCATGGGTGGAATCAGACTGGGTTGTAAGGGTTTCTTTTATCAGTTTTGACAGGTCGGCTATCTCACTGATGATCTGACGTAAGGACTTAACAGATTCCGTGGTCTTATTCGTACTGGCCTGAACGGTCTGGATCATGTGAGATATATCGGCGGCAGAGTCTGCTGTATTAAAAGCCAGTTTTTTAACTTCCTTGGCTACTACAGAGAAGCCCTTACCTTCATTTCCGGCTCGAGCCGCTTCCACTGAGGCGTTAAAGGACAAGAGTTTTGTATTTTCTGCGATATCTGTAATGATCGCTGTGATCTCATCGATTTTGTCGGCTTCGCTTTTTAATCGGGACACTTCCATATCTGTATCTTTGATGAGTTCCACACTGGTGGAGATGATATTCAGAACATTCTCAACGTTGTCTGCTATCTCTTTGATGCTGTTTACATTACCTGCCATGGCAGTGGAACTGGTTTGCATGTTTTTGTTGATACTGGATGAGTTATGGGATACGACATGGATCTTTTGCTCCATAGCCTCCAGGACTTTCTGAAGCCTTTGCTTTACACCGATATTCTCTTCTACCATATTGATACTGTAGAGGATGCTCGATATTTGTTCCGTTAAAGTGTCATAGAGGATGTTATTGTTTAACTCCACAGCATAAATCATATGACCGAATTTGACTTCTTTCAGAATCAAAGGCTGGATGAGGTATTTGTCCTTATTGGCCCTTCCTATCCATCCTTCAGGATAGAGGGCATTGGTGTTGAGCTTCTGGGGATGGCCATTGCCAAAGAGGGGATACATTTGTTCCCCGAGTACCATATAGGCTTCACTAATCCCTAGTTCCGGGAGGTCCTGGCTCAACTGCTGTCGCAGCATTTTCTCATCAAAAATGGTTTTAAGCCGTGAGTTTACCTTCTGGAGCTGGAATATTTGGTCTTGATGGGTCAGGGCTGCCCGTCTGTTCTCCCTTAGCTCCCCTTCGGAGATAAAGATCTGCCCTTTGGTAATGATAGAATCTATCCAAAGGGCTTTTGATTTATCCAGAAGGATCATATCAATATTATCCCCAATTCCCTTAAGAATGGCCTGGAGGATTTTAATAGGATAATCTTTGGCCAAGAGCCCTTTAATCCCTTCTCTGATATAGCGCATGATCTGATCATAAGCTTGATCCTCTGTGTCCTTCTTAATGGCCGTGATCAGGGAGGGGATCGTCTCCTTAAGATAGGCTTTGAGTTCATTGTTCTTATAACGGGCGGCTACTTGCCTTGTGACCTTGTTTATCAGGTTTTTATCCTCTGAATCAAAGGTCTGTGTAGGAGCTTTTTTCTTGGATTTTGATTTGGTTTCCTCAGTCTTCTCTGCTTTTTTTAGGGAGAAGCTTTGGTTCAGGCAGCCACAGGATTGTCCCAAAGACAAGGTAGCCGGCAGCTTGATGGAATAGGCCACATTACTAGGGCCTTTCATGCTGACAATCTTGTTCATCGCTTCATAGCCCTGCTCATAGAAGGGCATGGCTACAGTTGTTAAAGGAGGGGTGGAGACTTGAGCCTTGAGGGTATTATTGTAACCAATGATCGCTACATCGTCGGGGACGTTGAATCCCCTTTTGATAAGATCATCCATGGCATTAAGGGCAATGTCGTCATTGACACAGACCAGAGCGTCAAAATCCTGACCGACCTTTAGTCCTCTGTTGTTGATGAAATTCTGTAATTCTCGACTACCTCTGGCGGCTTCCCATGATCCGGGAGGAGAAATCATATCTTCATTAATGGCTATCTTGTATCGTTTGAGCGTATCCAGATACCCTTGGTATCTTTCCTGGGAGTATCCGTGATGTTCTGGACCTCTGATATAAAGGATCTTGCTTTTCCCATGTTCCTTAATCAGGTGTTCTACGGCATCACACATACCGGCATAACTATCTGCTGCCAGGGATAATATATCAGGGAGTTTTACCGATAGAGACAATCGGGGCAGGTTGGCAAAGGTCTTGTAGAATGTTTCTCCTTCTTCCTCTTCCGTAGAAGCCCAGGTGATCAGCCCCCCTATATCCTGGGATTTTAGATAATCATAAATATAGGCAGATTCCTGATGTAGTACGCCCCCATTTAATACGAGGATGGGTTGATCCTGTTCTTCGGCGGCTGTTCTCATCCCTCTAAATAGTGCTTCTGGTGTAACACCTGTATAATTACGCATTAGGATAGCTATCGGTTTTTTCTGCATTATTCTTCCTTGGGGTATATATAGATAACTTATTGGAATCGTTTTTTACTGTTCAAGAGGTTTTCTCATTTTTACATTCCTTTTTCCTTACGTCAACAAGACTTTTGTTAACCCAAGAATAATTTGATTTTCATCATTTCCTAACTTTACTCTTCTAAGCTCTCGGAGACAGAGGATATATATCTGGTAGAGATCTTGGAAAACCAGGGCATCCAATACACTCATAAAAGGCTTTCACCATAGGTGGGAGATAGGTGTATTCGGTACCTTGGTTATCCAGGATCTTTTTTTTTGCCATAAAAGGAAGAGTGCACTATGAAGTTTGACTTGGTTGTATCAGATTTGGATGGGACCATCCTTAATAATAAGGTGGCTGATCGCTCCTGGCTGGAGGTGATGAGAGCGGGCGTAAGGCGATTACAGGATAGGAATATCAAATTCACTATCGCCACAGGAAGGCCTGAGATCTCTGCTCTCCCTATCGCCAGAGAGTTAGGGATTGATACACCTATCATTACTTATAATGGGGCTCAGATCATTAATAGGGAAGGGACGGTCCTCTATGAAAATACTTATGACCTTAAGCACTGGGAGCCTTTTCTCTACAACCTGTTAGAACGGGGGGGATCTGTTGTCCTCTATAGGGAAGGGGAAGCCCTTTGCCTGGAACATAGTGATCGTATTAAGCAATACGAAGTAAAAGAAAACATCCCTTGTCGTCGTTGTTCCTGGTCGGATATCAGAAGGCTCAGTACTTATAAGATTCTCCTCTTAGGGGATATGGATCTCTTAAAGTCGGTATGGGCCAAATGCCATCCCGGCCAGGATCAAGAGTATCAGATGTTCCAGTCCGAATCGGATCATCTCGAGATCGTTGGTCAAGGGATCTCTAAGGGAACCGCCCTTGTCTACTTAGCCGAATATCTTCATGTCTCATTGGGCTCCACTATCGCCATTGGTAATCACTACAACGATATGGATATGCTCAAGGCCGCTCAATTAGGAATAGCCGTCGCCAATGCAGAACCGGGATTACAGAGCACCGCGGACTTTGTAACTCGCCATGCCTATGAAGACGGAGTAATAGAAATGATTAATAGATGGGTATTAAAGGAGGAGTTAGAAAATGCGTAAGTTAAGTATTGTCAGTCTGTTCTTGTTCGTTATTATGTCTACTGGCCTATTCGCAGGAGGTAGTCAGGAATCGGGAAAAGTTACGGAGATCGATATGTATTTCCCCGTTGTTGTAGGGGGACCATTAACAAAAGTAATTGAAGAAATGTGTAATGATTTTATGACGCAGAACCCTGATGTAAAGGTTAATCCTATATATGCAGGTAGTTATTTTGATGCCATGGTTAAGGCTCAAACCGCTCAACAAGGGGGAGCTCCTCCTGCGGTAGCGGTCTTGTTATCAACAGAGCTTTTTACTCTCATCGATATGGATGCCATTATCCCCATGGATGATTTTATCAAGAAGGATAACTTCCCTATTGATGATTTCTATTCTGCTTTTATGGAAAATGGTCAAACTCAGGGAAAAACTTGGGGCTTACCTTTCCAACGTTCCACTATCGTTATGTACTACAACAAGGATGCCTTCCGCAAAGCCGGTTTAGATCCTGAAAAGGCTCCTGCTACTTGGGAAGAATTAGTAGAATATGGTCAAAAACTCACTGTCAAAGATGGGAATGGCAACACCACCCAATGGGGTGTAGAGATTCCTTCTACTGGCTACCAATACTGGATGGCTCAAGCCCTTACTATCCAAAGTGGTAAGAACTACATGAACCAACAAGGTAACCAAGTGTACTTCAATGATCCTGCTGCCATAGAAGCTCTTAGCTTCTGGAAAGATATGGGGCAGAAGTATGAGATCATGCCTAAGGGCATCATCGAATGGAAGACTGTTCCTTCTGACTTCCTTCAACAGAGGACGGCTATCATGTACCACTCAACAGGGAACCTTACGAATATGAAAAACAACGCAACATTCGATTTTGGTGTGGCTTTCCTTCCTGCCAACAAGAGCTTCGGTTCTCCTACTGGTGGTGGTAACCTTTATATCTTCAAAGATATCTCTGATGCCCAAAAAGAAGCGGCTTGGAAGCTGGTTAAATTCTTAACTTCCCCTGAGATGACAGCCAAATGGTGTATTGCCACAGGTTATGTCGGAACCAGAGCGAGTGCCTTTGAAACTCCTGCCTTATCAGAATATGTCAAGGGATTCCCCTATGCTGCCGTGGCTCGCGATCAGCTTCAGTATGCTAAGGCTGAGTTGTCTACCCATGAGAATGGTCAAGTGATCAAGATCATTAATGATAACATTCAGTCCGCTCTTACTGGTCAGGCATCCCCTGAAGAGGCGTTGAACAAAGCCCAAAGTCAGACAGAAGAAATTCTAAAATCCTATAAGTAGGGACGGGGATATGTCACCAAGAAATAAAGGGATACTACAGGAGAATCTTAAGGCATGGATCTTTATTCTTCCTTCTTTTGTGTTTGTGTTTTTCTTTACTCTCTATCCCTTAGTGAGGAATCTTAAGTATTCCTTCCTCAGGAAGGATTTGGCTACAAAGGTCCCTTACTTCTATGGTTTAGAGAATTATAATCAAATGATCCATGATCCGGTGTTCTGGAAGACCTTAAGTAATTCCCTGGTGTTTGCTTTGTGGACGGTGCCTCTTGGTATAGGGCTGGGGTTATTCCTGGCCCTTCTGGTCAACCAGAAGAACAAGACTACTGATAAGAGTTTACTCCGGGTCTTGTTCTTCTATCCCACGGTTATTCCCATGATCGCTGCGGCGAATATATGGATGTTTATCTTCACCCCTTCCTATGGGATCTTGGATTCCTTTTTATCTGTCTTGGGAAGGGGGGATCATAACTGGTTAGGAGATCCTCACTTGGTCATCCCCTCTTTGATTGTGCTCTTTGTATGGAAGCATGCAGGTTACTTGATGATCTTCCTTTTGGCAGGGATGCAGAACATTGGTCACGATGTGTATGAAGCGGCTCGTCTCGATGGGGCTGGGCCAATACGTACCTTTTTCAGTCTGACCCTTCCTTTGTTAATGCCTACCTTGTTATTCGTGTTTGTGTTAACCATTACCTCTTCCTTCAAGTTGGTTGATCACCTGATGATCATGACTCATGGCGGTCCGGACAATGCTAGTAATATGCTCTTGTATTACATCTATGAGATGGCCTTTAGTTACTGGAATATTGGAAGAGCCTCGGCTTTGACCATTGTTCTCTTAGTTCTGCTTCTCCTTGTGGTAGCGGTTCAATTCCTGATATCTGATAGGAATATTCACTATGCTAGTTAAGAAAGATCTGAGTTATAAGCTCTTTAAATATTCCCTGGCCACCCTGTTAGGTGTGGTGTGGTTCGTTCCTTTATTCTGGTTAGTCATAACCGCTTTCAAGGATAAGACCGCCGCATTGAATTTGTTCCAATTCCACTTTACTTTGAAGAACTTTGTCAGTGTGAGTCAGGGCGCGCCTTTTTTCCAATACTTTATGAATAGTATTTTTATCGCAGGAACGATCTTCTGTGTTCAGGTGATCACCATGACCTTTGGGGCCTATGCCTTTGCGAGGCTTCGCTTCTGGGGAAAGGAGATTCTCTTTCTCCTCTTCCTAGTACAGATCATCATTCCTAATGAAGTCCTGATTGTACCGAATTACTTAACCATTAGGGATCTGCATCTGATTGATACGAAGCTGGCGATTATGCTTCCCTTCCTGGGGACTTCCTTGGGGATCTTCCTCTTGAGGCAAACCATCAAATCTATTCCTATGGATATGGAAGAAGCGGCCCGTCTGGATGGTTGTGGGACTCTGCGTATCTTATGGCATGTGATCATGCCCTTGAGTAAGCCTGCCTATGTGGCCTTTGGCTTAGTGTCCATCAGTTATCACTGGAATGACTTCCTCTGGCCTCTCATTGTGACGAACTCCGTCCATAACCGGCCTATGACGGTGGGGCTAGCCATCTACGCCATGTCCGCCGAAACGGGAGCCAAATGGGCGGAAACCTGTAGTGCCACCCTTTTAGTTGTGGCCCCTTTGATAATCTTATTCATTGTGTTCCAGAAGCAGTTCATTAATAGCTTTATTAAGACGGGGATTAAGTAGGGTAGTTCCAAAGCTGGGGATTGCTGAGGGATACCGCATCCGCCCCAGCCTGGAAGGCGCTATCAATATCCCTCCTATCCCGAAGAAGTCCGGCGAGAATGATGGGACAATCAATACGGGACTTGAGTTCCTCTACGATGCTACCGGCTATCCCGGGCATGATCTCCACTCCGTCGGGCTTGGTCTCCTTGATGGAATCAATGGCCATATTCAGGGAATGGGTATCAATGAGGAAGGTCCGCTGGATGGTGAGAAAGCCTTCTTTTTTCGCCGCTCGTAAGGTACTGCTCTTGGTGGATACGATCCCCGCTGGCTTGATGAAGTCCTTGAGAAATCGTATGGATTCCCTATCAGAACTAAGGCCTTTGAGAAGGTCTGTGTGGATGAGGATGGGCTTGGTCTGGGTGTAAGTCTGGAATTGGGGTTTGATCAGATCATTCAATCCTCCATTGAGGAGAAGAACCATGGAGGCCTTGGATTGAATGGCCTGTTCTAACTGCTTGTACTGGCAGGCGGCAATCAAGGGATTAAGGGATAAATGTTTTGCTATCATAGGGACTCCTCTGTTGGAGACTATAGAGTTCTTTTATCAAGCTTGTATGGGCGTGTTTGTTAGTTTTGTGTTTGAAATGTCATGGTCTTCTAGTTTATTACACATTATATCCTAATTGTTGACTTTGGCTCTTTGATCATCAACAATATTGTTAGAATCGCCTAGAGATGATACAACTCATACTTTGTGGAGGATATTCGATGAGTACACATATTGGGGCAAAGCCCGGAGATATCGCTGATAAGGTTTTGATGCCTGGTGATCCTCTGAGAGCCAAATGGGCTGCAGAGAAATTCCTGGACAATCCTGTTTGTTATAATGAAGTACGGGGTATGTACGGATTTACAGGAACATACAAGGGTAAGCGTGTGTCTATCCAGGGTAGTGGAATGGGAATGCCTTCCTTTTCGATCTATGCTAATGAATTGATTGATTCTTATGGGGCTAAGACCCTTATTCGTATAGGAAGCTGTGGAGGGATACTCCCAGAAGTGAAGGCCCGTGATGTGATTATTGCCATGACCGCCTCAACGGATAGCAACATGAATAAGCTTCGCTTCGGTGGTAAGGACTTTGCACCTTCGGCTGATCCTGAGTTATTTGTGAAGGCTGTAGAATACTGTAAGGCCCAGGATGTGAATTATAAAGCTGGGGGTATTGTGAGTATCGATAGCTTTTATAATCCTGATCCCGATGCCTGGAAGCTATGGGCAGAATACGGCATCCTTGGTATGGAGATGGAAGCTAATGCTCTGTACACCATTGGAGCTTATAAAAAGGTTCAAACTTTGGCCATCTGTACCGTATCGGACAGCTTGGTTAATGGGGATGACCTACCTGCTAAGGAAAGGGAACAATCCTTTGCGGACATGGTGGAAGTGGCTTTAGAGATCTGCTAAGACAGCTATCTCACTGCTTCCCGTCATAAGCCCCGTTGGGGGCTTTTTTTATGCCCTTTCCATCCCATACTCCTTGGAAACTCCCGTTGTTAAGTATTCTTGTTAAGCAGAATAAGAAAAAAGTGCGAAAAAACTTCCAATTCCTGAAAAAAACTTTCAAAAAACTTCTCGATTTTCCCAAAACAGCTGAGAAGAAGCCTATGTAAGGGGAAGAACCAAAGCCCACAAGCCAAGGACCCAAGCATACCGGCTTTCACACCCCTCTCCTTACCCCCGAGCGTTGCTCAGGGAAATAAACAAAACAGAAAAGGAACAAGGTAAATTGTAAACTCCCAGGCTAAAGGCCACAGCCAAGGAGAACAAAGCCTATAAGTTCCGGGCAAAGTAGCTAAAAGCTACCAGCTAGGCCAAAAGCAAAGTTCAAAGTAGTGAACTTGCCAGAAGGCCGAAAGTCGAAAGATTTGTCCCAAGGACAAGGAAGAGATCTGAAGCCAAAGCGCAGTGTACTCCCTGTACATGAGCATTTGTCTTCAGGTCGATGACGCCGTAGTTGGGACAAAGATGAGACGCCCCAGGAGAGTTATATTTATGATTAATTACTATTTACACCAAAACAAACTAGGAACAGCAAAAGAAGACAGCCTATTCATCGCCCGAGTCAAACCAAACCTTCATGTTAACCATGATGATATGATTGGCTTGATGGCAAACAAGAACACCACCGTATCCCGACAGGACATTGTGGTTGTTATGGATCTACTAAAGGAAGTGTTAGAAGAACAACTGGTATTAGGAAATACGGTTAGTACGAACATTGGTCGCTTTTATGTATCCCTGGGAGGAGGCTTTGCTTCGACTTCCGATGAATATGATTCTACGAAACATAGCCTTAGGATAAAAGCTAAACCTAACACCCAATTAGTTAGTACTGTACAAGGTAAGAGTAGCGTTACCAGAGTTCGCTATAATCCTGTGACTCCTGTTATCGATACGATCTATGATATGACCAGTCAGAGCTTTAGTTCTGATCTAGTAGCAGGTGCTCTTATTGAACTTAGGGGGAACTTATTTAAGGGTGAAGATTCTGATAAGGCAGGTGTGTTCTTTATCAATTCTGATACGGATGTTGTGACTAAGATCAGCTCTGTTTATAGGACGTTGCCTTCTAGCATTTTGCTCTCTATACCCGAGGATTTGGAAGCAGGGAATTACACGGTTGAGGTTCGGACTATGTCGGGATCTGTGTTGAGAACTGGATCTTATTATGATGAAGTGACTGTTATGTAGATCTCCCGTAGAACTTGTTTAAGTGATAATTTAAGCCCTCTTGGTTACGGCCAAGGGGGCTTTTTTATTTGTCCAGTGGAGAATTCTGTAGGTGACAAGTGTGGGTGAGGGAATTTGTCAATTGAGGAATTCTGTCATTGTCAATTGTCAGGTGGTCTGGGTGACAGGCTAGAATTGTGTGGGTGACAGGCTGAAATTCTGTCAGTGGCAATTGGGAGGGGTGAGATATGAGTGACAGTTGGGGTTTAGGATGATATGGGAACACCAATTAAGATACCTTTTTATGAACATGAATTTCATATATCACTAATCTGTCTTTCATATGGCCCTCTGAACAGTTGTTAATATTGTTCATAGCTATTGATTTTTTAACTTTGATTGAAGATTTGGGTATAAAATGGTGATTATTTTGTAGTTTTTAGGATTTTATTTGATCACGGGAAAAGTTGAGATGTAATATGTTGTATAGAACAAAAGGATAAATGAGTAGAATGCTTTTTTTTATTGATAATATTGATAAATACCAATCAGATTCTGTAAATGGCCTTAGAATATGCCAGTTAGGTGCGATCTGGTCCATTAAAAGTCATTTTACCATTTCAAATAATCCAGCACTTGTAAGTCTTCCAACTGGTTCTGGCAAAACGGCATTAATGATGGCATTATCATTTGAATTGACTGCCAAAAAAGTACTTATAATAACTCCTTCACAAGTAATAAGGCATCAAACAAACCAAAAATTCTCAACACTAGATGATCTTTGTAAAATTGGAGTATATAAGAATATAGATAACCGTTTTCCTATAGTACATGAACAAATAGGATATATTAAGACAGATGATGATTGGAAGCAATTAAGCGAAGATTATGATGTGGTTGTTTCTACTCCTAACAGTTCATCTCCTCATCTATTGAATGTAGCTAAACCAAATGAAAATTATTTTGATTTAGTTTTTATTGATGAAGCTCATCATACTAGTGCTAATATCTATGATTCAATTTTGAATTCTTTCAAAGAATCAAAAATAATTCTCTTAACTGCCACACCTTTTAGAAGAGATAAAAAAAGAATTCCTGGAAATCTTATTTATCATTATCCAATATCAAAAGCTATACAGGATGGAATTTATAGAGTTGTTAAATATTTTCCAGTAAATACTACAATACCAGAATCTAAAAAGGATAATGATTTAATCCTGGCAGAATATGCAAAGAAAAAATATCAAGAAGAAATTAAAACTAATAATGATGCTAAAGTTCTTATCAAAACGGATTCTATTTCTCATGCAGAGAAACTTATAAAGGTATATAAATCAATAAATTTTAATGTAGAATTAATCCATAGTAAGAAAACTGATAAGCATAACAATAAGACCGTAGCTGACTGTAAAGATAATAAAATCAGTGGAATTATTTGTGTTGGTATGGTTGGTGAAGGATTAGATATTCCTACTCTAAAAATGGCTGTATTGCATAAGTCCCCACAAACACTGCCCGCAACAATACAATTTATAGGTCGCCTATCTAGATTTAATAATCAAACGGGGAATTCTATATTAATTTCAGATCCTAATTTCATAGAAGGAGAAGTAAAAGAACTATATAGATATGATGATGGATGGGAGAAAATCATACCAAAATTAATAGATAGAAAAATACAAAATACGACATATGTAGGAAGACTTGGTAATCAGGCAAATTATGAATTATCTTTTTCTAAAAATGAAATCAATCCTTTCTTTACAGTAACCGTTTATGAATTGCTAAATGGTTTTACAATAAAAGAAAACTATATTACTGAGCTCCCTTCTGATATCGAATACTATATTCTAGATCGAGATGATAATGATCCTTACATATTTATTACTAAGGTTGAGGAAAATATTCCTTGGGTAATTAACTCTCTCTATACAGAAATGAATCACGAAATTCATATTTTCTATATAAAAGATAACTTTCTTTTTGAACATACAAGTTCTGAATTTTATAGTCAGAAAATTAGAAATATATTATTTAACAAAGATACTTATAGGAAAGCATCAAGCAAAACTGTAATACAAGGATTAAAAGATACAGATGGCCATTATGTAATGGTTGGTATGGCGAATATAACTGGTACCACGCACAGTAATCCCAAATATAAAACATATATGGGTAATGAAATTGAGAATTCACTAAGATTGACTGATGGTAGAAACTTTACTGCTGGGCATGCTTTATCAAAACATGGTGAAGATACTAGGGGAATAGCCACAAAAAACAGTAAGATTTGGTCAATTAAAAGGGATTCTCTTCAGAAATTTATTGATTGGTGTGATCATTTATATACTTTAATCCATTTACCAGATATTGATTTTCAAATCCCTAGAATGGGAATGTTGGCAAAGAGTGAAATTATCACCGAAATTCCAGAAGAACCAATTTCTATTTATTTTGATGATATTGAGTTACAACAAAATATATTAAAACTATATATTGAAAATGAGGACTATACTAATCCAAACATAAAAATTTCAATTGTAAATATGTCATTAGATAAGAAAAGTATATGTTGTATGATGAATCTTGATTTTATAGATGATCCAATTGAATGCAAATATGAAATTGATCAAAAAGGATATTGGGAAGTTGAGACAGATAAACAAATTAGAATTAATATTAATATGATAGATAATAAAAATAAAAGTTATATAAATTTATCTGAATTCTTACAAGATTATTCGCCTCTCATTATTTTGCAGTCAGGAAGAACTATTAAGAATAACGTATTATTCACTCCTCAAGTCCAAAATGAAAGATTTGATCAAGAATTATTTTTATCAGATAAAATTGATTGGGATGATACAGATATATTCAAGGAAGCAGAAGAACCTGATTCTAAATATAAATATAATGTGCAAGAAAAAGTAATATCAGTAATTTCTAAAGGTCGGGATGATAAAGATTACTTTTTTGTTGATGATTCTAGTGGTGAAGTTGCAGATATAATATGGTTCAATAATACAAGCACAGATAAAACAATTTATTTTATTCATTGTAAATTTAAGCATAGAAGTTCAAAGGCTGATCAAGATAGAACTCCAAACGGAGATAAAAAAAATATAACGGAGCTGATAGATCAGGGAATTCGTTGTGGGTTTTGGATAAAATCTCCAAATTTAATAAGCCAATTAATTGGAAGGTTAGAACGTACTCAGAAATCAAAAGTTTTATTCAATAAGGAGGTTGAATTCAGAAATTTTGAATTTGAATATTCTCCATATGATTGGAAATTTAAAGTAATTTTAGTTCAACCGGGTTTGGCTAAAGAAGCAGTATTTAAAACAAGTCAAATTACTAATATCGAGAAAATGTTAACTACATTATTTGATAGAACAAGAAGTATAAATGCTGATCTTGAAATATGGGGAAATAAGAAATCATAGTGCTATTTAATTGATGAACGAGAGTCTATACAACAAGCAAATGCAACTGTCAATTTCTTTGTCACAATTTTTGCCTTCGGCCGTTCATCGACTAATCGTCGCTGAACTCAAAAATCGCGCCAATCGCTTCGCGAACGAACTTGCAGCTGATTTGGACGTTATATACACTTTAGGAAAGAAAACTATAGTTTTAATTTTATATCGAGGTTGTACCTAAATGATTGTTTATAGAAAAAATAAGATCCCATACTTATATTCTGAGTTAGGTTACCTTAGACATCATGAGAACTCATTTATTGTTTTTTGCGATTGTATTGATGATATTGATATGATTCATGATATGCAAGCAATTATAAGAGGAGATAAATGTTTATCAGAAATCGAAGGACCATCATATTTATATATTGCTGCTGATATTCCTGATGAAGTATTATCTCTTTCGGGTAACTCAAATAAAGTAATCGAATGGAAATTATATTTTCTTAAGGTTTATGATGTAACAACATTAATCGATGAAGTCTATCCATCAGAAGCAAAAAGAATTTCTGATTTAGATTTATCAGCTGATAGATTAAATAAATTATTTGATAATAGGACATGTATTCCATTTCTTAATGAAGTTCAAAAGTTTTATGATTATGGTGATTACAAAGGTGTTTCCATAAGTAAAGAAATACTTGAAAAAATAGAAAAATTGGAAAATAGAATTTTAGCTGGAAAAAAGTTAATTGGTTTGAAGCAAATTCCAAAGGAACCTTCAATTACATTAACAAAAAATCACTCTGAATTAAAAGTATTTATATCTTATTCATGGTCTAATGAAAATTATGCTGATGAATTAGATATTTTATTTAATACTAAGGATATAATTTTACAACGTGATAAGAGAGATATAAAATATAAAGATAGCATAAAGGAATTCATGGGGAAAATTAGAATTGCTGATTATTGTTTAATCCTTATAAGTGATTATTATTTAAAATCCAAAAATTGCATGTATGAGATTTTAGAATTTATTAAGGATGAAGATTATATAAATAAAATCCTTCCAATCATTACTAATGATGCAAAAATCTTTAATGCAATTGATAGAGCTGAATATATACGTTTTTGGCAAGACAAATATAATGAATTAAATACATCAAAAGAGAAGATATCTGCTTTAAATCAAAGTGATATTATTGAAGAAATGAAATTTGTAGAAAATATCCAAAGGAATATATCTGAATTCCTAAAAATCATCTCAGATCTTCAACTGATAAAACTAGGTAATGATGTTACTTTAGAAAACTTCAAAACAATATATAACATAATAAATCCCGAGAATAAAAATATAAAACTTCAAAATGGTTATTTTCTGATGAATATACCAAGATCAATTAATGAACATTACTTTACATGGATGAAAAGTGAATATAAGGGATACAGAAGGGATATTCGTAAAGCAAAGATATATAGTTATTCAAAAATCAAAGAGGACTTTATTGATTCAGATTACCCTCAATGGAAAATAAAAAATTCTTAGCCATACCAATAAAATCGATTTTGAGTTTTGATCAAAGTATTATGACGTTTACTTATGAATATATAAATGAAATAAAAAAAATTAGTAATGAAACAATCGGAAATCAACAGATGTACTTAACAGAAGAAGAAATAGAAGAATATATATAGGGTATATAACAAAGTTTTGCAGCAGTCAGCCCTACTGTCATGGTTCTTGCTTCCGCAATAACCACGCCAGCTTAACGGTCTGCAGCTGAAAACGACGTTATATTCCAAGAGGAAAAGTATGGAACTCAGTATAAGTATTTCATTGTTTAGTGTTTTAATTGCAAGCTTTTCATTAATTCATTCAATAACATCTTCTAGAAGAAGTAATAGGAACTCTATTGATATTTCAAAAAATGAGTTAAGGTCAAATTCCCTTATAGCATTTAGCCAAGCAAGTGAAAAGTATATAGAAGAAATCCATTTTATTGATAATCGGTTTACCGAGATAACGAATGAATTAGTTGAAAAGTCTACTGGATTAATAGACGAAATCGGAAATACTCTTGAAGAGTATTGTTTCATTGAAAAAAATAAAGTTGACTTGAAATATTCATTATTAAAATTGGTAAAAGAAATACGTGAATATTATGATCATGAATTACTCTATCAATATGGATTAAACTTAAATTTTAGATTAAATCATTTGAGATATATAAATAGCGAATACTTCAAGATCACTAATAAATATTTTAAATTTATTAATAATTTTTTCTTTCGAAATAATATTGAATCACCTGAAGAACATATTATGTCATCTCCAATTATAAATTGGAATTATGAATTGATTTATAATAGTATTGATAAGAAGGATTACAAATCCATATTAATAGATATTTATAAAAAAATAGAGCCTTTTAAAGAAACGTATAAAAAAAATCTAATTACAATAGAAGATCTAAAACGTAGAATGGAACAGCTTGTTTCGGAAAATAAATATGAGATTTTTGATATAATGGAAATTCCAAATTTAAGAAAACTTCAAACTCATTTAGATTTAATTCATAGCTTCTACATCAATGATTTTGAAATCAAAGAAAATTATAAGATAGTAAATGCTATTTCTTTTATTATTTACTTAAGTACATATCTTTATATTGTTTCTGATTATAAAATGTGGGGTAAATATCAAACAGAAGTCATAAGCTGATTGAGAATATAATCAACAGAAACTTAAAGGGAGGATAAAATGTTTAATAAGAAATTGAAATCATTTGCAATAGGTATAAGGTATAGGCCAAATTTTCAAATCCTGAGTTCAAACCTGAAGTGCAACACTTTTCTTAAAAGCCTCATAGGGCGTTAAATATCCAAGACACTTCCTTGGTCTATTATTTAGTGCATACTCTATATTGATTATCGTGTCATTACTAATTTTTCTAATATCAGTTTTCTTAGGAATATATTGCCTAATAAGACCATTAGCGTTTTCTACGCTGCCCTTTTCCCCACTATGATAAGGATGACAAAAGTAGGATGTTGTTCCCAGCTCTTTATCAATATCTATATGCTTAGTGTTCTCTGTTCCATTATCAAAGGTAATAGTTTTCCTAATGGAAGAAGGAAATCTGGAGAGTCGCTTTGTTAAATGTTTTCGCATCTGCTCGGAACTTTTACTGCTCATCTTTGCTATTAATGTTAGTCTTGTTTTTCTTTCCACTAATACAAATAAGCAAGACTTACTTTGCCTTGATATAATAGTATCAGCTTCCCAATGACCAATTGTCTGTCGTAGGGCCACTTCTTTAGGTCTATGGTCGATACTTCGTCTGTGAGGTATTCTTGAGTCATGTTTTGAGGTATAAAGATTTCTTTTCTTCCTTTTTTTCCTGCTCTTACAAGTTGTTGTGCTAAATGCAGAGCTCTCTTGTGAATATACTGATAGAGAGATTCATGACTTATAAAGCCTGTTCCATGCTCTAATTTATGTCTTTGTGTGATTTGTTGTGAAGACCAACCGTCTTTTAACTTAGCTTCTATATAGGAAATATGGTCTTGAGATAGAACCTTGGACTTATTTATAGAAGACCGTCTATTGCTACTTTTTCGATTTGCTAAGACTGATCTGTATTCTCCAGAGCGTAAGTCCCTATTACGTTTCAATTCTCTAGAGATTGTACTTACATTTCGACCTGGCTTATTCGCAATTGTTCTTTGATTAAGTCCTTTGGTTAATAAAATCATAATTTTTTCACGTTCTTCTTGGCTAATATGGCTATAATAAAGAGTGTTGGATGTGATATTTTTTCTCTGCGAGATATTCTCACTTCTTTGATAATTTATGTGGTAATAGAGATCCAAGAGAGGATATCTTGTTTTTATTTATACTTCTATGTTTTTCTTTGCTTTATTTCTAGTTGTTGCACTTCAGGTTTGAATTCGGGTTTACAATTTATAGAGAAAATGAAAAAGAATGGATTTAATTTTGACAGTGATATAAATCAATACATGGTAACTGAATTTTTCACAGGTATCATACCTGTTTTAGTTTTTAGCCTATTTAAGGATTAATGGTCTTCAACATTCGATGTTGATTCAGAAAAATTATATGAGATGTTTTTATAAGCTAATGATGAAACACATAATAAATTGCATAAAAACGAATAAAAATTTTGAATATATATTAAGTAAGTATTTAGTTAGTAGGAGTATAAAATGACCGAAATATATTATTTTACTGGAACAGGTTTTACTTTAAAATGTGCAAAAATGTTAAAGCAAAACTTAGACAATGAAGTAGAACTAATATCAATTAATTCATTGAAGAAAGTTGAAAGGATTGAAAGTGAGTCAGATGTTGTCGGCTTTTTATTTCCAATGCATTCATTTGATGTACCACAAAATTATAAGGAATTTATTAAGAGATTTTATTGTCCAAAAGCCAAATATATTTTTTCATTGGTTACATGTGGGGGAGCTCCTGCAAATGTTTTCAAAACGATAAGTAGGCAATTAAAGAAGAATAAAAAAGAATTGAATGCGTTTAATTTTATAGTTACTCCCAATACTTTCGATATAGTTTTTAAAGTAATAGTTGATAATAGTGTAAAAAATGAAAGAACGAAAATGGAAGAAAAAGTTAAGAAATTTGCACAAATAATAAATGAAAGAAAGATATCTAAAAAAATGACCTATAGAAATTACTTATTAGAATATACAATATTCCCGATTGTTAGATCTTTAAATCATCTAACCAAATATTATAGATTAGAAAAAGCTTTTTATGCAGATGAATCCTGTATTTCATGTGGTAAATGTGCAAGAATCTGTCCAGTTCAAAAAATTAAATTTAGAGACAATAAACCATATTGGGATGAAAGTGTTAACTGTGTTTTTTGTTTAGCTTGTCTACATAGATGTCCAACAGAATCGATACAAATTAGACAAACAAAATCTAAGCAACAAAATAGAATATATCCAGAAGATATAAAAATTGAAGAGTTGATGGAACAAAATACATATAGTTAATTTATCTGCTATAATAATATTGCGGCATAACAAGAGATTTGGAGTAGTCAAAATTTATTGTCACGATTCTGGCTAAAGACGTTCGGGCAATGGCCCTCACTCCAGAATCGCGCCAATTCGGCGAAGACGCCGAACAATTTTGCTACTCAAATCGTCGTTATCTTGAAACTCCGTTTTTGATAGAAACTTCATATATTCGCGGAACGTTATGTTAAAATACCTCGTAAAAGGAGAAACATATGAGTATGATTGGCAATTTGGTTAGGTGTGAAGATGCCAAAATAAATGAGTTTCATACCAACCCAAATCTAATAGAAGATTTTGTCTATGGATCTAATATTGATAGTTCAAAAAGATTAGATCTTGATAAAAGCTGGCATGCAATTCATTTTATAATTTCAGGTTCAGCTTGGGAAGGAGACCCTCCTCAAAATTTTTTAATGAGTGGACAACCTATTGGAAACATTGATTTGGGATATGGACCTGCAAGAACTTTTTTATCTAGTGAAGTCAAGAATATTAATGACTTTTTAAATTCATCTTCATTTAATTTTTCAACAGACGATTTAGTTGGAAAATTATCTATGAATGAAATTTATCCTCAAGTTTGGAATAGACAAGAAGATATAGATTATATAAAAGCATATTTTCAAGAATTGAAACTGTTTATAAATAATGCTGTAGATGAAAAAGAAGGTCTAATTCTTTTCATCAACTGACACTCCCTTTTGCGAGGTACATAACAGCGAATATGCGTTGCGCTTCGCTCCACCCAAATTGCTTCCTTGATAAAATCTGAAAAAAGTATGTTATACTTTTCCTAGCTTTTATCAAGACCACAAAGGACTGAAGCAACTTCGCATATTCGCGAAACGTTATCTACATGCCTAAAATAGATAAAAAATAACGATTGTAAATAATTAACAAAAAAACAGTTACTGTTTTAAAAATAATAAAAAATCTTTAAATCCCTAAGTTCATACCTGAAGTGCAATACTTTTCTTAAAAGCCTCATAGGGCGTTAAATATCCAAGACACTTCGTGAAAATCTGGCAGGTTAAATGGACCTTATCTACAACTAACATAACCCTTGATTGGATTTTACTTCAAAATATATGTGTGTATTCTGTTGTCGGTTACATGAGTATAGATCCTGGTAGTCGAGATATTGGAGTGTCCTAGCAACTCTTGTACGGTTTGTGTGTCATACTGTAACTGTCAAAATCATAGGCTCTAAAAGATATTACCATAAGCATAGATAATTGCTCCTTGGAGAAAACTACATGGACACCAAATTGGATTATTGGACTATCATCTTTGGAAATTGGGAAAAAGCGGATTGAATCGCACTGATTTCTTTAAGAAGAATTGTAGAAAAGACGATCAGGAATAGCATCTGCTATAGTAGGCTCATCAATTATGTCATGCCATGTAGAAACATGTATCTGTGGTACGATGATTATAGGTTTTCTTTTATGCCTATCTTCAATAATTTCAAGTAAAGCCATACGACTTACTAAACCCAATTTTTCTAGTCCAAAATCATCGAGTATAACAACCTGTTGAAAAATTAAAGGTTAAATTCTGTAATGATTGATTCTTTAGCTGCAACCATTTGCCATCCATAGCCCACTACTTTGGAACTCCAGCACATACTGCCAATAACCGATTTTTCAAGCTTCGGTCTCAGGTCTTTCCCAAATTGACTTGCTACGCAAGCCAACTTCTTGTAAATTTGAAACGTTATTGGCAATACGCGACAATAAATTTATTATTGAAGGAAAAATCTACCATTCATGGCAGATAATGCAATTGTTATGAAAAATATAACAGATGACATTAACATCCCCAAATCATTTGGATATCTTCTAAAATACATAGAAGAAAATAGTGAACAATATGAAGCTCCTTATGAAAGAGCTTGGAAAACTGTTTCATCATTAAATGATTTATCTCCATCAATATTGAATTCATATTTTGACTATGAAGAACCTGATTTCGACTATTATCCTGAATTAAATTACAATATCCCTTTTGAATTAGTCCCTTTTTCATATACAGGAATTGATGGCATGAATTATAGTTGGATTGTTCATGCCCCAGAATTGGATTTTGAAGAATATCCATGTGTTTTATATAATCCATATGATCAGAAAGTTAAATGGATTGGTGATAATTCTGACCAAGCAATTGTTAGTATATTATTCGGCCTACCGGATGACTGGAAAAAGATTAATATTGATGCAAAAATTAAATCTTCAAAGAATCAAAAAAAAATCGAATTGTTAAAATCTTTGAATATAGATATTCAAAAATATTATCAATATTTTGTAAATAAAAATGATTTTGATGTTCATTTAAAAATACCTCACAATTGGAGATATGAAAAAACAAGTGATGGTATAGGAGTCCTTGCTAAAAAGGAATTTTTTGGGAATTATGAAAATCATTCTTCTGATATCGATAGTTGTTTAGAACTTTCTCGCACTGCTTTAAATGAAGAATATCCTGCATCAGCTTTAGTCTTCTTAAAAAGCATTTGGTATGATTCTCCTTTTAATTTGGAAATTATTGAATTGATGGAAAAGGCATATGAACAACTTGGAAGAAGCTTTCAGATAAATAGAATGAAACTTTGGAAAACTAAACACTTATTGTAATATATCACTGCTGTCCGGTTTAATTCATAGCGAATAAAAAAAGCTTGTATGATACTGATTTACCACAAAACACCATAATGAAAAGAAATACAAGCTTGCCAAAGTCTGCCAGTCTTATCGAATTTATGCTAATGGGGAAATACGTCGTCATATAACCAATGAAGAGTGCATGGGGCTAGAACGTGTGGTCGCTTGGAGTCCTGAGAGAGTAGAAGTACGTTTGTTAGATCATTACAATGGGCGTGAAAATGAATGGATTGAAGCGTATAAAATAAAGTAAAACTGTGTTATCAATCACCACTAAAGGTAAGGAAGTGATCAAATCAGAATGAAACATCATAAAAGAGAAATACTGAATAAACTCTGTTACACTGAGCTTGTATACGGATGCATCAGAAAGAAGTTAAGTATAGATCTGCCTGATCAAGAAATCGAAGAGTTTATTATAAAGCTTATAGAAGAAACTCTAGAAGAGGATATTAAGATCCATGGAAAAAACTTCTATCTTGAGAATAAAAGGGAAATGATAAAAATCACAGTTAATAGAAATACATACAGAGTTATTACAGTTGATCGAATGAATAATTAAGCTTAGCTTTCTCTTTGAACTCAGGTACTGATACGCTTTAGTCTTCCCTGAGGTCAAATCTGGAGTGCAACACTTTTCTTAAAAGCCTCATAGGGAGTTAAATATCCAAGACACTTCCTGGGGCTACTCTATGTTGACTATCATATTAATATATTGCTTAATGTGACCATTAGTGTTTTATGTTCTATTATTGATATTTATATCTTATATTGAACTCGCTGAAATATCTTGTGAAGATACAGATGATAATTGGGCAATGGATCAGATTCTCATGAAATCAAAAGAAATTGGCGCTGATGGAATTATTATAATAGGTAAAGCAGCGACCTATGGTTATGGTATTTCCATAGGAGATATGCTTTTTACATCGTTCGAAGCTTATGGTATAAAAGCAATTGCAATTAAGTACACTACCGATTGAAGCTTTTCCTAAAGTCATCTAGCAGTTAAGAACAAAGCTTAAGTGAGCAATGGCCTATTTTGCTTGGTAGACCCTAACATAATCCACTTCCATGGATGTGGGAAAAATATCGTCATCAACTTCAGGTCCTCCCATATCTCCACCAATGGCTATGTTGAGTATGAGATATTGTGGTTTATCGAAGGGCCATTCTTTCGTACCTGTCCCAGGATTTTTAAAGGTAAAATAAGGTACATCATCTACTCCGATAATGATGTATTCAGCTGTCCAATAGAGTTGATAATTATGAAAGGCTGTATCTGCATCGTTTATAGTTGTTGAGGTACCAATACCGAAGGTTCCTTTTGTGGCTGCTGTATGAATGGTCGCATGAATCTTTGTTGGATCTTTTCCTACTTGTTCCATAATATCTATCTCGCCATTTACCGGCCATGGTTGGTCCTCTGTTCCTAGCATCCATATAGCTGGCCATGTCCCAACACCTTTTGGGAGTTTGGCTCTGACTTCTATGAAACCATAGGTCCAGCTTGCTTTATCTCTGGTAATGAGGCGGGCTGAAGTGTATTCCTGTCCACCGTAATCGGATTTTGTTGTGAGTTTTTCTTTCCGGGCTGTAATGATTAATTTTCCATTCTCGATATGGGAGTAATCTGGGTTGGCAACGGCGTAGTACTGGAGCTCGTTGTTGTACCACCCTGTTTTATTGGCTTCTGTGTCATAGATCCAGTTCTTAGGATCGGGCAGTCCGTCTGTATTGAACTCATCCGACCAGATAAGGCTGTAGTCTTCTGGTGGGAAGCTTGGAGGAAGGTTGTTGGCTTTTGTCTGGGGGATAACGGAGCACGATGTTAGCCATAAGAATAAGGTCAAGGCGATTTTTGTTTTCATATAAGATAGTGTAGTATGAAAACTAAGGAAAGGGTCAAGACATAGTTAACAGTTGAGGTTCAGGACATGGAGAAAAAACTATGGATCTGAAAGAAGAAGTTATTCTAAAAGCAAAAAAAGGGCAACAAAGCTTTAGGTCTTTATGTGAAGAGTATTCTATTAGCCTTAAGATAGGTATACAAAAGATGGATTTCCCTAAGATTTCATAAATCTATCTTCAATAGGAAGTTTTCCTGGAAATAGTAATACTTTATTTTTTGTTCCTAAAATTAAATTTGAATTATTGCAAATTCATGAAATTGTTCATTTATTTAATCCGGGGCTTACTTCCGATAACAGGTCATAATTGATTCCGCTTAGCTCCAGCCAAATTGATCCTTTGACAAAAATCAATAAAAGTATGTTACACTTTTGTCGACGTTAATCAAGCCCCAAGGTGCTGGATTTACTTCAGTCATGACATGTTATCGGCAAAAAGTATCAATATTTTTTAATGAAAGATTACGACATCCATGGTGAAAGTATTGATTTTATGAGAATAGCTTTTAGCATTTATTCGCGGAGTTTTATGAAACTAACAATTTTACCAGAAGATCCACATAATGAAGATGCTCTTGAGCTTATGAATGAATTATCAGGAGTATTAACTTCTATTACTGGAAATGGAGGGCAGTCATCATTTTGTATTGATGATTTAAAAAACGATAAATCTATTTTCTTAATAGCACGAGATGAAAATAATAAACCGATAGGATGTGGTGCCATTCGTCCAATGAATAGACAATGTGCTGAGATAAAAAGAATGTATTCAAAACAACCACAAGTTGGGACTCGTATTTTAGAAAGTTTGGAAAAACATGCAATGTCTATTGGATATAAAAAAATAAGACTAGAAACAAGAAAGGTAAATGAAAAAGCGGTCAGGTTTTACTTAAGAAATGGATATTATGTAATTGAAAATTATGGCAAATATGTAGGAAACAATTTGGCTATATGTTTTGAAAAAGAATTTTAGGCAAAATGATGAATACTATGATCGCAAGATAACAAAACGAATGGCGCAGTCAGCCCTATCGTCATGCTTTTTGCGAAGTAAAAATCACGTCTATGTACTGTCTGTAGCTCATTCGAGTCGTTATATTGCTGGAGGATCACAATTTATATGAATAAAAAGGAAGAAGAATTATCAATCTTAAAAAAAATTTATTCATTCTATAATTTTTACTGCGAACAAACAGAATGTCCAGATTTTATATTAAAATTAAAACCTGATTGTAGTAAAAAAATAGGTATTGAGATAACTCGATTATTTACACATGAAGGATATGCAAGAATAGAAAAGATTCCAAACTACATAGAAGACGTCATATCGGGCAAAAATATTGATAAACGTGATAAAGGGAGATTTAACATTCGAGAAATAGAATTAATATCACCACAAAGAGATAAACAAAAAGTTAATGCAATCATTGATTCAAATAAACCTATCGTAAATATTGAAGTCCTTGAGAATTGCATCGAAGATAAAAATAAAAAGATGCTTAAATATGATTCTAATTGTATTAGCTTTAATTTAATAATAGATGATCATACAGATTACTTCAGCCGTACGAATAGTAGCGTTTACTTAACTCAAAATTTTATTAAGACAGTTATTGGTAGTGGGTTTAATGAGATTTTCTTATTAACAAAATTAAAAAGCAATTTTATTTATGTACCTTTAAAATTATTCATTTTTAATCATTGGCTTTCTTGTAGTAAAAGGCTTTTTGAAATAGATAAGCTATTCAAAGACTATGCGGAAAAATGCAATATAATTACACATATGTACCTTATTTTGAAAAAACATGATGACAAAAATGCTTTATTATTCGAAGAAGAAAAAACTATAAAATTAAAATTTTCCAAGTATCTTTTTTATAAAGATGGTAAAAAAAGGAATTTGCAGATTCTCCCAGAAATAAATTTTTTTAACCATGAACCGTTGAATATAACAGATAAGTTGCCTGAATCCATAAAAGAAAAAGTCATAAACATTTCCTTGAAAGCAACGGTGCCAATACTTAAAACTCATTTTATATGTAGTAAAAATAAGATTGTAATATAACAAAGCCATGCAACCTGACAAAATTTTACCAAACATTTCCCTTACGCAAAATATGCGCCAACCACTTCGTGGACAATTTTGTAGTTGATGGCGACGTTATCTACAACTAATGTAATCCTTGATTGGATTTTGCTCCAAGATATATGTGACTGTTCTGTTGTCGGTTATATGAGTATAAATCCTGGTAGTCGAGATATAGGAGTGTTCTAGCAACTCTTGTATGGTTCGTATGTCGTAACCTGACTAATGGTATGAACTGTTGCCTGATTAATCCTGAAGGCAATAGGGTCAAGCGATCTTTGCCCACCTTCCCTTTTCTCACTGTTATTATTTTTTTCTCAAAATCCAAATCCTTTACACGTAGATGAAAGCATTCTCTTAACTGTAAACCTCCTCCATATATTGCATCGAAATGCCTGACGTTGGGTGGAAAAGGATACACTCTTTTTCAACACCAAATAGGTAAGATCGTCTTTTAATGCATTTTCTGAGAAATCATCCTCTGGGTAATCCGAAAAATACTTCAAAAAAGAATCAAGCCAATGTAGATAAGTCTTTTCAGTGGCATAGGATTTATGTTGAAGCCGTAATTCCCTTTTCATTCGTTGAATATAATTGGTCCCCTCTGTGGTAATATCCGGAGGCTTAATCTCGAAAAGGTCGCTATTTACTCTTGTAAAAATGGAGATTGCCACTGTAGCTTGTTCAATCTGCCATTCTTTATAATGGATAGATAAACTTTCATAAAAGGCCTTACGGTTTTCTATTATGCTTAGTTTAGGATTGTATGATTTGTTAAATTTTCTGACCCATGTGGAAAATAATGGGATTTTCTGCTGTTTTATTTTCAGATTATTCTTAAGGTAGTACTGGTATGCTCCTCTGAACAATAGTTTATTTAACTTTGATTGAGGATTTGGGTATATAATGGGGATTATTTTGTAGTTTCTAGGATTTTTATCTGATCACGGGAAAAGTTGAGATGTAATATGTTACACAGCAGAAATCAAATACAAATATTACTGGATATTAATTATGGAAAAAGACTTTTCAATTATTAAATTTGAACCGACTGGGAAGGAGTACTTATTACCAGATTCAAATTATTCTAAAAAGCATCTTGAGTTTTGTGAAAAGTATTCAATTAAAAAGACTTTAGAGGAAATAGAAGCTGAATATAGAAATAAGTATGATGATTATCGAGAAATTGATATTCCTATTGGTGCTTCAAGAATTGGTGGCCCTATTGTCGATTTACCTAATAATATTGAATATCCTGAAAATCATTTTTTCATGGCTCAATTAAATTTATCTGAATTTTCTCAGCATGACTCTTTAGGATTGCTTCCTAAAGAGGGTTTTTTATATTTCTTTATGGAAAAAGGATACGGAGATGAAGGTAAAGTCTTCTACTCTTCTTGTTCAAAAAAAGAATTACAAAGAATTAAATATGAACACAATGATTGGTATTACTCAGGCCAATTAATTGGAAATATTCGAAACGACAGAGAGACCTTTGATGATAGATTTATTGTAAATGATGGAATTAAAGAATGGGATTATTTTGCTAGAGATGATGTATCTAAAATTTATGGTATATATACAAATTGCCAAGCAAGTGAGGAAGAGATTAGATATTATACTAATAATGAAGAGATTTTATTGTTACATATTGGCTCTAATTTTTTAGGTGAAGGAGTACATTGCGTTTTTATCGATAAAACAGACTTAAAGAATAAAGATTTTTCAGATTGCAGATTTGATTACAATCAATCTTAATTAAAATATATGAAGATGATTTCTGCTGTGTAACATAAAGTTGAACCAGACGTATCCTTTTGTCACAGTTTTTCCGGGCACAAAAACAGGGCCAAACCCTTCGGGACGGCTATGCAGGTTAGCTAGGCGTTATACGGCAGACTGTCCTCAAAAAATGGACAAAATAAAAAAGAAATACGATATAATGCTATATAACCTTTGAATAGGAATACTAAATGAACGAGTATAAAGCACTTATTAAGAGAATATTAGATTTTAGAAATGCAAGAGATTGGAAAAAATTTCACACAGAGGAGAATCTGGCGAAATCAATTTCTATAGAAGCAGGTGAATTACTTGAACACTTTCAATGGGGTGATTCAATTAATAAGGATGAAGTTTCAAATGAATTAGCTGATATCCTCATATATTCATTTCTGCTATCAGAAAAATTAAATGTTGATCCAATAGAAATAATGAACAAAAAAATTTCTGAAAATGAGGAAAGATTCCTGATACAAAATGTTAAAGGAAATAGTGGTAAAAAAACGAGAACAGATAAATTATGATCGGGTGCATATCTCAATATCATTTTAAGAAGAACTCATTAGAAGAAATTAGTCTCAGAGCAAAGGGAAAGAATTGGCCAATCGTTTATATACTTAAAAACTCAAATATGGCTTATGTTGGTGAAACAACAAGTGCTGTAAAGAGAATGAAAGATCATCTTGATAATTCAAAAAGAGATATATTTAAAACCATATATTTAATAGAAGATGAAACTTTTAACAAATCTGCAACTTTAGACATAGAATCAAAATTAATTGAATATATTTCCGCTGATGGGCATTATTCCTTGCAAAATAATAATCGAGGACTTAGAAATCACAACTATTACAATAAAGACAAATATAAAATACTTTTTAATGATATTTGGGATGAGCTTAAGGCATTAGAAGTTGTATCTCATACTATTCCTGAAATTGAGAACAGTGATTTATTCAAATTTTCTCCATACAAAACCTTAACTGAGGATCAATTTGAAATAGTTGAAAATCTTGATAGTATCTTTAAATCGAAAAGTGAATCGACTAGTATTATCAACGGTGAGCCTGGATCTGGAAAAACAATACTTGCTATTTATTTGGCAAAATATATTGCCTCAGATGAAGCGTATAATTCATTCAAAATAGGAGTTATATTTCCACAAACATCATTACGAAAGACTGTTAGAAGAATTTTCAAGCACATTCATGGATTAAAAGTAAATATGGTAATGGGGCCTTATGACATTTTAAAAAAACAAGAAAAATATGATCTTCTTATTGTGGATGAAGCACATAGATTGACTCAGAGAAGAAACCTCGCAAACTATAAAACATTTGATGATGCTTGTAATAAATTAGGTATTGATCCTCAAAATAGTAGCCAGTTGGATTGGATAATAAATAGAGGAAAACATGTTGTGCTATTACATGATCCAAATCAATCCGTAAAACCATCGGATGCCGATTTAGCTGTTTTCACAAATCTTAGAGAATCATCTAATCTGTTTTCGCTAAAATCTCAGCAGCGTGTTTTAGCTGGAGATAAATACCCAGCTTATATTGAGAGAATCCTAAAAAAACAACAAGATAGTTATTTAGATTTTGATAATTATAAATTTTGTCTTTTTGATAATATCGACGAAATGGTTAAGAAGATTAGAACTCTTAATAGACAATTTGGTTTGTGCCGTATAGTCGCTGGTTATGCTTGGGATTGGATAAGCAAAGATGATCCAAACCTATATGATATAGAAATAGAATCAACAAAATTACGTTGGAATGCGACTACCGAGGATTGGATAAATACACCTAATTCAATTAATGAAATCGGTTGTATTCATACTGTTCAAGGTTACGATTTAAATTATTGTGGAGTAATAATTGGCCCGGAATTAATATTTAGAAATGGAAAGATACTTTTCGTTCCAGAAAATTACAAAGATAAATATGGAAAGCATAGTTCACAATCTATCGAACAAGTACAGGCATATATAATCAATATCTATAAAACTCTTTTAACTAGAGGTATTAAGGGAACGTTTATTTATGCCTGTGATTCAAAATTAACTAGTTATTTAAGTCATTTTATATCAAAAGAAGGTTCTAGACAAATGGCTGCTGAGCCAAAAATAAAATACGGACGTGAAAACAAATAAACCGTATAACAATCGTATGAACCAAATTTCCCTATGGCATAAATCCTACTATTCTGCTTCACAGGCAGGATTGCCGCCATGTACGTGTAATCCCCCCAAAAATCCTTTGGATTATAAAACCTCATGGTAAAATTCTATTAACTTGGGGAGGGGACATATGGCCAAGTACAAGTATTAGGGGCTTTTTGGCCCCTTACTCTAATACTTGGGATTATTGGAGCTTTGTTGGTTCTTGATAAACAGGGAGGGAGCAGGGAATAGGAAAGGAGCCAAATGGCTCCTATTTATTGTCTCCACCATATCGGACATGATCAAAATCTACTTCTTCATCATCCTTAGGAAAATTTCTATAGTTATCAAATTCATAAACATGGAAGTAATAATCTTTAACTGTATGATTCCCCGTAATTGAAAAGATCTTTGATAGAGTTACAGCTTCTGTTCGCTCTGATGCTATTTTTCTATCAATAGTCCCATTATCCCAAGTTATCTGTGCCTTCACATGTATATCTCCTTTCCAATCAGAGATATTATAAGATCCTGTTATATTGTTAATCTTAATTTTCTTTGTCTTCACAGTAAATTCATAGATTGTTATTTTATGTAGTCCAGACAAGTTGACAAATATCTGAACTTTACGCGGTCCAATAGTCCCATACAGACAATAAAGGGTATTATCCTCCTTATCAAATTGATAATAGTTTCCATCATCATCTGAAAAAGTTGGAAGAAGAGTTAAAGATCGTGAGGTTGATTCTTCGTCTATCTCTATTGTACTGCCTTGATACTCAGGAAATAATTCTGCGAGTCGTGAGTCTATAACTGCCTTTTTATCACCGTTTGTTATAGAGTCGTCATTAAAAACATCATCTACTGTTGCCTTGATCACTGCATCGTACTGAAAATTTTCACTTTCAGAATAACCCGTATCCATGTCACAGCTTGTCACTAGAAAAGTAGAGATAATTAACAAAAATGTAATTAGCTTTTTCATATCTGTTCCTTTTATTGATTTTTATATGATTGTAACCAGGTTTTCTATATGAACACAATTAGTTTTTTTTAAAAAATAAAAAATCAAGAAATTCTGAATCGCCAACACTTTCTATAGCGTTTATACTAATAGGAGGTGGTTAATGAACCAGATTTATATAATTGATGAGCAAGGTCTGTAATCCCCCCATTATTAACAGGAGTAATTTGTAGAATTATTTAAAACCATTCTAGGGGTAATGCCGCCCAAAGACGAATGAGGTCTTTCATTATTGTATATCCACATCCATCTAGTCGCAAGTTCTTGTGCATGATAGATAGATTTGAAGATATTCAACTATAGCCATTCATATTTGCATGTAAGCATTCTGTGTTTGCTTCCCTTTCTGGATAAAAGATAGTTCGATACAGTTTTTTCTACTCCAACTTTTAAGAGCATCACTAATGTATTCTGGTCCATTGTCACACCTTAGTTTTTGTGGTTTTCCTCTCCATTCTATTATTTGCTCAAGTGATCCAATGATTCTTTCAGATGGAAGCGAAAAATCAACTTCAATTCCTAATCACATTCCTTAAGTACATATAGCATAACCCAAAGCCCTAACGCCTATGGGTGTTAGTTAGCTTACATAACCAGTCACTTATTAGTTTGTTCTCTTCTGATAATTTTGGTGTGTAGTAATAACAGCTTTCACTAATATGAAATGTCTTACACAGTAGTTTGATTGGTAGATGTCTCTTAACTCTATAATACATAGCCATCTGTTTTCTGACAGATGGCTTTACCACTTTTTTTCAAGAGCATCTGTCACAATTTCATTCTTGAGTTTTTCTTCTGTATACATTTTTTTAAGCAACGCATTTTCTCTTTCTAATTCTTTTAATCGCTTAACCATTGAGGTATCCATACCACCATACTTAGATCTCCATCGGTAAAACATAGCAGTACTTACACCGTTATCTCGGCAAATATCTTGTATCGGGATACCGCTTTCAGCCTGTTTAAGCATGGCCATAATTTGACTGTCTGTAAATTTTGATTTTCTCATGTAGAATCTCCATTCATATATTATTTGAATTTTCTACAAATATCGACTCTTAATTCTTGGGGGGATTACAGATATTTTTAATTAGTTGTTTTTTTTTCGCTTCTCTCTCTATTTGCTTTTCAACTTTGCTAGTTAATTTGACAAGATCATCATGTTCCTTTTTATACTGTTCTTGTTCAGTTTTAGATACAGCATCATTTAAAGATACATTTCCACCATATACCCAGCCTTCTTTATTATCATCAGTAGTAACTTTAAGCCAATGGGATTGTACTCCCTCTATAAGTTCTTCCTTTCCTTGTTCTGTAATAGTTATAACTTCATCTTTGTTTAATTCTGTAATGGCTTTAGAATTAAGAGTAGGGGATTCTAGTAAGTTACAGTTCTGTAAGGTTAAATAAGAGTATCCAGTTGTGTGATTAAGGATTATATCCTTGTCATAATCACTGGTTCCATCAGCATGGCGTGGCCAAAGGATTTTACTGGGATCATAGGATTCTCTTCTAACAAAGTGCTCTATTTCTTGAGCCATTTCTTTGGTTCCCCTGACGTAGGTGAAGATGTGATTATCTTCATTGACAGAGTCTATGTACATGTCTAGGTAGTCGCCGTCTTGGACGAAGATTAAGTTGTAGGGAGTATCCATTTGGAATAGTGATTCATAACCCGGTTGTATTTGACTATTGCTTTCTTTATTTAATGCATATACTGAAATAGTAAAAGTATTTTTACTATTCACAATTTGATTTATTAAAATATAGTTTACCTGACAATAATCGCTTCTTGATGCAACTATGTATTGATCTTTAATTACTAGATATAGAGCTTTAAACCTCTCATTCCATTTGGGATATGGTGGTGGTTCATTTATACTCAAATTATTAAACCAAGTATTCCATGAGTTATCATTATAAAAAATAATTTTCTTTATATCTGGTTCATTACTTTCAAAAAGATCCATATAATAATTCATTAACCAAACTGAGTTCTTAATATTACTAGGCAATATAGCTACTATATTTTCTAAGGATAAATCTTTTATACTTATATAAGTTTCCACATTATTTTGTGTGTCATACCCATAGATTCTAAAATTACCATCATAGTATGGTGACTCACAATATAAATCATTTTGATATTTTCTACTGAACAAAATTCGTGATCCTTTATTTAAAAACAGGTTATATCCATTTTTACTAAGTTCTATATCTTGATTAGCTACATATGAAAGATCTTGAGAAAATATTTTTAAAATTGAAAAAAATATAAAAAATGAAATTGTAATTTTCTTTAAACTCATTATTAATCCTTATTTAGAATATACGGTTCAGAATATGCGAATGGATTATAAACTTTAAATTCATCTAATTTAAATTCATCTCTAAGATGTTCATTTAGATGAACAGAGAATTTGTCTTGATCCTTACTACTCAAAAATAATTGCAAATGTAAGTGTGCACCAGCACCATGTTTTCTGCTATCAGTATGATGTTCGTTTTTAATTGTTATAGCCTTTTCTACACGTTTTAATTTTTTATCAGTATTATCCCATTGCCAATGACTAACGCAATGTCCTGTGTTTCCAATGTAGCCCACAATTTGATTAGGAACAATGATAGAATTAACTTCAGGTATTGAATCCTTTCTCTCTAAATGGGCTAAAAGGTAATACCTATATAATCCTTTATATTTCTGGTTTGCTTGGATAATAATACAACGTCCATAGTGATCGTTAAGATAATCATGACTCCAAACAACTTTTCCTCTTATTAATGCTTTAATAGGAACCGTTCCGGATAGTGCAGCCGCTACAGCCATATCTACCCCCTCATGTCTATAGTCAGATGAATAAGGCTTCTCGTTAAACCATTGTGTCCAAGAAAATTGACCATCAGGCATGAATCCCGGATTATCTTTTGCATAAACAATCTTTTTGGAAACTATACTCCCATCACTAGGTTTATGATAACCATATAAGGTAATGGCTTTGTTTTTATATTTATGATTTTCATCAATCGCAGCAGCCTTGCGGAGATGATCAGCAAAATATATAGGATGTACAAAGTTTAAGCCCCCATTATTATCGACCAATTCGTTTAACTTAGAATTGCCTTCCCATATATCACTTTTCTCAGCTGTGATTTGAAATTCACTTATTTTTGCATTTCAATCCTTTTTCTTTCAAAAAGTATATACTAGTCTTCTTTTTCAAAATCAACAAAAATAGCTCTTATATCATTTTTTATATTATATGAGATCAACTAGATATTCTAATTCTCTATTTCTCTTCTATCTGGAATCCTAGCGCAAATATAGTTATTTAGACTTCCTGTTTTTCTTTTTGCTCTTCAAAATTAAAATAACAACAATAAGTAGGATTATGAAAACAAGCATTCCTCCAGTAACATTAAGAAAGACGTCGAAATCTATTAATTTATCCATGGCTTCTTGTAGCAATCGTTCTTCTTCATCTCTGAGAGCTTGGGCTTTTTGCTCTATGGCTTTTTGTTCTTCTTCTGCTTTTCGTTCTTGTTCTAATTTTTCCTGATACTGCTGGGCTACTTTGAGAAGTTCAGCATGTTCTGCTTCATATTGTACCTGTTCTTCACGTGAGGTGGCATCATTTAAGGATATGTCTCCTCCAAATACCCAGCCAGTTTGATTATTATCTGTTTTCACTTTGAGCCAATTTGATTGGATATCGTTTATTGTTACACCGTTAGTCTTTTCAAGTATTGTGACAACATCGTCCTTTTTGATGTCAGTGACAATGTCAGAGTTAGAGTCTGGCTCTGTTCTTATTGTTGAGTTATGTAATGTTAAGTAGGCATTCCCTGTCTTATGGTCAAGGATTGTCTTATCGTCATAATCACTGGTTCCATTAGCGTGACGTGGCCACAGGATTTTACTGGGATCATAGGGTTCTCTTCTGACGAAGTGTTCTATTTCTTCAATCATTTCTTGGTTTCCACGTATGTAGGAGAAGACATTTTTTGAAGGTCTTATCATGCCTAAGTACATATCTAAGTAGTCGCCGTCTTGGATTAAAAAAAGTTTATAGGGAGAATCTTTGTAATAAAGGTCTCTAAACTCAAACTGCACATTATTATCATTACCTAGGTGTTTTGAAAAAACAGTAAAAGTATATTTATTGCTTTCTTTCTCTATATTTGATATTAGTAAGTCCATTGAATAAAAAGTTGGGAATGCAGAAAAGTTCATATAGTATGTATCAATATTCAAATCTAGTGGTGAATAAAAATTGTACCAAGGCTCATTTATAGGATCCCCAAAATCATATAAATACTCTTGTTTATAATCACTCCAGTATGATGTTTTTGAGTTAATAAACTTTTCTCTTTGATTCTCTGGCAACAACAATATGTCAATATTATATTTCTCTATCCAAATATCATTCTCTAGTTCTGTATGTTTAGGAATGGAATTACGTAATGCAAGACAATCAAGATCAGTATAATAAGAATGTTTTGTATTTGGACGTGAAACTGTGATTAGCATCTTATAAGTTGTGTTTTGATCATAAAAAAAATAATCGTCCTTATTGTATACCAATATCTCACCTTTTTCGAATATATCATCCTTTTTATCTGAAACATCATATGCTGTACAGTTTTCCGTAACTATGAACTCTAAACTTTGTGAATACATATTATTAGTTAAAAATATTATTAAAATAATTGTGATAACGAGATGTTTCATTTTTAACTCCGAATGTTTAACTGGTTTCTTTTATTAAATAAGAATAGATACTTTTTAATATCAAAATCATACTAAAAAATAAGCATTTGTATCTGTGAGATTTACTTATTTACTGCATATATATATCCAATAATTTGATCTTCTTTATCTTCTTTATCAACTACTTTTAATTTTTCTTGGTCTAACTTTACAATATTTGAGCCAACAGAATTAATAATATATCCTCCATTATGAAAATAGTGTCTCAAATCAATAAAGTAGTATAAGTTCTTTAATTGTTCGTTTTGTTCTGGTGAAATATTTATTGACATGGTTACAAGTACATATACATCTTTTTGCTCATGCTTGATTTCTTGGATTACTATGTCAGTATCTGAGAGATTTATATCATTATTTTTATTATAGATTTTTAAACTTATAAATTGACTTGGATCAAAGCTTTGTGGTGCACTGAAATTATCTATTTGAAAGCTAACAGAATAGGTGGTATCTACTAATTTTTCACCAGACTCATCATAGTTATCTGTTTTATCTTTGTAAGTGAGCGTGCTAAATGCTAGCTTATTTGATTTCATGAATGTGTCATATAAGACATAGTAGAAATTCGCTTTGTCGTTAAAAACTATCTCACTATTTAGGTCAATATTTCCGCTATATGCCGCTATAATAATTGACCACTCATATAACTCTGCTGTTGTTCCAATCTCTATATTCCCAACATTGATTTTGTCGTTATACCATCCTATATTTATTTCTTCTGTTTCCAATATATCAAGATTATTAGAAGGATTTAGATCAAGAACTTTTGCATTCGAAGGTTTATCTTTGAGAAATAATGTATATTCTTCACTGTCTTTATTTATTTTTTGCCATTTTGGTTTTTCACCATTATAGTCAGCCTCCCAGATAAAAAGTTTGAACTTCATATTTGAGAAATCTTCTCCTTTTTTTATATAGAACTTTAAAGGTGTTCCTATTTTTTGATATGTCTTTTTAAATCCAGAAGCCTCAAATCGGTTACTTCCTACATTATTGCATTTATCTGTTTGTTCACCTATGTTACTTTTTATGTCTAATTTGATAGAATAATCAATTTCAAGATTTGTCTTACACTCAATTAGATCCACATTTTTTATTCTACATATCAAATCTATTTCTGGATTTTTGTTCTTAAAAACAATACTTCTATAGAATGCTTTCATAATCGTATCAACGCTAATGTTAGCCCATTCAATCAATGATGTCGTATTGTCTGGTGAAGAAAAGGAGAAATTATCACTTATATCATTTATTCCATTATTAGTATTATAGGTCAAACTACAATTTGCTATGGATTTGAAGGGGGATTCCAATATTGTTAATTTAAATTTGAATTGATCTGCATCTTTATCTGAACTGAGATTAAACTTCTTTAAATTTATTTTAGGCTTGATAAATATAGTTTTTGCAGAGCCTAGATTTGTATAATTTGCCAATTGTTTCTCCTTAGATGAAACTGATGTAAAGTTCTATGGTTTCTTAACTCTTGAATCATATACATAATACATTTTTTCATTGTAGATGACTTTACAGAATGTACTTTTTGTATTATCAGTATCGGTCAATGTGTAAAGTATAAAGTCCTTTGTTATTGGATGAGTAAACACTTTAACATTCGTTTCCTTTTCAAGTTTTATTTCGGATTTTGTTAATTGTTCATCTGTTTCACTTTTAAAATATCTTAAATGAACAGGAACACTAGAAGTTTTAGAATTACAAATTTGAGTATTAGGCAAATATGTGAGTGAGTCCATTTTTGTTTTTTGCCACCTTGATGTATATTCATAGTTTTCAAGAGTTCTTAGTTTATCCCAATATGTGTCATCTTCCTCTTTAGGTAAGGAAGTCCAAAAAGTGCTACTAACATTGTATAGTCTTACACTTATTTCTACGCTCATTTCTTTACTTTCATCAATCTTATCCTCTTCATCAAATAGGCTAAAATATGGCTTTAGATCCATTTTGAGTTTCTTTAAATCAAGTGTTATAGAAGTACTAATTGAGTTAGTCTCTAGAGGATATAAAATATCAATACTTTTATGATTGTAATGGAATGTTTGATGTATTATCCATTTAACAGTACCTTTAAGGTGTTCAATATCAGAAAAAGTTAAAACATTATTCTCTTTATCATGAGTAATTTTACCCCATTTAGGTTTTGGAATCATAAATGAAGATTCTAAGCCCTGTATAGTTGATAATCCTTCATCAATTTTGTATTTACCCCACTTATCAATTGTGAATTTACTAGTGTACTTGCCTGTGTTATCTAAATGTACCTTTAGGGACTTGTCATCATTATCTGTACTATTAATTGTTATTGTTCGAAAATTATCATCATCGGCTTTATCCGGCTTACCTCTTCTATAGTATTTAGCTACTATAAGAATATAACAGTCCCCTCCGAGCTTCTTGTTTTCATCATCAATGCAAAATCCATAATTAGTTAGTGGATTTTCCCTTTCGGACCAAAAATCATTTGAGCAATCAGTGATTGTTTCCTGTAATAATGTTAACATCCATAATATTATAGCTGGATTATTAAAATATAAATTATTATTTAAATTAATTAGAGAATTAGCTCCAGAAAAGATGGAATCAAAGATAGGTACTTCTTGAGAATCAAATAGAGCACGGTTAGTATAAAACTCTTGATCATAGTTTAAATTTAAATCTATTCGACCCTGATTATTTAACTTGTTAAATATTCTTTCGAAATAAATACAGGTATAAGTAGAAGGTAGATTCAATTGGCTATTTCTAAAGGAATATGGTGTGTTCACAAATTCTTTGAATAAGTCAAATTGGTTTCTTTCTTCTATATTAAATGATACTGAAGTATTACTATCTGAAACACATTCGATGAATTCTAGTGACTGAACAGGAAGAGATCCATTATTATTAATTAACTCATTATAATTTTGGGAATATAGTGTGTTCTCTGAGTTCTTTATAGTTAGCTTGATATCATCTTTAAGTTCAAAATCTAACTCATCTAATACTTGAATGGTAAGATCAAAATTGTGATTTTGATTATTATAAACACTTTTAATTTTATCATAAGCACTAATAACATCATTATTAGTTTTTTTATAGTAAGTGTTATGTAATAGGGATTTAATGAAACGACCTTCAGAGTTATCAAACATATTATTTAACTCATTTGCTTCATATATACTGTCATCTGCAGCTTCCAAATGTTCAAAGCTTATCTCATTAGTGTTAAATTTTGATTTTATTAACTTTAATAGATAACTAAAATTTTGGTCATTGTCTTCAGAAGTACTAAATGTTTCCCAGTGTACATAATTTTGTTCTGATTTTAATGGCTTTGTATAGCCAATAATGTCACCACCATTAACGTGCAACCAAGGTTCCGATAGTGTTATTATTTTAAACTTATTTATATCTAATGTGTTTTTGTCCGTACCAGCTATCCTCGGTATTCCCTCTATAAAAGTGATTTCTTTTAAATCATCATGGGAATCTCTCATATAGAAGTTATCTGTAGAATCTGTCTCTGTGCCAAAGCTACTGCCATAACTTATATCTAACTTACCTCCTTCAACTAAAGCTTTTAATTTTGAGTACCATAATGGTACCTCGTATTTTGGATCTTTTTCAGGTGGTTGTAGATGCATGTACATCGAGTAAAATGTACACTTATCCTCGCTAGATTCTATATTTTTTAAATCATGTTTCATAAGTATAAAACCGGCATGGCCTATTTGATTAATGTTCGGTATGTAAAAAGGGAATTCCGATTGTTCCTTCTCCGTGTAGAATTTGAAAGCTATGATATAACCATTAGCCATTGCTCTAACTGGTGTAAAGTCTGGATTGCTTGTTGAAATATGAACCCCTGTGTGTACTGATAGATTACTTCCAATAGGATAGTAACCAGAGGCACTTTCACTTTCGATGTTTTTAAGCCAATGAAGAGGAGTCATTGTATTACTTTTTATCTCAAGCGGAAAACAAGTATTACAACCACGACCATAATTCTCTAGAAACTCCCAGTCAAAGGCTGGTCCAATATCCCATTTAGCTTCTCCGTTCGTATTAACATGGGAAAAAATGCCAGCTTTGTCCTTATCCTCGTCCATGAAGTTCCAAGCTGTGACTAGCTCTTTCAATGAAACATTCACCATTGTAGTTTCGCCTGTGCTAAATTTATCAAAACGCATGTCGTAAGGAAGAAAACGATAGGGAATATCATACTCATTACATAAGGATTTTAACAGTTTAGCTACACTAACTACCTGTTCTGAAGCAAATGCTGGATAGTATCTATAGCCACGATAAGAGTTTTTTTTATATCGACCAAGTTTATCATAATCATTATCCATCAAGTCTATATAGGCCTTATCTGGACCTTTAAGGGCGGCATCAAGTTCACAATATTGCCATATTCTACCTTGTGGATCTACCCATTTTAAATCACTACCTTCTAAATATATGGGCCCATAATTCACAATTTCAATTGCGATAACTTGTGGATTATATTTATCCCCACAAGAAGAATGATGTGCCCAATATTCAGGTTCCATGTATTCCACAATAGTCCCGTCTCTATACACCCAATAATTGACGGCATGCCGCTTGGCATCAACAAGATCTGAAGGTGTCTTACATGTAGTACCGTCTGCGCCCTTAGTAGCACCAGCAGTAAAATGTAAACATATAGCTTTCTTATCCTTTTTATCTTTTTTGCCAATAGGCATTAATTCCTTGTTAAACTTTCCTTCATTAATGACTTCTTTAAGGTCATTAAAAGGATCAGTGTCTTTCGTATATTCATCGATTTTTTTTAATTTTCTCATTTTAGAGATGGGTAAATCAATGTCGAAAATCTGCTCTTCAATTAGGTATGAATGTGAGTCTAAGTAACGGTTGATTATGCCAGATATCTTGCTAATATCACAGTTATCGCTATAGAGACCCATCGCTATTCTCCATTTTTTCAAATTTTTCTTTTATTAATTTTTTATAGTATTCAGATTTTCTGTTGTAATATTCACTTATAGTCATAAAAAAGTGTTGCTTATTAGAAGGTATCCAATCTATATACGAAGAATATACTCTGTTTCCATTAGTGTCTAACTTTGGATACTCAATGTGATAGGAATACAGTTGATCAATACCATCATAATCCCAGTAATCATCAACTATCATCACACCAATTATCTCTATCTTATTATTTTGAGCCATGAGGTAGGGTTGACTTCCTTTTTCCCCATAAGCTTCATACATATTCCAAATCAGGCGATAACTTAATTGGGGTAATGTATCCGTTGTTAGCTGAATAAAGTTAACCTGATTTTTGTCAATAAATTGATGAAGATGATATTCCCATAGATTTGTTGTATTTCCTTTAATGTCTCTAAATAGATTTTTGAATCCTCTAGCTGAATAAAATCCACCATCAAGGGTAATAGATAGTTCATTAAGTTCAGGCTGATACTCCCAATAGGAATTGGGTTCCACTTTATAGAATCCGTAGAGAAACCAGAACTTAGGTTCTGATAAGTTTTGGCGAAGGTTCGAATAGCGTTTTAAACTTCGTATATATTCAAGATCTGTATCCGTTTTTGATTTTTCTAAATATCTAGAGGCTAGAAAAAAAGAAAGGCTTAGATTTTGAAATACAGCATCTTGGACATTATTAAGGAAGTTTTCATTATAATATCCTTCCTGTTGGGCATATAAGCCGCTATCTTGATTATTCCAATACTGAAGGTAAAGCGATCCTGCACAGGCAAAATTATAATGGGCATATACATAGGTCGGATCAAGCTCAATGGCTTCTGTAAATAAGACCATAGCTGATTCATAATCACCCTTCTCATATAGGTTATAGCCTGCACTATTAAGGTTTTCAGCATTAAGCTCTCCTAAGTTAAGATGATATTTAATGACCACTTCTTCCAGTGTCAAATAACCATTAGCTTGCCAAGTCATCCAATTCAAATTAAGCATATCCAACATCAAAGATTCAGGTAATTCTGTAACATCAGTAATTCCTTGCCATGTTTCATATCCTAATGTGGACCAATAGGGATCACGGCTATTAGCTGTGTCTGTGTTAACAGGAGCTTTTTCTATAACGATATCTCCAGGATTTATAGGTTCTTCTGTTTGTACGATATCTTCTACACTGGGAGAGGGTTCTTCTTTTGTCTGATCTGCCTCAGCTTTCTGAGGACATCCTAATAGTAGGAGACTCAGTAGGGCTAATAATAATGTTAGTAGTAATTTTCTTTGATTCATATTTCCTTCACTCCGATTCGTTATAGCTAGACATTTTAATGATGATTTCATTGGTTATTCCCGTTGTAACTTTAGTTTTACCTTGGACTATTTCAAGATCGCTAACTTCAATAGTTTTTGTTGTCTCTTCTTCACTTTCTGTTGTGTTCTCTTCATTAGCCATGACTATTCCTCTTCTTCTGGATCTATATGATATTGGCCTGGTATTAAGTCTTCTAGTTCTAAGACTCCATCGTCGTCAGTTGTACCTGTTATCTCATCACCTGAATCATGTATTAGTTTGATGGACAGATTACTAAGGGGATTATCAAATTGGTTAGTGAATACCATTTTGATTTTATCACCCATTTCAACTGTGTCACTAGCGATTCTTTCACACTTAAAACACTTAGCTGTAAAGATAAACTTAGGCTTCTCGGTCAAAGGATTTTGAGGATCTGCTTGGAAGGAATAAATCCACTTCGCTTCTGCTTGTCCCCCTTCTACGCGAGCCCAGACTTTCTTTTCTGGAGAATCAGTTTCCTGATCAGCATTTTGATCCCAGATGGTAAAGTGAACCACACTCATATCAGGAACGTTACTGGTGGAGACACTCATAGTCACTTCTTCCCCTATAAGGGCGGAAGTGACGCTCCAGGAAGGACTGGATAGGCTTCTTTCTTGTCGAGAGGCTTCTGCCGCCTCTTTGCTGGCGATAGGGTTCTCCACATTAAAGATCGTCCCGCCATCCTGTTTGAACTGATCTGGATCCATACCCGGGAGCATAATAGGCAGGGGGACTGCCGCTCCTGCAGCTACTATGGTACAGGTCTCCTGATCTTGGGGATCGCTACAGGTTTTCACCATAGAACCTAAGCAGGCGGCTTCTTTACCATTGATAAGAACCTTGGTAGATGTTCCTGAGGAGACAACCCCTTCATTACTGGGATTCTTTTTGAATTGAACTCCAGGAGGCATGGGAATGTGTCCTGGTGTGTCAAACATACTCGTTGAATCTTTGGTTGCCGCTGGGGAACCAGATATCATAACGTCCTGTGATAGACCGTCTACGAGTTTTCCCAGGTAGGGATGAGGAATCATAGGGACAAGAGTAAGTCCTGATGGTGAAGGAACTTGGATGTCATGGAAGTCGATACCAAGGACCTGATCATTCTCCTTGGCTATTTGCTTCATTTCAGCAGTAACACCCCCGGAGCCTTTAAGGTCGATCTTACTCCCTTCGAGTACAGCATCCCCTGAGGCTACTATATCCATTCCAGAGGAGGATTCAATACTCAGGGCATCCCCTGTCCCTATGGTGAGGGAACTATTACATTGGAGGAGGGT